>JBOFMS010000147.1:0-4940 GCA_051658505.1 Bacteroidales bacterium | reverse complement strand
TGAGTGAGGCACGAGCGAGATTAAGAATTTTAGACCTCCAAGCAATATTTTTTTAGAACCTTTTCCAAAGTCTTGACCTTTTTTGTTTCGTTTTTTGTGTCAAGACAAAAAATGAAAAAAGCAAAACATGGGCAGGGGCCACCCTACCACCACCCTCCTACCACGTCATTGCGGGCTCGACCCGCAATCCCCTATTTATGAGCAATACTCTTGCATCAGCACTAATGTAAATCCTCAATCAATAGGGGGCTTTTTCTTTTTGTTCGCACTTCGTGGCAGGGGATACCATGTCAAGCCCAGCACAACAAGTAAAAAGGGAGAGGGGCAGCTAGAGTGTGGCAAGTTGCGCTTTAATACTGCAAAGGCTTAATTAACTACCTTAATATAGTTAGCAAGTAATATGATTAGCTCTTTTTTTATGTTTGTTTTCAAAATAATATCGTACTTTTACGGCAATTCTGATTTCAAGATGTTTTTTATTAACCCTTAATAATTATATAAAATGGGAAAACTTAAAGTAGGGATCAATGGCTTTGGTCGTATTGGTCGTTTGGTATTTCGCGCAGCGATTGAAGAGCGTAACGACATTGAAGTTGTCGGCATCAATGATTTAATTGATGTTGATTACATGGTGTACATGTTGCGTTATGACTCTGTGCATGGACAATTCAAAGGAACTGTTGAAGCAAAAGACGGCAAACTTATCGTAAATGGTCAAGCAATTCGTGTTACTGCCGAAAGAGATCCAGCAAACTTAAAGTGGAATGAAGTTGGCGCAGAATATGTAGTTGAATCAACAGGTCTTTTTCTTACAAAAGAAACTGCTGAAAAACACATTGCTGCTGGAGCAAAACGTGTAGTGCTTTCAGCACCTTCAAAAGATGACACACCTATGTTTGTATGTGGCGTAAATCACAAATCATACAAAGGTGAAGCAATCGTATCAAACGCCTCATGTACCACCAATTGCCTTGCTCCATTAGCAAAGGTAATTAACGATAACTTTGGCATTGTAGAGGGATTGATGACTACTGTTCACGCTGCTACTGCTACTCAAAAAACAGTTGACGGACCATCAGCAAAAGACTGGCGTGGTGGACGTGCTGCAGGAGGTAACATTATTCCATCAAGCACAGGAGCCGCTAAGGCTGTAGGTGTAGTTATTCCTGAATTGAAAGGCAAACTTACAGGTATGGCATTCCGTGTACCTACTCTTGATGTATCTGTAGTTGACCTTACTTGCCGTTTGGCTAAACCTGCATCGTATGCCGACATTAAGGCAGCGGTAAAAAAGGCTGCTGATGGCGAACTAAAAGGTGTACTTGGATACACTGAAGATGATGTTGTATCATCTGACTTTATCCACGAAAAACGCACTTCGGTATTTGATGCAAAAGCAGGAATTGCTTTGAATGATAACTTCGTAAAACTTGTTTCATGGTATGATAACGAGTGGGGATATTCAAACAAAGTGCTTGAACTTATCGCACACATGAATACTGTAAAGTAATTTCATGTTATTACGTACAAAGAGTTGCAATAATACTATTGCAACTCTTTGTATTTTTTTTCTAAGCGCCAATGAATAGTTCAAAACTCATTCGGGCTTAATTTAACAGTTGGTCTATCTGTAAATAATAGACACTTCGTCAAATTAACTACAATATGTTGAAAAAGATTTTCGCTCTCCAATATCCCAGGATGCGTTTTTTACAACTTTTCCTATTATTAAGTGTGTGCAACATAGCATACGCGCAAAAAAAGACGACTACACAAGGCACAGAATTCTACCTTTCATTCATGCCTAATAATCATAGTTCGCCAACGCTAAAATTGCTCATTTCAGCCAAAAAAACTTGTAATGTAAACATTAGTGGCAATGGCTATAATGCGAATGTAAGAGTTACTGGCGGAAGTACGGTAACCCATACGATAACAAAAAATTCGGCAGCCTATACCACTGCGCTTGCTAAGGTAAGCAAAACCGCCTTACGTGTGGTTAGTAGCGATACAATTTCATTGTATGCGAGTAATCACATGACCTACTCTTCAGATGCAAATAATGTACTCCCAACATCTGCCTTGGGAAGTAAATATATGGCAGCCTCATACTACGGAAAATCAAATGTGTCGGGACAGCGTTCAACGCTTCTTATTGTTGCTACTGAAAATAACACGAGGGTAGATATTACACCTCGCAACTATAAAGATTCTGTAGTTATTCGCTCCGTTAATCGTGTAGCGAATGTGTCGAAAACTTACCAATTGCATCATCCTCGTTATGGTATGATATTAGTAGACTCCGTAGTAAGCGGAATGGGTACAAATAACCTAAGGTTAACCTATCATCTGCCTACTTACGGTAGCACCGTAACCACTCCTGTAATGAATGCAGGCGAATCGTACTACTATGGTACAGGTGATGACCTTACAGGCACAATAGTCGAAGCACAGGCTTGTAAAAAAATCGCAGTGTTTAGTGGTCATCAACGTACCTCGGTAGGTATGCCACTAAGCACTAGTTACTCTTCAGACCACCTAGTAGAGCAGATGCTCCCATTCAATTCATTGGGCAAAAACTTTGTTTTAGTGCCAACGATGGATCGAATAAAAGATCGTGTAAGAATTATTGCGGCAGAAAATAATACAAAAGTCAATATTGAGAATAACAGCTATACGCTTAATCAAGGTACATTCTACGAAGCAGACCTTACCGATGCAAGCTTTGTACAAAGTTCTAAGCCTGTAATGACGATTATCTACCCTATTTCGATGAAGGCTCCTGATGGAAATAAAAATAATAGTAACCTCGGCGATAATTCTATGATTTGGGTAAATCCAGTAGAACAAAATCTCCCTGACATTATATTTGCTGCGTTACCTACAAGTTTAGTAGTAAATCACTATGTAAATATCATTGTAAATACTGCTAGTGCAAGTCAAACAACTCTCAATGGACAAAATATTGGGGCTCGCTTTACGCCAGTTCCCAATAACAAAGACTACTCTTATGCTCGCATTGGAGGCATTAGTGCAGAATCAGCCCAGCATCTGGAAAATCCCGAGGGCTTAGCGGCTTATGTATATGGCTATGGTAATGCTGAAGCATATGGATATACGGCAGGATCTAGTGTTAAAAATCTATTGGTTGATTTCTTTGTAAATGATGTAGCATCCAATGATTTAAGCAATATCACGTTTTTAGAAAAGGATACGCTCAAACTATCAACAAGCGTTGATGGAAATTCAGATTGGGAAATTACATGGACAATCTCTGATACTGAAGTAAAGGACGGAATAGTTGTTTTTGACAGTGCAGGCTGTAGAGAACTTACCCTTACCGTACACAACCCTTATGATGCTTGTGGAGTACAAACAAGCTCAATCACAAAAACAATCTGCATTCGTCCATCTGATATCAAAATTACAGCAACACCATATGTATGCCAAGGTGAGACTTTAAATAATTCATACTTTGAAAATGCTAAAGACATAAAATGGTATACCTCTGATACGGCTACTGTAGGAGAGACTACACCACCCACCATTTCCGATACAGCAACTACAACGCAATTCTTTTGGGTAACACAAACCGTTAATGGAGTTGAAAGTCACAAGGTGAAACTACAAGTAAATCTGTACACTCCAGTTGCTGAAATGAGTGATACAAGTATTTGCCTTGGAGAAAGTATTTTACTTCCGTCAAACTTTTTTGGAAGTCCTGTTAGTTGGATTGAGGTTGAAGGTCTTCAAACTCCAGATAGTGTAGGCTCTTATATTTTTAGTGGAATGGTGCACGACCCATACTGCCCTGCCCTACGTACTCTTAGGGTACATGTTAAACCTATTCCAAGTCTGCGTGTTTTAATGCCCGATACTACCTACTCTCAAATAGGAGATACTGTATATCTACGTGCAAAAACTACAGGCGATGCAAGTATAGATTGGAGCGAGGGAGATACTGTAATATACCCTATGACTCCTGGTATAACAAGTTATACGGCTACTGCAACAGAAAACCTATGCTCATCAAGTAAAACAATCTACATAGTTACAGGAAAACGAGAGCAAACAATTGCTCCTATTGCTAACATAGAGCGAGTTTATGGAACTTCTGACTTTGAATTGTCGGCACAAGTGTCAAGCAATCTTCCTATTACATTTAGCGTGGCAGAGAAAAATGATGTCATTTCATTTACGCAAAATAATATTGTGCATATTCTAAATGTAGGGGAAGTTACTGTAATAGCAAATCAGGCTGGTGACAAAAACTATTTGCCTGTATCAACCAGTTTCCGCATTAATATTATAAAGGCAAAACAAGAAATTGATGCTGATGATTATATTATTAAAACTTATGGCGATGCAAATTTTACTATAAAGGCAAAAAGTACAAGTAATCTGCCCTTGAACTACTCTATTGAACCAACTGATGTGGTTGCAATAAATGATAGCATAGTACAAGTTCTAAATGTGGGAACAGCACAAGTAAATCTTTATCAAGATGGCGGTCGCAACTATATATCGGCATCTGCAAAACTTACCATTGAGGTCAATAAAAAACAACAAGAAATTGAAAGGATTGGAGATATTTTACTGTATGCAGATGTTCGTAACTTTCCGCTATCACTTAGTTCAAATAGTGGACTTTCTGTAAGCTTAAAACTCCCTGCTAATAATGGAGTAATAGAACTAAAAGATAGTATTGCATACGTAAACGGTGTAGGAGAAATTTTAGTTGAGGCAACTCAAGAGGGTAATCGCAACTATATGCCCGATGCTCATAGTTTCTACATTGACATTGTTGATATTGCTCCTCACATTATTGTACAGCCTACGTTTGAATATAAAGAAGACAGTACAAGCATGCAAAGTTGTATTAGCATTGTAGCAACAGGTACAAACAGAGAGTATCAATGGTATCTTAATGGCGTAGCAAT
>JBOFMS010000146.1:0-13318 GCA_051658505.1 Bacteroidales bacterium | reverse complement strand
TGGGAGCAGCAATGCTTGAAAAAGAAGTAGTAGAAGAGGTTATGGACTTACTCTCCTCTGAAAGTTTTTATAAAGATGCACACCGAAAGATATTTTCTGCAATTTCAACTTTAAGTGCAAACTCTGAACCTGTTGATATCTACACTGTTACCGAAGAGTTGCGTCGCCATTCTGTGCTTGAAGAAATAGGAGGTGCACGCTATCTTTCATCACTCACCCTAAAAGTTGGATCAGCAGCCAATGTTGAGTATCATGCTCGCATTATTGCTCAAAAACATATACAGAGAGAACTTATTCGTGTGTCAAGTGAAATTCAACGAAAATCATTTGAAGATGGTACCGATGTACAAGACTTAATGGATCAAGCGCAACACGAAATCCTCCAACTTGGGGAGCGAAATATAAGACGTGAGGCATTACCCCTTTCTACAATTGCTGATAGAGTGATGAAGCATATTGAGGAATTGAGTAAGCGCAAAGAAGAATTTAGCGGAGTAGAATCTGGTTTTCAAACTTTAGATCGAATTACTCAAGGTTGGCAAAAATCAGACTTTGTGGTTATTGCAGCACGTCCATCAATGGGAAAAACTGCCTTTGTAGTCTCCATGGCTCGCAATATGGCTCTTGAGTTTAATCGCCCTGTTGCATTTTTTTCCCTAGAGATGTCAAGTGAGCAATTAGTTACCCGCCTTTTTATGTCAGAGAGTGGTATTAGTGGCGAATTACTACGAAGCGGAAAACTTGATAATGAACAAATGAAGCATCTTGGACGAAGTATCAACACTTTAATGAATGCACCATTATTTATTGACGATACACCAAGCCTCAACATTTATGAGTTTCGCACAAAAGTTCGGCGACTTTACGCTACACAAAATATTCAATGTGTTATTGTTGACTATCTTCAGATTATGACAGGGCCTCCAGATTTGCGAGGCTCCCGTGAGCAAGAGGTTGCTGCAATTTCTCGCTCTCTCAAAGCCATTGCTAAGGAGTTGAATATTCCCATTATTGCCCTTGCACAATTAAACCGAGCCAACGAGACTAACTCTAACGGGAACAAACGTCCTGGCTTGAGCAATCTGCGTGAGTCAGGTTCTATCGAGCAAGATGCAGACATTGTAGCCTTTATACATCGCCCTGAGTATTATGGTTTTGTGGAAGATGACGAAGGTAATGACTTGCGAGGAGTTGCCGAAATTATTATCGCCAAGCACCGTAATGGAGCCGTTGGAGATGTACAACTACGCTTTGTTAAAGAGCAAGCTAAGTTTACCAATTTGAATGATGTTGATTTGGAGGCGATTGCACCTGCTGCAACGATTCCTTCACGTATGAATTTGAGTTCTTCTGTCGTAACTAGTGAACCTCTCAATAGCAGTTTTTTAACTGGAGGCATTACAAGCAACTTAAGTGACTTTGACAAACTTCACAACTCAGATGCCCCCCCCTTTTAGAAGATGAGCATTATGATTACTTTATTATAAAAAAATGTCTGCTGAAAAAAAAAAATACGCTGAAACTCCAATGATGCGCCAATACTACGAATTTAAAGTGAAGTATCCTGATGCTTTACTTCTTTTTCGTGTAGGCGATTTTTATGAAACCTTTGGTGAAGATGCTGTAAAAGCCGCTCAAATTCTAGGAATAGTACTTACTCGCCGGGCCAATGGATCAGCAGCCTATGTAGAACTAGCAGGATTTCCTCATCATGCCCTTGATACCTATCTGCCAAAACTCGTGCGAGCAGGGCAACGTGTAGCCATATGCGACCAATTGGAAGACCCGAAACAAGCAAAGGGTATTGTAAAGCGAGGAGTTACCGAATTGGTTACACCAGGGGTAACGACCAACGACAATGTACTACAACATCGTGAAAATAATTTTTTAGCCTGCATACATATTGCAAAAGATACGATTGGCGTAGCATTTCTTGACCTTTCAACTGGAGAGTTTTGCGTAAGTGAAGGGACGATTGACTATATCGATAAATTACTTACAAACTTTGCCCCTAAAGAAGTGATTTTTCAAAAAGGGTTAGAGGTCTCTTTTACTGAGAACTTTGGAGTCAAGTACTACACCTATCGCCTTGATAATTGGGCATTTAATCACGATGCTGCCTACGACAAGTTGCTATCACACTTTCAAGTCCCCTCGCTCAAAGGTTTTGGAGTGCAAGATTTTACCGCAGGGGTAGTAGCTGCAGGTGCAGTATTACACTATTTACAACTTACACAACACAATCACCTTAAACACATTGCACACCTTGCTCGGGTAGATGAGAATCGCTATGTATGGTTAGACAAGTTTACAGTGCGCAACCTTGAACTCTTTGGATCGAATAACGAAAATGCACATACGCTTATTAATTGTATTGACCACACAATTTCCCCAATGGGTGCACGCTTACTCCGCCGTTGGCTAGCATTACCCTTGAAAGAGATGCAGCAAATTAATGCACGACTTGATGTGGTCCAACATTTTATTGATAACCAAGAACTTATAGAAGAACTATCCTCCTACATTCGGCAAGTGGGCGACCTTGAACGCCTCATATCAAAAGCCTCTGTAGGGCGGATAAATCCTCGTGAAGTAGTGCAGTTAAGTGTATCACTCCGTGCTGTAGAGCAAATCAAAAAACGATGCAGTCAGTTGAAAAAAGGTAACTTTACACGCATTGCAGAGCAATTAAATCCTTGTGTCTCTATCTGTGAAAGCATAGAATGTCAACTATTAAGTGAGCCTGCAAGTTCTATTGGTAAGGGTGCTGTTATCGCTCCGAATATAAATGAAGAACTTGATGAATTGTGCAAAATTCAGCGTAGTGGTAAAGAATATTTACTGGAACTACAAAAAAAAGAGGCTGAGTGCACAGGCATTCCATCACTCAAAATTAGTTACAACAATGTGTTTGGCTACTTTATAGAAGTGCGCAATACGCATAAAGACAAAGTTCCTAATACATGGATTCGCAAACAAACCTTAACTACAGCCGAGAGATACATTACGGAAGAACTTAAAGAGTATGAAGTTAAAATATTGGGTGCAGAGGACAAAATTCTGCAACTTGAACAGCAAATTTACTCTGCCTTAGTAGCAAGTTTGCTTGACTACATTGCGCCCATTCAGCACAACGCCTCTTTAGTTGCAGAGTTGGATTGCTTACAATGCTTTGCTAACATTTCAAAAGAGCGTAACTATTGCCGTCCACAACTTACAGAAGACACTAGCCTTAACATTGTACAAGGGCGACATCCTGTAATAGAAACACTATTACCAATTGATTCACCCTATGTGGCAAATGATGTAGCCTTGAACCACAGCGATCAACAAATCATTATTCTCACAGGTCCTAATATGTCAGGTAAATCTGCTCTTTTGAGACAAACGGCACTCATTGTCCTCATGGCACAAATGGGTTGTTATGTACCTGCTCAAGAAGCAACGATTGGCGTAGTTGATAAGATATTTACCCGCGTTGGGGCATCAGACAATCTTTCGCAAGGCGAATCTACGTTTATGATAGAAATGCAAGAAGCTGCAAGTATTTTGAATAACCTCTCAGACAGCAGCCTAATTATTCTTGATGAGATAGGACGAGGCACAAGTACCTACGATGGAATTTCTATTGCTCGAGCTATGGTAGAGTATATTCACGAACACCCTACGGCAAAGGCAAAAACCTTATTTGCCACCCATTACCATGAATTGAATGAATTAGAGGAGGAGTTTGAGCGTATTAAAAACTACAATATTGCCATACAAGAAGTAGAAAAAAGAGTGGTGTTTTTGCGCAAACTAGTACGTGGAGGCAGTCTACATAGTTTTGGTATTCATGTTGCTAAAATGGCAGGAATGCCAAAAGATGTAGTAGAGCGTGCCGAAAATATATTGATGCAATTAGAGACAAGTCGCAATACGACCTCTTCACCTACTCCGAAAAAGAGGGGTAAAAAAAATAACGTACAACTATCATTCTTTGAACTTAGCGATCCTGTATTGGAAAAAATTCACAAGGAAATAAAGAATGTTGATGTGAATAATCTAACCCCAATTGATGCACTAAATAAACTGAGCGAAATACAAAAAATATTGAACAAAGGATAAATTTTTTAAGTTATTTTCAACAAAAAAAAGGTTGCCTGCTACTCAGACAACCTTTTTTATTTAATCAAAAAATAATATTAGTCTTCAAATGACATATCTGGAAGTTGTGCATTTTCCACCTGATTTTTAATTGCAGACTCTCCATCTTCACCCACTTCACTAGAGTGCATAAACATACTTGCAGCCAAACTTAGCAATAAAACTCCTACGGCAAGCATCCATGTTGATTTTTCCAAAAAGTCGGCAGTACGGCGCACTCCCAAAACTTGGTTAGGAGAAGCAAAGTTTGCAGCCAAACCTCCACCTTTTGAATTTTGTACTAAAACAACTAAAATAAGCAATACACTTACTATCAAGATTAAAACGGTAAGAAAATAATACATAACAAATTAAAAAGTTTATGATTGTTGTGCTGTAATTTGCAATACATCCGAAAAACGGCTTGCAAAGTAAGCTTTTTTTTCTGGATAAAGCAAGCCTAATTGTGTATATATTTCCTTTGCCTCTTGGATTAAACCTTGCTTGAGATATATCTCTGCTAAAGTTTCTGTAACAAAATCTGAGTTTGCCACAGACTCCTCCTTTACCTTGCGAAGTGCGGTATGTAGAGGCACAGATTTTTCCTCTTGTTTTATAGGTGGTAGCGATGAGGACAATACATTTGAATTCATGTGTATCACCTCAATCAACTCAAATCCATCATAAATTGGAGCGATATTGAAAGCCTTTTTTTGTGTAATATTTTTTGGGACAATATTTGCTTTTTCGGAACCAATACATTTCGTTTCAGAGACTTTCTTTATAGAATCAGAAACTTCTTCTACACTTATTGTTGTTGGAATAACTCTACTTAAATATTCTCCTAAACTAGCTCGATTTGCAACATGCAAGACGGTCTTATTTAATTCTACCTTAAAATCATTATGATGA
Organism: Bacteroidales bacterium; assembly: GCA_051658505.1. GTDB lineage: Bacteria > Bacteroidota > Bacteroidia > Bacteroidales > UBA932 > JAITMY01. The sequence continues at coordinate 8,281 of JBOFMS010000146.1, read as the reverse complement.
TTTTGCTTCATTGCGCTTAGCAAGCCAATACGAGCAATAGTAAACCACGGATACCTATCGAGTAACGCTTGTAATTGCTCTATCTGTGCAAGAGTTGATGGGATCTTTCCCTTTAATATGTTTTGTAATTCTGTTGCAGTCAATGTTATTACCAATTTGTTGCGGCAGCATTAAATATATCTTCCATTAGTTTTTCCAACACTTCTGTTACTAGTTCAGCCTCTACTTCTGCGAGGCTTCTTTGACTATCGTAGTCTTGAAACTGCGAAAATGATTTATCAAAATTCTGTTTTTCATCAATTCTATTGAAGAACTTCACCCGTACTGAAATCGTTAGCCTATTTTGAGCAGCAATTTCTCCTGCCGTGATTGCCTGTGGCGTCACTCCATAACCTGTAATCTGCCCCTCAAAGGAAAAATCTCCGTCATAGTCCGTCTGCTGGAGACGTGTGCCTGTTAAAAAGCGCATTTTTAATGCCTCGGTAAAATCTGAACTCAATGAAGGATTAACCAAAGGTGCAATGTTAGGAAAAAACTGCACACTAAATGTTTTTGCATCAGGGGGAATCGATGCACCAGAGAATGAGTACTTAAATGTACAAGCAGCAAGCACTACAACCGAAAGCCCATAGATGAGCAGTAATTTATATGTGGTTTTACTCCAAGTCATATTCTTTAATTTTGCGATACAAGGTACGCTCTGATATGCCTAACTCTTGTGCTGCCTTTTTACGTTTCCCTCTATGTTTTTCTAAAGCACGTTGCATCAATTCCTTTTCTTTTTCGTTGAGCAAAAGCGACTCATCGTGTACTTCCTTTGCCTCAACTATTGTTGAATGAATTGGGCTATCATGTAACTGTAATGCTGAAGTATTGCCAGTTGTAGGTGCAGACAACACATCTGCATAAGATAAACTTGCAGAAGAGGAGGCTTGATTCGACGTAGGTATTGCGCCAAATTCACCATTCATCAATGCTGCCACCAACTTTTTTAATTCGTTTACATCGCCCTTCATATCAAAAAGGATTTTGTACATAATCTCGCGCTCCGATGAGAAATCGCTGTGCATATTAGATGTAACTGTACTTGCCGCTGTGTGATACAAGGCTGGCAACAGTTGATTTTCGGGCAAATACAAGCGTAAAGTCTCCTCTGTGATTTCTCTCTCTGACTCAATGATAGAAATCTGCTCAGTAATATTTTTAAGTTGACGAATATTGCCAGGAAAAGCGTAACTCTCTAACAAAGTGCGTGCCTGTGGTGTGAGTTGCAGGCTCGGCATTTTATATTTTTCGGCAAAATCAGCCGCAAATTTGCGAAACAGCAGCACAATATCCTCTTTGCGATTGCGCAATGGAGGCATATTGATAGGCACTGTGTTGAGACGATAGTACAAGTCCTCTCTAAAGCGACCGTTTTGTATAGCCTGTGGAAGATTTACATTAGTCGCAGCAATCACCCGCACATTCGTTTTTTGTGTTTTGGATGACCCTACTTTCATAAACTCTCCTGTTTCGAGCACACGCAATAAACGCACTTGCGTAGATAAGGGTAACTCTGCCACCTCATCAAGAAAAAGCGTGCCGTTATCTGCCACCTCAAAGTAGCCCTTGCGGGTTTCGTGCGCTCCAGTAAACGCACCTTTTTCGTGTCCAAAAAGTTCTGAATCAATCGTCCCTTCGGGAATTGCTCCGCAGTTTACGGCAAAATATGAGCCGTGTTTGCGCTGGCTGTTTTGATGAATAACCTGAGGAAAAACTTCTTTCCCTACTCCACTCTCTCCCGTAATGAGGACTGAAAGGTCAGTAGGCGCTACTTGGCAAGCAATATCTAAGGCACGCAGCAGGGCCGGATTAGTACCAATAATCCCAAAGCGTAACTTAATTTGTTGAATGTCCATTGCCATAATTCGCGTAGCGTGCTTGCCTTACAAAGAAATCCCCCTCATGTACATAAGGAGCATCACTTGCAAAAGTAAAAATTTAATTTATACTTAACAAGCAGACATCGTGTTTTGCTAATTTAAATAGGAGTAGTAAGAAAACATCTCCACTTGTTAATTAAAGCAAGACTATTTTGCCTAGCGTTCAAGGCAAAGTCAGTGCAACAGTTTCTCTCGCATCAACCTATTGTAGTATTATAGCACGCCCTACACAGAGGTTCATAAATGTCTTTTTCGCCAAGTTCTACAAGTTTGCTGCTACCACTAATGCGGTGAGAATAGTGCGCCAAATTGCCACATCTTACGCAAATAGCATGCACCTTAGTAACATACTCTGCCATTGCCATAAGTGCTGGCATAGGGCCAAAGGCATTGCCCAAATAGTCCATATCTAAACCCGCTACAATTACACGCATTCCATTATTAGCCAATATTCTACAAACCTCCACTATACCTTGGTCAAAAAATTGAGCCTCATCAATCCCCACAACCTCGACCTCATTACTAAGCAGCAAAATATTGTTAGAGGCATCTACTGGCGTAGATAAAATAGCATTGGAATCGTGCGAGACAACCTCCTCTTCAGAATACCGAACATCAAGCCTTGGCTTAAAGATTTCGACCTTTTGATTGGCAATTTTGGCCCGCTTTAATCTACGAATTAACTCCTCGGTTTTGCCTGAAAACATAGATCCAACAATCACCTCAATGTAACCACTTTGCTTGGCACTCTCTAAAAACATTTTTTTCTATAACTTATTGAATTAAATTGCATGCTTTGGGAAAAATGTATGCATCTAAAAACCGACCTCCCATTTTTCGCCACAAAGGTAAGAAACAGTTAGATAGTTCAATTCAGTTGTTAATAATTAAAGTCAAATGTGTGGTGTATTATAATTACGATGAAGAATTAATGCAAGATAAAGTCCAACCTTTATGATTTTAACTCCAAAGGGTTTTATATATTTGAACGATTTAGTTAGCAAACACTTCCGCTTTGTTAATTTTACACGCCCCAAACGTTACTTTTACGCTTTGTTGTAAAAAAAATGCCATATTTTTATTTTCGTTACAAAAACCAATTATATTTGCACCTCAAATCAAAATTGACAATAAGGATATTAAGTTTTATTTTCTAACTCAGAAATCATTACAAATTAAAACCATTCAGCTATGAAGAAAGAGTTCTTTTTATTTTTTTTAGTTCTGTGTTTAACATTTGCTCCAATTGCAACTTTTGCACAAGAACAGCAGGAAAGTGCGGGAGCATCCATTACTGTAGTAGGGAGGATTATTGACTCTGAAGGAGTGCCTCTCACAGGAGCGAGCATTATTCAAAAAGGGACAACTTTAGGAGTTATTGCCGATATAAATGGGGACTTTACAATTACCGTTTCTAAAGGAGTTCAATTAGAGTTTTCGTTTGTAGGATACCGTACTCAAATACTCACAGCCGAGGAAAAAATGAATATTACGATGTCAGAAGATGCTCAACAAATTGAGGATGTTGTAGTTACAGCTTTGGGAATTAAACGATCAGAAAAGGCCTTAAGTTATAACGTTCAAAAAGTGAGCAATGAATCATTAACAACTGTAAAAGACGCTAACCTCATCAATAGTTTGAACGGAAAGACTGCCGGTGTAAATATACAACGCAGTGCATCTGGAGTCGGAGGAGGAACACGCGTAGTTATGAGAGGAAATAAATCAATCAGTGGAGACAATAATGTACTTTATGTAATTGATGGGGTGCCTATTGGAAATCAGGCTGACAGATCGAGAGATGGAAGTGGTTTTGGCGGAAGTACGTCTGGAGAGGGAATTGCTAGTTTTAACCCTGATGATGTTGAAAGCATCTCTGTTCTAACAGGACCTTCTGCGGCAGCCTTGTATGGAGCAAGTGCTGCAAATGGAGTAGTCCTTATCAACACAAAAAAAGGAGCAGCAGGAAAAGTAAAGGTCAATGTTTCTTCTTTTACTGAGATTTCGACGCCTTTTGTAATGCACGACTTTCAAAATTCTTATGGAAATCTAAAGGGAGATTATAATTCATGGGGAGATAAACTCGAAACTCCTTCGTCTTTTCAACCTAGAGACTTCTTTAATTTAGGAACAACATTTAATAACTCCTTTAATGTTTCTACAGGAACGGATAAGAATCAAACCTATTTCTCTGGCTCAGCCATTAACTCTGATGGTCTTGTCCCAAATAATAAATATCATCGCTATAATGTAACATTGAGAAATACAGCGAAATTCTTTAATGATAAACTTACGCTTGATGCTTCTGCAAATTATGTGCGTGAGTATTACAATAATATGGTTTCATACGGCACCTACTTCAATCCCATTGTTGGTGTTTATCTGTATCCTCGAGGGGAGAATTTTGAACAAGAAAAGTATTTTGAGCGTTATAATCCAGAATTGGGATATAATGAGCAATATTGGGGTCCTGGAGATTTTGGTATTAATGTGCAAAATCCATATTGGATTGCATATCGAAATTTAAGACCTGAGACGAAAGATCGTTATATTCTATCAAGTTCACTAAAGTATGACATCACAAACTCCCTCAATATAATTGGACGTGTACGTTTAGACAACACCTATACAGAACAAGAAGACAAGAGATATGCCTCAACTATTGGCACCTTTGCTAAAGAGAAAGGACGTTACGCTTATTCAAGTGAAAGTTATAAACAAAAATATGCCGATGTTATTGTCAATTACGACAAACAGTTTCTTGACAAATGGCGTGCTACGGTTAATGCAGGGCTATCTTTTGAGGAGTATGACTTGAAAGGGAGAGGATATAGAGGACATTTACTGCTCGTTCCCAATCAATTTTCGTATAATAACATTGACCCCAGTACGAGTGAAGCCTTTCAATCAGGCGGAGATGCTCGGAGAAAAAACTTTGCTACTTTTGCTTCTGCTGAAATTGCGTGGAACTCTGCTCTCTATTTAACAGTAACGGGCAGAATGGATAGACCATCACAATTAGTAAATAGTAAAGAGGAAAGTATTCTTTATCCATCGGTGGGTCTTTCAGCACTAGTAACAGAGTTGTTGCCTGAGGATATACAAAACAGTATTGCTCCCATTTTAGGTTTTTTAAAGTTAAGAGGATCTTATACTGAAGTAGGTTCTCCAATCTCTTATGCAGGATTAACGCCAGGAACTATCACTCATGGCATTCTTGGAGGAGTGGTGCAGCCTTTTGAGTATTACCCTCTTTCCGACTTGAAAGCAGAAAGAACTCGATCTTATGAACTTGGGATGGATTCAAGATGGTTAAATAACATGCTCTCTTTTGGAGTAACAGTTTATCAATCCAATACCTATGATCAACTATTAAAAGCAGAGCTCTCTAGTGGTTCTGGATACCAATATATGTTTGTGCAAGCAGGAAATGTGCGTAATAGAGGTATTGAGATGAGTTTAGGGTATAATCAAAAAAGTGGAGCCTTTGGATATAATAATATGCTGATTGCAACGGCCAATAGAAATAAGATTATACAATTAGCTTCAAATGTGAAAAATCCTGTTACAAATGAAGAGTTGGATTTAAGTGATATTAAAGTGGGGCGTTTTCGTTTACGAGAAGGCGGTGAGATTGGAGATGTATATGCTGATGAATGGCTCAAAAGAGACGAGGATAACTATATAGACTATTCTCCAGGAGGGGTCTTAACTACTGAGACAACAACTCCCTATAAATTAGGGAGTGTAAATGCTAAGTGGAATTTAGGATGGAGCCATAGTTTAAGTTATAAGGGGTTTTCTTTTAATTTTTTAATTAACGCTCGTTTGGGAGGGATTGCGATTTCTAAAACTCAAGCAGAACTTGATAAATATGGAGTTTCACAAGCCTCCGCAAATGCTCGTGATGCAGGAGGAATCTCTTTAGGTAACTTTACAGTGGATCCTCGCACATATTATGATGCAGTATATAATCTTGACGCTTACTATGTTTACTCTGCTACAAACATTAGACTACAAGAAGCAAGTTTGACCTATCAATTCCCAGCGAGTATCTTCAAGGGAGTATTCAGTAATCTAAGTCTTACTGTTTTTGGAACTAATTTATTGATGATTTATAATAAAGCCCCATTTGACCCTGAGTTAACTGCCTCTACTGGAACTTTTGGTAATGGCTACGATAACTTTATGCTACCTAGTCAATCAACCTATGGACTTAGTTTGAAACTTGGATTTTAAAAAATAAACCTTTAATGTTATGAAAACAAATAAAATTCTAATCTCAGTTTTTTCTCTTTTCTTACTATCATCTTGTAATTACGAAGAGATAAATACAAACCCCTACGGCATTACAGACGAGCAATTTAAGCAAGGAGGTCTTGCTTATGGCGCATCTTTAATGACAATGCAGCAGACCGTTATTCCAATAGGTCCTCCATCATTAGCTACAAATCCAGGAAATCACTTGCAAAATACAGATCTAATTTCATCTGGAAACTATATAGGTTATTTTGGAAACAACAATAATTTTGGGAATAATACTGAAGCTACTTGGAATTTTGTAGAAGGGCGCATGAAATATGCCTATGACAATTTTTATTCAAACATTTTTAGAGCATGGAATGAAATATATCAATTAACCAGTAAATCTGATGACGCTTTTGACATTCGTATTTTAGCCGTCGCTAATATTGTAAAAATACTCGCTTGGCTTCGAGCAACTGATGTTTTTGGCCCTATCGTTTATTCTCAAGCAGGAGATGGCGATATTGCTCCAAAATTAGACTCACAAGAAGAGGTTTATAAAAAGATGTTGTCTGATTTATCAGAGGCTGTTAATATACTTAACCTTTCTACTGCCGCTATCTTAAAAGATTATGACTTAGTGTATAATGGAGACCCTAATAGTTGGATAAAATTAGCAAATTCATTAATGTTGAGAATGGCAGTAAGAGTTCATTTTAAAGATAAAGCATTAGCTACAGAATATATTACTAAGGCCCTAGACCCTCAAAATGGAGGAGTAATCGAGAGTCGCACCGAAGAAGCAAAAATGCAAACAACAAGTAAACTTCCTCTTCACAACTCAATGATACCCTCAGTAGAGGAGTATCAAGAAACTCGTATGGGAACAACCATCTGGGGCTATCTTACAGGCTATAATGACCCTCGCATTGAAGCCTACTTTACTAAGGGCACATATAGTTCTGTAAGTGACTATTATCCTGTAGCACCTACAAGTTCTGCTCCTAAAGGCAATGGAGCCAACACTGCCGCTATGGCTGCCAAACCCAAAGTAGAGTCAGCCACTCCACTATATTGGCTTAGAGCATCAGAGGTGTTATTTTTGAAAGCAGAAGCAGCTCTTTATGGCATGACAAGTGGTAGTGCTCAACAGTTTTATGAAGATGGAGTAAAAATGTCATTTGAAGAAAATAATGTTGGCAATGCTAGTGCTTATTTGCAACAAACAAATTTGCCCAATAATATGACAATTGGTGCCTATAAATATGGAAATTATAGTGATAATATTAGCAATGGAAACGTTTCTCCAAAATGGGACGATGCCATAACAGAAGAGCAAAAACTACAAAAAATTATTACTCAAAAATATTTAGCACTTTATCCAAATGCCGTTGAAGCTTGGACTGAATATCGTAGAACAGGATTTCCATTTATCATGAAACCTCAAGATGATGCTGCTTGTCTTCGAATCAATGCTGCTCCAGATTGTTTGGCTCCAGAGCGATTTAGATTTGCGCCATCAGAGTATAGTAATAACCCCAATATGTATGCGGTTCCTTCTTTATTAGGAGGCGCAGATGAAGGATCAACTCTTTTGTGGTGGGTGCGAACTAATAGACCTAAAAAATAGACAAGCACTAAATGAAATAGTATTTATAATATTAAAATATATAACACAATGAAAGCATTAAAACTTATATACATTGTTATTTTTGCAACAAGCATTAGTGCTTGTGCAGATTGGGTTACTAGTGAAAGAGAGATTTTTGAGAATCAGGAAGATTTTAAGCGACTAATACCTCTACTGGAAGCACAAACTGAGGAGGATTTAACTCCAACTCAACGTCAGTATTTTGCCGCCATCAGACAATATCGAAAAATTCCTCATGTAAAAGGGTTTGGCTGGTTTGGCAACTGGACAGGTAAAGGAACAAATCCCCAAAACTATCTAAAAATGCTTCCTGATAGTGTTGACTTTGTATCTCTTTGGGGAACAAGAGGAAATCTTTCAGATGAACAGAAAGCAGATTTAAATTTTTTTCAAACTATAAAAGGTAGTAAAGCTTTATTGTGTTGGATAATTCAAGACTTAGGCGATCAATTGACCCCTG
>JBOFMS010000145.1:0-6042 GCA_051658505.1 Bacteroidales bacterium | reverse complement strand
AGGCGTTTTATCCAAAAGTAATAACCTGTGATGGGCAAACTTGCGCCAATCAAGGCTGCTATTACCGTTAATAGCTTTGAAAACCAACCGCCCCAACTGCCTACATGTAGGCTATATATCCAGCCTCGGAGTTTATTGGAGCGTTCGCTGTGTTTGTAGGCTGTAATCTTGGTAATTTGTCCTGTGTTTGCATCAAATTGATAGTTGTCTGTAGCACGTTGATTGCCCCATCTATTATAACTTAGGCTTGCTCCTTGTGCCTTGATGTTTATTTTGTGATACTTGGGTTTTGTTTCTGATAGGGTGTTGAGTACTTTTTGCCATGAGGCGTATTTGTTTTGAGGGGTTTTATCGCTTTGCGTAGATGAATAAAACTCGCTGTGGCTTCGCCTTTCGGGTTTTGTTTGCGAAGCAGATGCCTTGTGTAAATTAGCATTACTGCCTCTGTTGTTTTGCTGTGCCAAGTCTGCCCCCAAAAGCTTGTAAAATGCCGAGCGATACCAAGTAAATGACCATGTGGGTGCTGTAACTGCCATAATTAGTAGGAGTGCAAATGCCCAAAACCCTGCCGACACATGCAAGTCGTACCAAAAGCGTGTTACGCCTTTGTTGGTCGCTATGCGGATACGGTTTTTGAGAACTTTGGCGGTGCGGGGTATCCAAACAATAAGCCCCGATAGGAGGATAAGTATAAACATAAGGGTGCTTATGCCTGTTATGCTTTTGCCCCAAGCGATACCGCCCTCGGTGCTGGCTTGAGGTGAGTCTAAAAGCCAACGATGCAGACGAAAGATGAAGAGAAAAAAGGCTGCTCGCTCACTTTTGCCTTGTATCTCGCCTGTATATTGATTGATGTAAACCGATGCGCGATGGGGTTTTGATAGGTTGACTTGATAGGCGTGTGCAGGATTACTGGATATGGTAATGCCTGTTACTTCAACATCTTCATTTAATGTAGATTGCACACTTTCGATTAAGTTTTGAATAACTATCGTTTGGGTTTCAATTTGTTTTATTTCGTAGATGTTTTTGCGAGCCAGGGTCATGATTTCTGTCTCAAAAACAAGTATTGCTCCTGTAAGGCAAAGAAGGGTGATGACCAAGCCAAAGGGTAGGGATAACCACAAGTGAATTTTTGTAAATACTTTTCTCATAATCTATAGATGGAGTATTGCCTGTGTGGGTTTAATAGTGAGTAGCCTCTAAGTACCCCACGCCTGTAATTTGTGTAGAGGCAACACGAACTCCCTTTGTTGCTATGGCGGTTGTTGCATCGATTTGATAAATGGCAGGTTGAGCATCATCGGTAGTGGTTACAGGCATGTGGCAAATGCCATTGGCAGAGTAGGGGGCATTGCCAAAGCCTGAGAGTACTTCTGCCGAGGGCAGACCTGTTACATATTTGAGGGTTTTGGCTTGGGCATCGAAAACCGCAAGTTGGGTGGCTGCAAAGTTGGCTTGCGTAAGTGGACGGTCGTACATTAGAAATAGAAATTTTGTGTCGCCAATGTGCCAAGATCGCATAAAGGACTTTCCGTTTGTTAACTCCTCAATATTGCAATAGTAAGTGCTGTCAAACACCTCTGTTCCTGCTTTGATGCGCATTGCCCCTGCTGGCAAAGTGGTTTGCTGGCGTGGGTCGCTCATGGTTTTTGCATAACTTGGAGAGAAAACATAAAGGTCGCCATTGTCTGTAGCCCAAATCATTTGGTAGTATTGTGAGGTGCGCCGTCCACAAGCGTAACTTATCTTGTCGGTTTTTATGATTTTGGGATTGGTAAATGTGGCATCTTTGTAGATAGCAATGTGTGCCTCATTGGGGTATTGCGTCCACTGTAATTCGCCTGGGGTATATGAACTGCTGCCTGTTCCTCCACTTTCGGTTTTTATCAAATCCTCATTTCCTGCCTTAACATATTTTCCGCCATTTGCCTTAACTCCGTAATGGCTCAAGCCCATAGGTATGGCTGCGGTAAATAGCTTGCCATTGAGTTCTTGTATGCCTGCAAGGGTTACGAATTCACCATTGCCAAGAAAGTTTTCGGATATAAGCGTTTGGTGGTTGGTGCTCAAGCTTTCTTCTTTTACATTAAGATAACTTATTCCAAATATTTTGGGGAAGTATCCATTTTCATCTGCTTGGCTTGTTGAGGCAGTTCCAAGTCCTGTGGCTGAGGTAATGATAAAGTCTTTGTAGATGCCAAAGGAGGTAAAACGTGAGCGTATTTCGTAACTATTGTCTCGCTCTTGGAGTCTGCCATTTTGGTTGAGAATGTAAGATGAAGTTATTCCTGCATTACCTTGATTGTAAACCAACCGATAGAGGTATTTGTTGGAGTGGAAAACCCATTGTGTAACGCTTTCGGTGGTCAATCCATTGCCTGCTGCGCTAATGCTGCCGTGGGTCAAATTGTCGGTCATCAGTAAGTAGTTGGCATCGCCTACGGAGGCGGCTACTACATAGCCCGAACTCATGCCTGTGTTGCTTGGCGTATCGTTTTTGTCGCAAGCACTAAGAAGTGTTGCCGAAAGGGTTAGTAGCACTGCTGTTTTGTGTAAAAATTTGCTTTGCATAATGATTATTGTGTTTTTTAATGATTAAGATAATGGGGCGATTCTATGTGTTGCTGTTCATCAGGCTCCTAATGATATGCGTATCTTGGCATAAAAGGCTCGCCCTGCTTTTTGTAAACTGAAGTTGTCGTACAATTTAGCATCGGTTAAGTTGCGACACTCCACCGAAAGGTTGTATCGCCCATTGTGTAAACTGTAAGACATGGAAATGTTGTGCGAAAACTGTTTTGGTACAACAAACTTCGATTCGCTCCCCAATGCCTCTGAATACAAAGGGAAACTGTGCATATATAGATGGTCGTAAGTAAATGAAAAGAGGTTGCGCTTTTTGAATAAATCGTGCCAAAAAAAACTGGCATCAGAGTTTGCAAAGCGATACGGTAGATTCGGCATTCGTGATTTGTAAGTAAGGCTCTCTTGCGATGAGCCTGCTATGGTTTTCACATTATCTATCACATTCATTTGTGTAAAATGCACTCCCATGCTCAACCACTTGCTAAAGCCATAACGTGCCGAAATGTTAAAGCCATTGGTTAATACTTTGCCGTGATTGATGTAGCTTGCGCCAAACTTGCCTCCGCTAAGGTCGGTAATGTTGCGCTGTATGTAATCGTTGGTATTGCGATGGATTAAAGCCAACTCGCTATATATTGTGTGAGTGCCAAAACGCTCGTTGTAGGTAAGGCTAAAGTTTAGGTTGTTGCTACTTTCGGGGCGAATGCTTAGGTCGCCACTTTCGAGGTCTTCATCGCCAAACATTTCTTCGATTGTTGGCAAACGATATGCTTTTTCGTACGATAATTTGGCTTGCGTTGAGGGTATAATAAAGTACGTTGTTGCTGCTCCATAACCTATTGAGCCTAATGATGAGGTGGCTCGCATAAATTCATCTTGGGCAGAGTTTAGGGCAAGCGCACCTGCAATTTTTTGATGATAGTATTTTGCAAAGGCAGACATATTCCACTTTTCTGAAGGCATAAAACGATAGGATAATCCGCTTATGTTCTTCATCGACTCTTTTGCAATGGCGTTTTTTGCTGTGTTTTGATTCAACAAAGATGTATTGTTGCGCTCAAATGAGTTGAGTACATGATTGAGGGTAAACAAATGTGCTGTACCTAAGTTATAGTTTGCTGTAAACGTGCCGTTCCAGTTGTTGTTGTACGACTTGGTGTGTTGTAGCGATTGCTCGCCTGCGGTGCGCAAAAGGCGTTTTTCGCCATACCAGTTGTATTCATAACTACCAGTATCCACATTTGTGGTATTGTTTTGATTGTAGTTTCCTGTAAGCATCACCTCAAGCCCCTCAATAAATAGATTGCGTTTGCGATACTCTACCGATGGCATTAGCGAATGTCCGTATCGGTGTTTATCTCCGTAAACAATCTCTTGGCGAACACCGTTTTGCAAGTCCTTGTACATTTGCGAGTAGGTAAAGCCAAACATCAATCTGTTAGCCCAAGGTTTGTTGACAATGCCAATCTTTGCAATAGCAACTTCGTTGTGATAAGTGTCGTTGAAACGCTGAACACGCTCCAATTTATTTCGGTTGATAGCTCCCGTTTCAAAGTTCTTTACGGGGGTTTCAATAAAGTAGTTGTTGTTTGAATAGTTTTGAAAGATATTCAATTCATACGATAAACCATTGGTTAAGGTTTGTCCAAAGTTGATGTATGACTTGTGTGTATTGAATGAACCGTAAGAGTAAGAGGCATCTAAAAACCAAGCGTTTTGCGATTTTTTGGTAACAATGTTGATAACACCCCCAATAGCATCTGTGCCAAAGCCCACAGGAACAACCCCTTTGTAAATCTCAATGCGCTCGGCATAGTTAATGGGGATATTGTTGAGGCTAAATGAACTCCCTACGCCCTCTTGCGGTACACCATCGATAAACAATTTGATGTGTTTGCCTGAAAAGCCGTCCATCATCAACTGCATATCAGAACCCACTCCGCCCGACTCACGCAACTTCATGCCAGGGGCTTGCTCCAGCGCACTTGCTAAGTCGAGCGTAGAGTTTTGCAGGCTTTTGGTTTCAATTGCAATGGCGTTATAGGCAGACTCTTTGATACGAGAAACTTGCCCTTTGGCAAGCACTATCACATTCTCTAACTCTACCGATGAACTAAGCAATTCCACATTCTTAAGCATGCTTTCACCCTGCCCAAGTTTTACCTCTACCTCCTTTGTTTCATAGCCCAACAGGGCAAATTGTAGATGATGATTGCCCTCTGGAATTTCTAATTGATATTCGCCCTTGGTGTTTGTTGTAGTGTACAATTTGGACTTTTTCAAATGCACTGTTGCAAACTCAATGGGGTGTTTATCTGCACTTAGTACTTTGCCATAAATAGTAGCCTTTGCCTCTACCTGTGCAGAGGTCAAAATAAGTAATGCAATAATGATAAAATGATATTTCACTTGTTTGTGTGATGTTTCAAAAAAAACAAAAACCTCCACTTGCGTAGGCAAGAGAAGGTTTTTGTTACATGTCGATGCCTTATTTAGACCAATGGCTCACTTTTGAAAAAAACAAGAAGCACCGACCTCTATACTTACGATGGTAAAGGTACTCCCTCACAAATCCTTAGACAATCCCTTTATATAGGGATTTTTAGATAAATACTCTACCTATTTGTAGTGATAGGCAAATAAGTATATACCCCTAATTGCCTCTATCTAAACTTAGATGTGCTAAAACAGTGTAACATTTGTTACTGATATTAGCATGTATTACCTTTGTGCAAAACAATATCCCCTTTATGGCACATTCAGATTTACCTTTTTTTTGCTCTATGATGTGTAGCTCAGACACATCAAAGGAAAAAATAGAACAATCTATGTGTGCTATACCTCATACGATAAAAACCTTTAAGCGAGGTGAGTATATTGCATATCAAGGTGATGCAGTGCAGCAGTTAATGATGCTAACAAAAGGAAGAGTAAGAGTCGAAATGCTTTCGTATGCTGGTGTATCCTTACCTATGGAAGATATTATAGCACCTTATCCTTTAGGCGCATCGTTTTTATTTGCCGATGACAATACTCTCCCTGTAGATATGATAGCAAAAGAAAACTGCCAAGTAGTGTTGATTTCAAAAGAGGTGTTTGAACAGCAAATTTCAAAATGTAATGTTTTTATGCGGGGCGTAATGTCGTTTAATGCAAATTATATGCAATATATTTCGGAGAGATTAAAAATATTTGCACAAAAAGGAATCAAAGCCAAATTGGTATATTACATACTCTCAAAGGAGAAAAATGGAGAATTTGATTTAGGTAAAAGTGTAGCATTATTGGCAAAACACTTTGGAGTAGAGCGACCCTCTTTATCGCGGGCTATTTCTGAAATGGTAAATGATGGGCTTATTAGCTTTCAACTGCGCAAGGGAAAAATAATCAATTTTACTGCCTTAGAGGAGTTACTCGTAAAAGGATAGCGCATAAAAAAAGGCGCAAACTTCA
>JBOFMS010000144.1:0-2596 GCA_051658505.1 Bacteroidales bacterium | reverse complement strand
CTCCAGCAAATCGCTCACTCGCTGTTTTTTTTCCCACTAAAACAGGAACCCCCAAGAATTTCTCTGCAAATTCACGATAGACTCCTATCATTTTTTCGGTTTCCTCAATAGCCTCCTCTCTTGTTGCATGCGCCGTATGCCCCTCTTGCCACAAAAATTCTGCAGTGCGCAAAAACAAACGTGTGCGCATCTCCCAACGCACAACATTCGCCCATTGATTTACTAAAATCGGCAAATCACGATACGACTGTATCCAGTTCTTGTAAGTGTTCCAAATAATGGTTTCAGACGTAGGGCGTACCACCAACTCTTCCTCTAACTTTGCATCAGGGTCAACTACCACGCCTTTGCCATTTGGGTCATTCATCAGTCGATGATGCGTGACAACTGCACATTCTTTAGCAAAGCCCTCTACATGCTCAGCTTCTTTACTCAAAAAAGATTTTGGAATAAACAATGGGAAGTATGCATTTTCATGCCCCGTATCTTTAAACATTTTATCAAGTTGGGCTTGAATTTTTTCCCAAATTGCATAACCATAAGGTTTGATTACCATACATCCACGTACTGCCGAATTTTCCGCTAAACCTGCTTTTACCACTAAGTCGTTATACCATTGTGCATAATTTTCCGTTCTGCAAGTAACCTCTTTTGCCATTAGTTCAAGAAATATTGTTTTTTTTGAAAAATATAAATATATTTACGAGTTGCATTAGCGCATTGTACAAAAACAATGTGCTGCACAACAAACAAAGGTACATTTTTTCCATAAATATTTTACCATTACCAAAAAACATCGAGGCATGAAAAACTCCTTTTTGCGACAAATAAGTATGCTTTTTGTCGTTATTTTATTTTTTGCAACTACTACTCACGGCAATGATGATTTGTATTTTAACCCTAAGCGTCAAAAGGAGATTGACTTAGAGCAGGCACAAAAAAGAGCGCACTTGGATAGTTTGCTACAAATCCAAAGACAAACAATTAAAGCCTCAAGCAATACCCTTCAAGAGAGGTTTGATTCGTCTGATTATCGGGGCTATCGAGGCATCTATGACATTTCAGATCGAGAGGGGGTATCGAATAATGAAAACTCACATAATGAACCCGAAAGTTATGTCGCTCGCCTACGCTACGATGATCCCACTTACATTATACTCGACCGTACACCTCCTATTTATGGTTACGGTTATAGCCCTTGGGGATATTATTATCCACATGGTGGTATGATAGGCTGGGGATATGGCAGTGCTTGGGGTTGGAATGCTGGTTGGAACTGGGGCTGGAATATGGGCTGGGGATATCCTTATGCTTGGGGCTGGAATCATTCTCATCATCATTGGTGGGGACAGCACCACCATTACCACCCACACAGAAGTACTGCTGCTGTATATCGATCGTCAAATGTGTCTGGGACTCACAGGGGCAGTGGATATACAAATAATCGAATACATGCCTCATCACTTTCAACCAACAATAGCAGACCGCAGAGTTCAATCGGTGTAGAGACTTCTACGTCAAATAGACGACAAAGTTACGAGAGTATTCAGCGAGGTCGAAATACAGCAGATTTTAATAGCGGTATGCGCAATCAAGGTTTTGGAGGTAGCAGCAATTCGTCATTTCACAATGGTGGCGGTAGTGGCAGAAGACCAAGTTCTGGCAGATAAAAAGGAGGCTAAGCCGATGGAGTTTTTTTGCGCAATTTTAAACTTCCGCTTTTTATTGGATCAAATCCCTCGCCAAATACCCCTGTGGCACTTGTTGTTGAGATGAATGCACCTTTATCTATCTCGTTAATAATGCGATATACTGCATTTATCTCATATTTGCGTATTATTAAGAGTAAAACGTTACGCTCTGCTTGCGAGAACCAACCGTCAGCGCGCAACACAGTCATGCCACGTCCTAACTCTTGCTCAATGCGTGCGCCAATTTCTTTATACTTTGTCGAAAAAAGCATAACCTGCATACTTTGCTTTGAGCCAACAAGAATAGCATCAATCACATAGGTTGAAACGGTTACCATAATGCCTCCATAAAGTAAGGATAGTATGGTGCGCTCTGGCAGCAAAATTGATGAGCCAATAATGATAATGTCACAATATAGCAGTACTCTGCCAGGATTAATATGCCGAAAGTGATTAACTATTAGAGCAATAATATCTGTTCCTCCAGTATTTCCCCCACGAGTAAAGACAAGCCCCATGCCAATTCCTTCAAATGCTCCGCCGACCAAAACCCACAACAATAGATTAGGCTCTTCCGTTACCTGCTTAATAAGTGATACAGGAATAAACAGTGGTAAAACTTCAAATAGCAACGTGCAAAAGAGTATGCAGAAAACTGTTTTTGCTCCAAAGTCTTTTCCTAAAATTTTTATCCCTGCAATTAGCAAAAAAATATTAGCTAGTAAATAGGAGTATGAGATAGAAAATCCTGTTGCATAGTAAATAAGTACGCCAATGCCTCCAACTCCACCTCCCACAATGCCATTGGGAATGATGAAGGCAACCCAACCAAAAACATAAACAATTAAGCCAAATGAAATAATGGCATAATCCTTAAGTAATAGTCCTAAATTTATTGCAGGCAT
>JBOFMS010000143.1:0-6296 GCA_051658505.1 Bacteroidales bacterium | reverse complement strand
AAAAAATGCTTGCAAAAAACTCAGTCAAACTTAACTTAACTGAATTTGCACAGCAATGGATTGTTGACCAAGGTTACGACCCTATGTTTGGTGCACGCCCTGTGAAGCGAGTGCTACAAAGAGAAGTGCTAAATCCATTAGCAAAGCAATTACTCGCTGGCAGCATCAACAAGGAGCAAGAAATAATTGTTGATTTTTTTGGCGAGGGACTTATTTTTAGAAATTAGGACTCATTGCACTTCTTAAAGTCAATACAATTTGTTGTTGTTTTGATTCATAATCATGAGGTCGGCGGTTCAATCCCGCCTCTCGCTACTCCTTATATAAAAGGGCTTTGATGATTCATCAAAGCCTTTTTTTGTGTCATGAAGTGAGTTGTATTTATCATCTTGTAGAGTATATACTCGTATTGTGTGGTGAAGTGAGGATATATTTAGGAGTTATTGAGTTTGTTAACGTCAATACAGTTGCTTGGTGGGTTGATTCTTCTTGATGAGTTTGGTGGTTCAAGCGTGCTTTTAGCAACAAAGGGAGAGGTGGTAAATTAGGGGTGTTAAGTTTGTGCTTCTTCGATTCTGTCAAAGGGTAATTGTTTGCTTTCATATTCTTTTGGGAGTGATGCTTGTCTATAGCGTTCTTTTGGAGATAGATTTTGCATGAGTGGGGCTGCGCGAAAGGGGCTTTTTTGCAAAAAAATTTCGGCTAAATGTGAAGTCTTTTTTTTCATAGTTATGCAAATTTATTTCTATAGTTATAGAAATTTATTTCCATAGTTATGCAAATTTATTTCCATAGTTATGCAAATTTATTTTCATAGTTATAGAAATTTATCTGCATAGTTATGCAAATTTATTTTCATAGTTATGGAAATTTATCTGCATAGTTATGTCTAATATTTTTGCGGCAACAACCGTTTTTTTGCAATCGTATTCAAGTGAGTGTATCTTTTGAAAAACAGAATTTCTAATTGTACAATAAATATTGTTGAAAATATAAATTTCAGCCCTACGTTGGGTTATAGGGTCAAAAAGGGTGATAATTTATAAAGGAATTTAGAACTAAAATAGTATTGCTTCTGTTGTTTGTATAATAAAAAAGCATCGAAAATTCGATGCTTTTTTATTATTTATTAAAATCAAGAGTCCATATAAGTACGTTATATTGCTTCTGCTTTTAATTGGCGACTGCCATCGCCAATAATAACGTTATAGATTAAAGGTTCTTTTCCAAATTTGGCTTGAAATTTTGCTTTTGCATTTGCTAAAAAACTGTCATACAATTCGTCTTTTACAAGGTTGATGGTGCATCCGCCAAATCCTCCTCCCATAAGGCGTGAGCCTGTTACGCCACTTTCTTTTGCAATATCGTTCAAATAGTCCAATTCTTGGCAAGAGACTTTATAGTCTTTACTTAGTCCTTGATGCGTTTCGTACATTTTTTTACCTACGGTTTCGTAATCGCCTTTTTGAAGGGCTGCGCAAACTTCTAAAACTCGATCTTTTTCGCCAATTACATATTTCGCACAATGATAGTCTTCTTGCGAAATCTGCGCTTTTACTTCTTCTAACATCTCCCATGAGGCGTCTCGTAAACTTTCTACTTCTTTATGTTTTGTGGCAATTGTTGCGGCTACATTTTCGCAACTTTGTCGGCGGTCATTATAGGCTGATGAGGCAAGTTCGTGCTTTACACATGAGTTTAATAGAACTAACTTATAGCCTTTGGGGTCAAAGGGAAAGTATTCATATTCTAAAGAGCGACAGTCTAAACGGATTAAGTGCCCTTTTTTGCCAAATACGGAAGCGAATTGATCCATAATCCCGCATTTTACACCACAGTAATTGTGTTCTGTGGCTTGCCCTACTTTGGCTAATTCAAATTTGTCTATTGTATTATTGGCAAATAAATCATTGATTGCAAATGCGTAAACGCTTTCTAAGGCTGCGGAGGAGGACATTCCTGCTCCTAAAGGTACATTGCCTGCAAATGCAGTATTGAAGCCTTTGACATCTACGCCTCGTTTTATCATCTCTCGACAAACGCCAAAAATGTATCTTGCCCAACTTGCTTTAGGGGCTTCTTCTTCTTGTAATCCAAACTCTACATAGTCTTCCAAGTCGATGGAGTATGCGCAAATTTTATTTTTTTCGTTTGGCTGAATCTCTATCATCATTCCTTTGTCAATGGCTCCAGGGAAGACAAATCCGCCATTATAGTCCGTATGCTCGCCAATAAGGTTGATGCGTCCTGGAGAGGCATACATTGTTCCTGTGGTATTGCCAAATTTTTCTACAAATTTGGTGTGAATGTCTTTTTGAGTTAGGGTTTCTGCTTGTGCTTTCATAATTATATATTTTTAATTTGTTTGTTTTCTTCGATTACGATTCTATCATTATTTGTTAATTGAGAACTTGTAAATACAACGGCTATTGTATTTTTCGCCTGCTTTTAAGGTGGCAGATGGCCAGTTGGGCTTATTGGGCGTATCGGGATATTTTTGTACTTCTAAGCAAACTGCCGAGCGATGTCCATACAGCGTGCCTTTTTTTCCTTTTATCGTTCCATCTAAAAAATTACAGCCATACACTTGCATACCAGGCTCATTGGTATAAACATCTAAAACAATACCTGTTTGAGGGGATTCAAGGCGGGCACATTTACGAGCGTAATCGCCCTTGGTGTTGAGTACCCAATTGTGGTCATACCCACTCCCATTTTTAATTTGTTCAAAGTCACTATCTGCGCCTAAGCCCATGGGGGTAGGTTTGCGAAAGTCCATGGGGGTGTTGTTTACGGAGACAATTTCGCCTGTTGTCATTGATGTGTTATCGATGGGAGTATAGGTGTCGGCATCAATCATTAAAAGATAGTTGGCATTGGATATAGTAGCATCGCCATCTAAATTGAAGTAGGAATGATTGGTTAGGTTAATTACTGTGGTGCGGTCTGTTTCTGCACTGTAGCAAATGTCAATCGCATTGTCTTCGGTTAAGGTAAAGGTAATTTTGCAGGTTAAATTTCCAGGAAATCCCTCTTCGCCATCTTGTGATAAATACTGCATTTGTATGGTTTGAGCATCTAATTGTTGGGCATCAAATACTTTGTTATGAAATCCACTAATTCCTCCGTGTAGGCAATGTCCATTATTATTTTGTGGGAGTTGATAGTTTACGCCGTCTAAGGTAATTTTACCGTGCTTGATGCGATTTGCATAGCGTCCAATGGTGGCTCCAAAATCGGTGGGAATAGCAATGTAATCTTGAATATTATCAAAGCCAAGTACAACGTCTTTCATTGCGTTGTCTTTATCTGGCACCATTACTGAAACAATACGTCCTCCGAAATTGGTAATACAGACTTCTACTCCATGCTTGTTTTTCAAGATAAATAAGTCTGTTTTTTTTTCGTTAATGCTTGTTTGAAAATTCGCAGCAAACAATCCTGAAAGTGTTTGTGCCGTGGAGTTTGATGGGGGTGTCATACTGATTATGTTTTTATAGATTAAAAATATTTATTGTATTCACTATAATTGCTTTTGTTGTAAAGCGGTCATTATATTCGCTGGGGCTCTATCGGCAATTAGTTCGTTTTTCATATACTCCATATAGGGTGCTGCGTGTTCAAAAAACGTATAATATCCTTTACAGAGATAGTTTAATTTTTTATCCGCTTCGTCGGTTTCCACAAAGCGATTTTTAGGACATTCTCCATTGCAAGCAAAGCCAAATTTACAGTTTTTACATTGATTTGGGAGGCTGTCATATTTTGCATTTCCAAATAGGATTTGTTTTTCAGAATACATCATGGCGGTGAGCGTTTGATTATAAATATTGCCAAGTTTATATTCTGGAAACACAAAATGGTCACAAGAGTACACGTCTCCATTGTATTCTATCACGCCTGCGTGTCCACAAGTTTTGTTCATAGAGCATACGCCTGATGGCTGTCCCAACCAATTTGCTAAAGTTGCATCAAATAACTGAATGTAATAATCTCCCACATCATTACGAACCCATTCATCAAATATTTTGCATAGAAAGGTTCCCCATTGCTCTGGGGTTACTGAAAAATCTGCCATTGGCAAGTCGCCACTGTCTTTTTGAGAGGCTAAATGTCGTCCATCGCTATGTGCAACAAGTCGCTCTACAATTGGAGTAAATTGAATATAACGGCATTTAATGGATTTGAAAAAATGATAAAACTCCAAAGGATATTTTACATTATAATCATTCACTACAGCCATTGCATTCCATTCAACATTGTGTTTATTTAGAAGTTGAATGCCTTCAAGGACTTTGTCAAATGAAGGATTGCCATTTTTGTGGGTGCGGTATTTATCGTGAATTTGTTTTGTTCCATCAATAGAGACTCCCACTAAGTAGTTGTTTTTTTTGAAAAACTCGCACCAATCATCATTGATTAGAATGCCATTGGTTTGTATGCAATTTTCAATCGTTTTTCCATTGGCATACTTCTTTTGCAAGTCTGAGGCTTTTTGATAAAACTCTAAGGGGCGCAGAAGTGCCTCTCCTCCGTGCCAAGTGAACAATACTTGTGTTTGTGTTTGACAACTGATATATTGTTGTATGAACTTTTCAAGCACATCGTCTGTCATTACACAATGACTTGCATCGCCCTCTTCTTCTTTATAGAGGTTTGTTTTCTCTAAATAGTAGCAGTATTTACAAGCTAAATTACACCTCGCCCCTATGGGCTTTGCCATTACATATAAAGGGGCAGAAAATGGTGCAATGGTAGGCATTTATATGCTTATTGAGTTTATCTTTTCTTTTGAAATACTCGCACCCAGTCAACTTCCATTTGCACAGGCAAATCCTCTGGCTTAATTTCTCCAACCCAATTTCCGCCGAGGGCTTGATTAAGAATGATATAAAATTCTGAGATAAAGGGATATTGTTCAACGCCTTTTTTCAAGTTTTCATAGGTAAAGGTTTTTGTTCCATTTACAAAGAAATCTATTTTTTCTTCGCACCATTCAATAGCATAAATATTAAATTCTGCTTTATTGATGGGGTATTTAATATGCGAAACAGAGTTTACCCAAGTATCATTATTGGTAACTGCTCGTGTTTTTGTAGTGTGTACCGTTTGATAAATGGAATCGTCAAAATTAAGATGCTCCATAATATCAACCTCGCCACTATGTGGCCAAGTGCCAAATTCTGCTTTTTGTGGCATTAGCCATAAAGCAGGCCATGAGCCTTTGGCAGATTCAAAGCGTGCCTTAATCTCTACTTTACCATATTTGAAACTGAATTGGTTTTTAGTACATATCGCTCCTGTTTGATAAGGCAAGGTATCAGTGCCTATAGGTGCTTTACGAGCCGTCAAAAATAAAGAGCCGTTTTTTACATACGCTAATTCGGCATTATCCGCAGCATAACGAGCCCAAAAGGGGGGTCTGCGTCCTACAAAACTCCAATATTTAGGATTAGGAATGCCATCTTTATCGAAATTATCTTCCCATAATAATTTCCAGTTCTTATTATGGGAGGATTTTTCAAGTTTTGCAGGCTTACTATAAGCAAGGTCTACAACAAAAAACATTAGTAATGTAATCCCAAAAAGGATAATATGCTTCGTTTTTTTGGTCATTTGGCGGGTTATTTTCGTGAATTACTGGCTCTAAATGGGAAAAAAGTAAATTCAAATATCTTCTCCTCTACCTTTACTTGATAGGCAGGTAAAACAC
The DNA here is from genome assembly GCA_051658505.1 of Bacteroidales bacterium. GTDB lineage: Bacteria > Bacteroidota > Bacteroidia > Bacteroidales > UBA932 > JAITMY01. Next base: position 583 of record JBOFMS010000143.1, on the reverse strand, counting down.
CAGGACCACAAGTAGCTGTACCAATGCCAGCTTGCTCGCTATCTAAATGCACAGATATTGTTCCTCTATCCTCTAATTGATTTAGATGTGTTGCAGTTTCAAGATTTTCATCTTGATATGGGAGTGCGCTAAACTCAAAATTTTTATTAGAGATAACCTTAAAGCCTGTATGCTCCTCACTTCCCATTTTCAGCCATCTTACATCTGTTCGGTTACCACAAGCCTGAGGGTTTACATAAGGTACAAACATATCTTCGGCGGTGGTTTTGTAAATACCGATAAAACCATTTTGTTTACGGTCGGCATAGGTTTCATCATCTCCCCTACCCAAGTACTCCACTTGATTATAAGCTTTAGGCATATCAAAACTTATACCTACACGTGCCATTTTGTGCACAAGTGCGGTATCAGGCATTAAAGTGCATTTTATATTTAGTACGCCATCTTCTGCAATGGTATAGAATATTTGTCCCTCAAAAAGTGTTTGTCCTTTTGCATTCTCTAAACTTATGGCTGCTTCAAGTTGTACGCCACCTCCTCCTATGCGTTGAGCTTTTATATTTTTGGCTTTTTGAGAAAGTTG
>JBOFMS010000142.1:0-10117 GCA_051658505.1 Bacteroidales bacterium | reverse complement strand
CCAACAATACCCCCTCTAAGGGTAAAGGTGTAGTAATTGCTCTTACTCTGCGTTTTGAACTCTAAACTTGATTCAATGGTAGGATTAGAGCCTGTTAAGGTTTGTATAAGTGCGTATGATAATGAGTTGTTGTTTTTTGCAGCATTGAAGAGCGGTTGAAACTGCTCTTTTTTAGACACTGGCACTTCCTCGTTTACTATGCCATTAAAATCAGCATAGTTCAATTTATATACATATGCTTGCATGTTTTCAAGTCTCGCTATCAGAACAGCTTTTATGAAAGCATCATTCGGCTCTTTACTCGTTGTATGGTATTCAATTGATTTTATCGTCTTACTCACTTGGTCGTCGTGATATACCGTCCATGAAGAGGATATATCAGTATATTCAGGGATGCTCTCAATGTAGGAGGTGTAATTCTCCGTCTGTTTGTCTATTTTGTATGAACCGAGGTATTTGTCTTCAAAATCTTTTAGAGGTTTATCCCTTAAACTCTCTATGGCTTGAGGGCGAGAGTGACACCATATTGCATATAGAGTTAGGCTTTTTTTAGGGGTGTACTTACCCTCAATTCCAGAAGTCGCCATAGGGTCTTCACTCCAACCGTCAAAAATATGCTTGTCTTTTGGCTCAATCATTTTGCCTTGCTTAGGAAGCCATACTGACTTTCCTTCTTCAAGGCGTATGGAGTCGGGCGCAAGTCCACTACCATCATTTACATCGAAGGTTATGGTGCGTATCATCTTGTTACTCCATATTGCATATAGGGTAACGTCATCAGTTGGGGTATAATCATCTCCTGCTGTATATCTTGCCGAGTAAGCGTTTTTATTCGTATGCCACCCAAGAAAGGTGGGCTTGCCTTCGGGTGGGGTCATGTCGCCTTGAGCAAAAAGTGTTATTGCTTCACCTTTTATTACGATTATGGCTTCGGGTGCTTTGCTACCTCCATTTGCATGGAAGGTTAGGGTGTAAGTAATGGGGGCTTTAGGTGGCTTATCATACTTGTCTTTTGTGCAAGTCGTAAAACTGATTGTGCTTAACAGAAGGGCTGCAAGTGCAAAGAGTTGAAGTGGTTTTTGTTTCATGTATGTGTCGAGGGAATAAAATTATAAAAACGCCGCAAAGATAAGTCTTTCGAGTGCTTACGCAAACTTACCTCTTGAAAAGATAGTTAACACACAAAAGCATCCTCGTCTACAAACAGTAAACTCCTTAGTTCTCTTGAGGTAACTAAGGAGTCTTGCAAAAGTGCTTGCCTCTTTTGTAGGGGATTAACGATTGTGCTTCTTAATTTGTATTGGAGGGTCTACTAAGTTGAAGCCCAATATCACTAGAGCCATTGTCAATATTAAAGTGCGCCTTGGTGTGATAGTCAGCGTTGAAGATTGTTAGGTCTGTATATGATAAGGTGCTTTCTCGGTTTGTAAAACTCAATTCATAGGTGGGCTCGTCAAAGGTTTTTGCTACTATTGTGGTATTGTTTTTTTGATAAGATACCCTTCCTTCTAATTGGTTATTATAGTTCAAGGTATATAACTCGGCTTTCCATTCCTTAAATATCGATAGATGAGCGTCTCTCTTCGAAGGTGTGCTATGAATTTCATAACTTAACTCGGCGATAATGTTTGTGGTGGTGTTATAGTCAAGTCGATAAACATGGAGTTCGCCGTCAATTATTTTAGTGTAGTGAGCGGTGTTGTTATTTGTACTCTCTGTATCTAATTCATATCCTTGACTCTCGATATGAGTAATCAATAGGAAGGCAGGTCGCTCCATGTAATGTTTTAGAACTTGAGTTAAAGGAGGTGTTCCCCATATTGCAAATAGGGTTGTGTTTTGCAAAAGAATGGTCTCCTCGGCTACGGCAAAACTTGCAATTTTTGCTTTCTTATCGGTATCCCAACCACGTAAATGTGATTTTCCTTCGGGGGCAATCATTTCTCCTTTATTAGGTAGTGTTATGTGTGCCCCAAGTTCTGCTTTTTGTGCAGCGGGTGGAGTTCCACTACCATCATTTACATCGAAGATTACAGTGTATCTATAACCGTTGTTGTTTTTTGTGCAGGCATTAAAACTAATTGTGCTTAGCAGAAGGGCTATAAGTGCAAAGAATTGAAGGCGTTTTTTCATAAGTGTCTATTTCTTTTGTGAGAGGGTGTCGAGTGGGCGCGCTTAATTTGAGTCGGAATGTCTGCTAAGTTCAAGCCTAATATCACTAGATTCATTGTCAATATTAAAGTGCGCTTTCGCACGATAATTGGTATTGGAGACTATTAATTCTGTATAGAATAAGGTGTTTTCTCTTTTTGAAAAACTCTGTTCATAGGAGAATTTGTCAAAAGTACTTACCATTATTGAGATATTGTTTTTCTTATAAGATACCTTTCCTTCCAATAGGTTATTGTAGATTAGGGTATATAACTCGGATTTCCATTCCTTAAATGTTGCTAGATGAGTGCTGCGCCTCGGAGGTGTACTATGAATCTCATAACTTAACTCGGCGATAATGTTTGTGGTAGTGTTATAATCAATTTTATAAACATGGAGTTCATAGTCAATTGTTTTAGTGTAGCGAACAATGTTGTTATTCGTACTCTCTGTATCTAATTCATACCCTTGGCTCTCGATAAGAGTAATCAAGTCGGAGGCAGGTCGCTGTATGTAATATGTTAAAACTTGAGTTAAAGGAGGTGTTCCCCATATTGCAAATAAGGTTACATTTTTCAGAAAAAAGGCGTCCTCGGCTACGGCAAAACTTGCAGTTTTTGCTGTCTTATCGGTATCCCAACCACGTAAATATGGTTTTCCTTCGGGGGCAATCATTTCTCCTTTATTAGGTAATGCTGTGTGTTCGCCAAGTTTCACTTTTTGTGTGGTGGGTGGAGTTCCACTACCATCATTTGCATCGAAGGTTACGGTGTATTTATAACCGTCGGTGTTTTTTGTGCAGGCATTAAAACTAATTGTGCTTAACAGAAGGGCTATAAGTGCAAAGAGTTGAAGGCTTTTTTTCATGTATGTATGTGTCGAGTGAGTAAAATTGCAAAAGCAGCGCAAAGATAGCCTTTTCGAGTGCTTACTCAAATTTACATCTTGAAAAGATGGTTAATATATGAAAGCTATTCTCTTTCTCTACAAAAAAGAAAACTCCTTAGCTACATCAAGGTAACTAAGGAGTTTTTGCATCAGAAGTGAGTGGGTAGATTGTTGTTAAATACTTATTTTTTCACAGGAGGCAGGTCTCTTTTCTGGAAGCCAATGCCTGCTGTGCAAAAAAATGGCGTGCGATAGGAACGATAACTGAATGAAACAATAGCGGTTAAGCCATCATTAGGAATTGAAGTTATTTCGGTATAGAATAAACTTGATTTATTGGGGGTAAATAACCCCTCATAAGCCTCTTTAGTCTGAACTTCTGTATTTACTTCTTTTTCTATTTCAAGCACTCCCTCGTAATTCGCACTTGTATTCATTTCATATACTTGTTGTTTCCAGTTTTCAAAGAGATGCAAGGCTGCTTCTCTCACCTTTGGCTCAAAAAAGATGTTGTAGTCCAAACTGAACCATTGTTTTGTTTGTTTATTGAAGATGAGGTTATAAGTGCTTCCATAGTCGCCTTTTGGGCTTTCTTTTGTGTAGAATTTTATTTGGTAGGTTTCATCTTCAACTTCATCGTCTAATAGGTAGCCTTCGATTGTTAGAGCGTTAATACACTCCTCTACGCTCTTGCGCATGTAATGCTCTAAGGTGGCAACCAATGGCAAGCCCCATAAGGCATATAGTTTTACATCTGCTGAGGGAGTATATACGGACTCGGGGTCTAATGCTGTTGTGGTGGCTGTTCTATCGAGTGTCCAACCAAGAAATCGGGGTTTGTTGCTTGGGGCTGTCATCGCCCCTTGTGTGGGGAGATTGATGGATTTTCCTTTTTCAAGGCTTTGAACTGCTGGAGGTGTTCCTCCGCCATCATTTACATCAAAAGTTATTGTGTAGGTGCTGGCAGTAACCCATATTGCGTATAGGCTTACATTTGCTGTTGGAGTATAACTGTCCTTTGCTGCAAGTGCTGCCAAACTTGCATTTGGGTCTGTATCCCAACCAAGAAAATTAGGCTTAGCGTTGGGCGCAATCATGCCCTCATTGCTTGGTAGTGTTATCGCTTTTCCCTTATCAACGGTTTGGGCTTTGGGTGCGACTCCACTACCCTTATTGACATCGAATGTTACAGTGTATGTAGTGGTGTTGCTATCTCCATTATCATTATTGTCGCTTTTTTTACAAGCGTTAAAACTAATTGTACTTGCTACAAGGCTGGCAAGGGTAAATAATTGAAAGAACTTTTTCATAAAAAATGTATGTCAATAAAAAAGCACTGAAGAGTATATCAGTGCTTTTTATGTTGTCTAATAAGGTTTATTGTATTATAAGGTCGAATGCTTTACTAATGTTTTTTTCTACTAGGCTGATTAAAATTAGTTTTTTCATTTTGTTGTTTTTTTAGGTTAAGAATAATTATTAAGAATGTAAAAACTGACTCGCTTTGCAAACGCACTGCAAATATAAATGTTTTTTAGAGAGATTTGCTAAAAGTACATTTTGCTTTAGACAGAAAAAATAATGCTTCGTATTTAATACATCTTTTGATTGTAAAAATCTATCTTTGCAATCAATCAAAAATAATACAATATATGAGCACATTAGAAACAACAAAATGCCTTATTATAGGGAGTGGTCCAGCAGGCTACACTGCTGCTATTTATGCCTCTCGTGCTAATCTAAGCCCGATTGTTTATGAGGGATTAGAGCCTGGCGGACAATTAACCACAACGACAGATGTCGAAAATTTTCCAGGTTATCCAGAGGGTGTTACAGGTCCACAGATGATGGAGGATATGCGTAAACAAGCTCTTCGTTTTGGTGCAGATGTTCGCTCAGGAATAGTTGCTGCGGTAGATTTCTCTGCACGTCCTTTTACTGCGATGCTCGATAATGGGGGGCAAATAAAAGCAGAAACAGTTATCATTGCAACAGGTGCAAATGCCAAATATTTGGGCTTAGATTCTGAAACTAAATATAGAGGACAAGGGGTTTCGGCTTGTGCAACTTGCGATGGCTTTTTTTATCGCAAGCAAGATGTCGCTGTAGTGGGCGGGGGAGATACCGCTTGTGAAGACGCACTTTATTTATCAGGATTGGCCAATAAAGTCTATATGATTGTGCGCCGAGATATATTACGAGCCTCAAAGGCAATGCAAGAAAGGGTATTCAAAACCCCCAATATTGAAGTGTTATGGAAGCATCAAACTAAAGAGATATTAGGCAATCAAAGCGGAGTAAGTGGAGTATTATTGACCAATGCAGAGGGCGGTGATGTGCAAATTGATGTAACAGGCTTTTTTGTGGCGATTGGACATACTCCTAATTCTGCTATGTTTAAGGAGTGGATTGACCTTGATGAGCAAGGTTATATTGTAACACAAGGCAAGAGTTCACAGACCAAAATTGCAGGTGTATTTGCTTGTGGTGATGTACAAGACCCAACGTATCGCCAAGGCATTACTGCAGCAGGCTCTGGCTGTATGGCTGCGATTGATGCTGAACGCTTTTTGAGCCATCTTGACTAAAAACTGTGCTTAAAGACCGCCGTGCTTTGTACTATTGTAGTTTTGTGCAAAAAATAATTACCTTTGCAGGCAAAATTGCTGATACCTTGAATACTATTTCTCGCATACAAAATGTCATTTGCTTAGTGCTGTTGCTCGCTATTTTTAGTGCGTGTAACTCCACAGATAAGTTACTGAAAAATCCAGATTTTGGCATGAAGTATCGCACAGGGAACCAACTGTACGAGCAAGGAAAATATGATAAAGCAATACTGTTTTATGAGAATGTTTTGCCGTTTTATCGTAGTTCGGTCTCTGAAGATACTATCACTATTCGCATTGCAAAATCGTATTATGAGCAGCGCGATTATGAAATGTCTCAATATTATTTTGGCTTATTCCGACAACACTTCTCGAGAAGTCCATTTGCCGAGGAGGCAAGTTATTTGGAGGGCTTTAGTGCATTTTCGCAATCCGTTCGCCCATCTTTAGACCAAAAGCAAACGTATAACGCAATTCAAATATTTCAACAACATTTGCGAAAGTACCCTAGAGGGGAACATGTTGAGGATTGTAAGGCAAAGATTATTGCGATGGAGGAGAAACTCGCCGAAAAGGCTTTTTATGGAGCAAAGGTTTATTACACTACAGAGCATTATAGGGCAGCAGTGGTTGCTATGAAAAACTGTATTAAGGCTTATCCCGAATCAAAATATAGAGAAGAAATGTTTTTTTTGGTACTGAAGTCAAGTTATTTACACGCCCAACATAGTGTGCTTGATAAACAAAAGGAACGTTATCAGGTAACAATAGATGAGTATTTTAACTTGCAGAGTGAATTTCCTACAGGACGATATAAGCGAGATGCAGAGAAGATTTATCAAGAACTTTTAGAAAAAATAAAATCATAATATTATAAATTACACCAATGGACTTCAAAAAAACAAATGCGCCAACAAGTACGATAACGCGCGATATGCGCCAATTTGATGGTGATGGGAATGTGTATGAATCTCTTGTTATTATTAGCAAACGTGCAAATCAAATTGCGGTTGAAATGAAACAAGAATTGAATCGTAAACTTGAGGAGTTTTCTACTTACTCAGATACACTTGAAGAAATCTTTGAAAATAAAGAACAAATAGAAATCTCTCGTTACTACGAGCGTTTGCCAAAGCCTATTTTGATTGCAACTCAAGAGTTTTTGGAAGGCAAATTGCATCATCGTAAAACAGGCGAGAGCAAATAGCAAAATACGATTTTTGCTTTGTGTGTTAATATGTCAAAAGCAGCATAGCGTTATTGCCTTGCTGCTTTCTGTGCAAAATGCTACTACGAATGCTTAATGGCAAAAAAATAATTGTAGGACTTACAGGTGGTATTGCTGCCTATAAAACTGCAACATTGGTGCGTTTGCTGATAAAGCAAGGCGCCGAGGTAAAGGTGCTAATGACCGACGCTGCAAAGCAATTTATTAGCCCACTTACGATGGCTACGCTTTCAAAAAATCCTGTTTTAGTGGAGTTTTTTAATCCCGAAAATGGAGCGTGGAATAGCCATGTAAAACTTGGTTTATGGGCAGACTTATTTGTTATTGCGCCAGCCTCTGCCAATACCATGGCGAAAATGGCAAATGGCATTGCCGATAATTTATTGTTAACCACTTATCTTTCTGCCAAATGCCCTGTAATCATTGCGCCAGCGATGGACTTGGATATGTATGCGCACACTGCAACTCAAGCCAATTTACAACAGCTCATAGCGCAAGGGGTTAAAATTATTGCACCAGCAAGTGGCGAGTTAGCAAGTGGACTACAAGGGCAAGGGCGAATGGCGGAACCCGAGAAAATAGCAGAACATTTATCTTTTTTTTTTCTAAAAAAACAAGAACTCATCGGTAAGCATTTTCTTGTAACCGCAGGCGGAACACAAGAAAATATAGATGCCGTTAGATTTATCGGCAATCGCTCATCAGGTAAAATGGGCTATGCCATAGCGCAAGAGTTAGCCGAAAGAGGCGCAAAAGTAAGCCTCATTTCAGGCAAAAGTTCGCTTACATTACAACACCCCAATATCTTTATCGAAAATGTAGTGTCAGCAGCAGAAATGTGTGCTGCTGCGGAGCGTGTATTCCCCAACGTTGATGCCGCATTTATGGTAGCAGCAGTCGCAGATTTCACCCCAGCAAATGTACACGAAGGAAAATTAAAGCATAAGGGCGAAAACCTCTCTTTGGAACTTATCCCAACAAGCGATATTGCTGCACGACTTGGGGCACAAAAGAAAAAACATCAACTCCTAATTGGCTTTGCACTTGAAACAAATGATGGACGGGATAAGGCTTTAGAAAAAATGCAAAAGAAAAATCTTGATTTTATCGTGCTTAATAATTTGTGTGAGCAAGGTGCAGGCTTTGATTGTGACACGAACAAGGTTTATATTTTGGAAAAAAATGGAATGGAAACAAGCTATGAACTTAAATCAAAGCAAGAGGTTGCGGTAGATATCGTAGATAAAATGATAGCGCATTACTAAGTTGTGATGAAGAAACTACTTATAACCTTGATTCTTTGTGTAAATATTGCCGTGCCGTCTGCAATGGCGCAATTGCGCTGTAATGTTGCTATCAATACACAAAAAATACAAAGCAGCAATCGCAACTTATTTCAAGCGATGAAAAATGAGATAACGAGTTTTGTAAACAATCGTGCTTGGGGAACGCACAATTTACTCCCCTTTGAACTGATTGAGTGCAATTTTATTATCGCCATCAACGAGCAAGTTACCGAACGAGAGTTCAAGGCAAGTATGCAAATTCAAGCGCAACGTCCTATATTTGGCACTACTTATAATAGTCCAATACTCAATATGTTTGACTATGACTTTGAGTTTGAATTCTCAGAAAATGAAATGCTTGACTTTAGTGATAACACACACCTTGCAAACCTTACATCGACATTAGCATTTTGGGTATATATTGTACTTGGCACAGATTATGATACCTTTTCACCCCTTGGCGGCACGGATTATTTTAAGCGAGCAGAGCGAATTGTACAAGGGGCACAAAGCGAAAGCCGTCCAGGTTGGCAATCCACCTCAGGAACCAATCGAAGAAATAGATATTGGCTCATCGAAAATATTTTGGGCAAAAGATACGATAAGCAACGAATGGTAATGTATAAATATCATCGATTGGGCTTAGATGTGATGGCAGAAAAACCAACCGATGGGAGAGAGGAAATTACAAAAAGTTTGAAAGAAATGGCAAAATTATTTGAGACAAAGCCCGATAATACACTGTATTTCTACTCCATGTTTTTTGATGCTAAAGCCGATGAATTGGTAAGTGTTTTTTCAGAGGCACCAGCACCAGAAAAAAAAGAAATCTACGATATCTTATCGAAAATAAACACAAGCAACGAGGTTAAATATAAAAAACTTAAATAAACGCAATGTTGCAGGTACTTTCTATAGAAAACTACGCCCTTATTGATAGACTGCAAATCAGATTTGACAAGGGATTAAGTATTGTTACAGGAGAAACAGGTGCAGGAAAATCCATCTTATTAGGAGCCCTTGCCTTATTAGTCGGACAGCGAGCCGATACAAGTGTGTTGAAGGATAAAGAACGAAATTGTGTAGTAGAAGCTACCTTTTTTCCGCTCAATGACGAACTCCAAACAATGCTCTCGCAAAATGATTTAGATGTAGATACACAAATCATCATTCGCCGTATGGTCAACGCCAACGGAAAATCCAGAGCATTTATCAACGACCAACCTGTGAATTTATCAACCCTCAAAGACTTTGGGGAACGATTGATTGATATTCATTCACAACATCAAAATCTATTTCTACAAGATTTAGCCTTTCAGCTCAAAGTGGTCGATGCCATTGCGGACAACAAAAATATTTTTGAGAACTATCAAAAATACTATCAAGAACTGCGTAGAGAACAACAAAAACTCTCAACACTACTCGAACAAAGCCAAAGTTCACAAGCCGAAATGGAATTCTGGCACAAGCAATGCAACGAACTTGCTGCATTGAACCTGCAAGAAGATGAACAAGCCGAACTTGAAGCAGAGTTGCAACAATTGACCCATGCCGAAGAAATAAAAACGAATTTTACACAAGCCTCCAAACTCCTCTTACAGGACGATGGAGGTGCCCTCAAAGCAATTCGTGCCGCAGAACATTTATTGAACAAACTGAGTCAGGTTTTTGACACCGCTCAAAATCTATCAGAACGCCTCTCCTCCAGCCTCATCGACCTGAAGGATATTGCCCACGAAATCGAAACCATTGCCGAAGATACAGAACTTAATACTCAACGCTTAGAGTATGTAGGACAACGCTTAGATGCAATTTATGCTCTTCAAAAAAAACATCAACTCAATTCAATAAAAGAACTATTGCAAAAGCAAAGTGAGTTGGAGCAAAAAACAAGTCTCTCCGAAAATATAGATGAGGAGATTCAAGAATTGCAAAAAAAATGCGAAATCTTAGAT
>JBOFMS010000141.1:0-9333 GCA_051658505.1 Bacteroidales bacterium | reverse complement strand
GCACAGGCGTGCCTAACCCCTCAAGTTTTACATCATCAATACGCACTCCAAACAAACTTACTTGAGCAGTAAACATCAAAAACAACTTAGTACTCTCACTTGGCAATTCAAATTCAAGCGTAATTAAACTCCATCTATCATCGTCCTTATTAAAGGGAAGAGCAGTATAATTCACTCCATCAATGCTATATGACAATGTCAATATGCCACTCGGTTGATTTGTGCCAAAAGACAAGCGCATTTCAGAAAGGGCACAAGGGTCAATATTTTGTATAATAAATTGTGCACCTGCGGCATCAAGCATCATATTATTATTTGCTGAAGCACCTACATAGCCTGAGGAGGTTGCAGTTCTACAAACCACGACCTCCCCACCCTTGGCAACATAATTTACACTAGCGACTCCTGCTCCTGTTTTATTCCACCTTGTCCACTCTGTCGCCGAGGGAAATGGCGAGAAAATTGGAGCCTCTTTTCCAAAATCATCTTCATATAACACAGCATAATTGCTTATTGGCTCTAAATATAGTTCATCTATAAGTTTATCTTCTTTACAAGCCAAGGTCGCAACTGTCAATACAACAGCAACTAAGACTAAGGTTTTTAGATTTTTTTTCATAACAAAACGCAATTGAATAAAAAATAGATCCAAGTCTTTTATAAAGTGGACAAAAAATTAACTAATACAACAATTAATTGCTTTGTATTGCAAGATAATTATTTTTTTGTAAAACAGTATTGTTAAGCACTAATTATCAACAGTATCCACAAACATTATCAACACTTGCATCTGACTTTAAGCCTTTTGATTACAATATTACTTAAACTCTTTGTGATTTATTAAATAAGGCTTATCTTCGCAATGACTTGGCATATTTTTTAGGAAAGAGCAATAAATTATGAATAGATTGTGGATTTTTTGGGTAGGATTCTTAGGGCTCTCTTTCATTGGAGTGTTAATATACTCGCCGTGGCTAAACAACTCTACTCATTTTGGATTTCGCAACGCAAACTCCATATGTAGTATTACTATAAGCAACACTCTTAACCATGAGACTATAAGCCTCAAAAAATGCGACAAGGCATGGTGTATTAAGCAAAATAGTGAAGAGGCACAGCAGGACAGAGTCTGCAAAACTTTATTTGTCTTGCAAAACTTGGAGGTAAGGCAATCTTTAACACAAGAACAGCAAATTGCCTATCGCAAATCTATTGAATCAGGCGGACTCAAAATACAGTTAAATACACGCTTTGGTATTAAAAGACTTTACTCCTTATATAAGGTTGACTCCGTTATTGTGGGGGTTATTGGCAGAGGGAATCCATATGTGGTCGGGGTAAACAACAACGAAGGCTTGGATTTAATACAAATACTGAACCCAAGTATACAAAGTTGGAAAAAAACGCTTGTAGTGAGTATTTTGCCTCAACAAATACAAAGCATAACTATCGACAATTTGACAAATCCCGAAATGTCTTTTATCTTGCAAATAGACTCTCTGAAATCAGCCTCCCTCAAAACAACCTATAATGACCAAGAGTTTAATAAACTTGACAACAATAAAGTTCGGCGTTATCTATCCTACTTTATGCACATTGATGCAGAACGTTATGCAACAGAACTTGCAGTGGATAATATTGAAGGTATTTTAACTGGTGCAGCAGCCTATATTATTACGGCTTTAGAGCGCAATGGAACAAAGCATACACTTACATTGTTTACAATCTCTAAAAACGACAAATTTGATGACTTTGGTCGCGCTACGACTACTGATTTAAACCTTTGCTACTTGCAAAAAAACGGAGAGAAAGTGCTTGCCGTAATACGTTGGATAGATGTGGATCTGCTATTACAATCCCCAAAATTCTTTTTCACAAAACTTTAACGGGACATTAACAATTCCATAAATCAAAGACTCAGGAATTTAACAACAAAACTACATTGTTATTAACACTGAGTAGGCAAACGCAAAATGTTTTTATTATCTTTGCTGAGCGTTTTGCATTAATACACGCAATAAAACAATACAATTTTTTTATTTTAAGGAAAAATGAAATTCGTTATCTCTAGCACTGACCTTTTAACCCATCTATCGTTGATGGAAAAAGCGAAAGGCTCTAAGCCAACACAGCCTATATTGGAATACACGCTAATGGAACTTAAAGATGGCAGACTCTCCTTTATGGCATCCGACCTTGAAACTACCTTTATTTCAGAGTTGGAGGTATCAACTTCTGAAGAAAATGGAAGTGCTGCAGTCCCAAAACAAATGCTTGATATTCTTAAAGAATTTCCCGAGCAGCCACTGACTTTTGTTGTAAACCAAGAAAATTTCAACATAGAACTTTCATGGAGCACAGGAAAGGCCTCTTTGCCAAGTGCAAATCCTAAAGATTTTCCAAGTGTACCAGAGTTAAGTGACAATGCATCAAATATTACTTTACCAAATTCTGCGCTTAATGAAGGAATTGTACGCACTATCTTTGCCACAGGTAACGATGATGTACGTCCTGCAATGAGCGGCATTTACTTTGATCTAAAAAATGACTATGTTACTTTTGTCGCCACAGACGCTCACAAATTAGTCCGCTACACGCGTCCTGATATACCTGTCACGAATAAAGCAGACTTCATCCTTCCAAAAAAATCCGCAGCAGTATTGCTTAGTTTCTTAGGTAAGGGAAATGGAGATGTAGAATTAAAATTTGATGAAAAAAATGCCTCTTTCTCATCTGGAGTTTATCGTGTTGTGTGCCGATTAATAGAAAGCAACTTCCCTGCATACAACTCTGTAATACCACAAGAAAACCCCAACAAAGCTATTGTTGACAGACAAGAAATGCTATTAGTAGTAAAGCGAATTGCAACTTTAGCTCCAGCAGCGACAAGTTTGATTCGCCTTAAATTCACTTCTGGTCAGATGACTATATCAGCACAAGATATTGACTTCTCATTTTCAGGCACAGATCATATTAGTTGTAATTACGAAGGTATAGAAATGGAAATTGGTTTTAAGTCCTCTTTCTTGAGAGAAATACTAAATAATTTAAATACGCAAGAGGTCGCCTTAGAGTTCTCTGACCCTAATCGTGCAGGCTTGGTTATTCCTGTTGGGGAAGATGAAACAAAAGAGCAAACCTTAATGCTCATTATGCCAATGATGATTTAATTTTATCGCACACACTATCACTAATATAAACGTCGTTGCTATTATGCAATGGCGTTTATTATTTTAAGTTCTTAACACAACCACTATGAAACTTCAATTAAAACGCCCATTAGTAATACTTGATATAGAATCTACAGGCTTAGATATTGCAAAAGACAGAATTGTGGAAATTTGCTTAATAAAACTATTTCCTGATGGCAAAGAGGAAATAAAAACACTTCGAGTTAATCCAACTATCCCAATCTCGCCACAAGCAAGCAGCATACATGGCATCACTGATAATGATGTAAGGGAGTACCCAACATTCAAAAAACAGGCAAAAAATATTGCCAACTTTATAGAAGGCTGTGACCTTGGGGGCTATAACTCCACAAAATTTGACATTCCATTGCTTGCAGAAGAATTTTTGCGTGCTGAGGTTGATGTAGACTTTCGTTCACGAAATATGATTGACGTTCAGAATATTTTTCATCGTATGGAGCAACGCACTTTGGTTGCTGCCTATAAATTTTACTGCAATAAGGAGATTAAAAATGCTCACTCGGCACAAGACGACACCCTTGCAACTTATGAGGTACTAAAAGCACAATTGGAACGATATGATGACTTAGAGGGCAATATAGAATTTCTTGCAGAGTTTTCATCTAAAAGTAAAAATGTAGACTATGCTGGACGTATGATTTATGATGAGCATGGGAATGAACTTATTAACTTTGGAAAACACAAGGGTAAAAAAGTAGAAGAAGTCCTGCAAGTAGAGCCAAGTTATTATGATTGGATAATGAAAAGCGACTTTACTTTAGATACTAAACGAATGCTCACTAAAATAAAGCTTCGCACTTTTGGGAAATAGAATCTGTTTCACCAAAACACAAATGTGTGAAATCAAAAAAAGCGACAAACTAAAAGTTTGTCGCTTTTCGCACAATTAAAAAAAATATTGTTAACAAACAATTATCGTATAATATTTACTTTACCACTATACTTCTGTATCTCTCCATTAGGAAGATGAATGGTTAGCAAATAATAATAGAGTCCAGAAGGGACATTTGGTGCAGCCCAATCATTACTATATCCACGTTTACTATACACCCTATCACTAAAGCGATTAAATACAAGTAACTCATTATTGGGATAGTTCAGTAAACCTTCAAGTTCAAAATAGTCATTTATTCCATCTCCGTTGGGAGTAAACGCATTTATTTTAATATCAAAAAATCTTTCTGTTTTTTTATTCGTATCACTAGGATTCATTGCAGAAACAATAACAGGAAACTGAAGAAGAACCAGTAATAGCCCCAAAAACAGAATTGTCCTCTTATTATATAATGTAAATTTCATTGTATCTTTGTTTCTCAAATGATTTAACTTCTCTCTGCATGGTTAACGAGCAAAATAACATTCTATTGCGTTGAGTAATTAAAAAGTTTTCAACAACTCCAATATGCCCTTTAATCCAAGCATACAAATAATGCCAAATGGACAACGAAAAATCTTTGATTCTGTCCGCAAAAAGTATGTAGTGCTTACCCACGAGGAACTTGTACGACAAGAATTTATTCATTTTTTGACAACTCAAAAAAGTTACCCCTCCACTCTATTGCTAATAGAACACGCTGTAAAAATATTAGATAGCACTCATAGGTGCGACATTATTGTTTGTGACAAAGCGGGGAAATATTTAATGATTGTAGAATGTAAAGCCCCTAATGTTCCCTTATCAGATAAAACCTTTACCCAACTTGCTCGATATAACCTTTCATTGCGTGTCCCCTTTCTCGTTACGACGAATGGCAAGCAAATTTTCTGTTGTGCAGTCAACTTTTCGGATAAAAAACTCACCTTTCAGCCTACAATCCCAAACTACGAAGAACTTTTCTAAAAATAAGGACTTGAATTCCGGTTTTTATCAAAACCACTTACTCTGCTTCATAATACAAGGTAGAGCAATTATTTGAAGCAAACATTTTTTTTGCAACACGCTGGATATCTTTTGATGTAATTTTGCGATAATTATCAATATCTGTATTTGCCAACTCAACATTCCCAAGCATTTCTGCACAAACTAAGGTTAACGCCTTTTGCATTGCAGTCGTTTCTGTAAATACATGCATACTCTCTACCCTATTCTTTACCTTTTCTAGTTCATAATCTCCAACAGGCTCTACACTCAATTTTTCCAACTCACTCATTAGCGACTGATCAACATGACTGATCCTCGCATTAGGAAGTAGATTTGCGCTAACCACAGTAATTCCAGGATCAATATCGCTACTAATATAAGCATTTGCACTACTTACTACACCTTGCTTCTGCACTAAATTACGATACAACCGTGCTGATTTACCACTCGCTAAAATATCGGTAATTAAATCGCAGCAGTGATAATCAGGGTGTAAGCGTGGCGACATGTGGTAAACTTTGAAAATAGCAGATGCTGGCACCTTACGTTTAACATGAAGTGTACGTTCCTCTTCTTGCATTGGCTCTTGCACAATATGGCTTTCATGCATCACTCCTGCATCTATCTTGCCAAAATATTTATCTGCAAGTTCAAGCATAACATTGGTATGCAAGTTTCCTACAATACCTAAAATGGCATTACGTGGGATATAAAATCTTCTAAAAAAATCTTGAATATCACTTAATGTTGCCGAAGCAATATGCTCTATATTTTTACCAATCGTACTCCATTGATAAGGGTGTACTTTATACGCCAAAGGACGCAAAAGCAACTGTACATCGCCGTAAGGCTGATTAAGATAGCGTTGATTAAACTCTTCTGTAACCACCTGTTGTTGTACCTTGAGCGTCTCCGCATTAAGCAGAGGAGACTGCATTCTATCACTCTCAAGCCATAATCCAATTTCGATATTTTGAACAGGTAAAGTAATATAATAGCAGGTAAAGTCATTGGTCGTAAAAGCATTACACTCTCCTCCAGCACGTTGTACATGTATATCATAAGATGGTGCATTCCGAGATCCTCCGAACATAAGGTGCTCAAAAAGATGCGCAAATCCCGTTTTATCAGGATCTTCATTACGCGAGCCGACTTTATATAATAAAGCAATGGTACACAAAGGCGTACTATTATCGTGGTGGGCAATAACCGCTAACCCATTATCAAATTGTTTCCGTTGGTAGTTAATCATACATTATTATTATATGCTATCAAAAAAGCCCCACATTACTGTGAGGCTTTCAAATACTATTTTGTTTTGGGTGGAAGATGGGGCTCGAACCCACGACCCCTAGAACCACAAACTAGTGCTCTAACCAACTGAGCTACATCCACCATATCTCAAAAAAGCACTGCAAAGATACGCTTTTTTTTGCAAATTAGAAATACGTTGATGAGTTTTTTGCAAAAAACATTACCTTTACAAGAGTATAACAATCACACTGTAATTAAAATGACAACAACTAAACTTTTAACCTTGCTGCTTTGCACTACCGTTACAATCGCCTGCAATACAACACATAATCAACCAACAGAAATGCTATTTAAGGAAATTAAAACCGACCAAATCAATGAAAGTGCAACGAAACTAATTGGAAAAGACTGGATGCTCATTACTGCGGGCAATGACAGTTCATTTAACACAATGACCGCAAGTTGGGGTGGACTGGGGCATTTATGGAATAGAGATGTAGCATTTATTTTTGTACGCCCACAACGCTACACGTTTGAATTTACCGAGCGAGAAGAGTTCTTTACATTATCATTTTTCTCCGAAGAATATCGCAGTTCTCTAAAAGTTTGTGGCACAAAATCAGGACGTGATACGGATAAGGTTGCAGAGGCAGGGCTTACTCCTTACACTCTTCCAAATGGCACAATTGCTTTTAAGGAAGCACGGTTGGTGTTAGTTTGCAAAAAACTATATGTAGATGTCCTTAATCCTAAAGCATTTTTATTAGATGATGCTGAGATAAAAAAAATATATTCGGCAAGCGACTTTCATCAAATGTACGTTGGCGAAATTACTGTAGCCTACACCCGCTAATTATTTTACACTCCTCATTTATATTTTAGATACCTTAAAATAAAAAACTATGGCACTTCGTTCATCTAATCCTGCGCTAAGCGACAAAATATTTGAGCAAGCGCGTGCTAATGCAGCACACTCTACCTCAGTAATGACTGTTAAAGGAACAATACACAAAACTCTCTTATTACTACTTTTAGCCATATTAGGCGCAAGTTACACATGGCAATTATTTTACAGCAATGCTCCTATTGAAAACGCCAGCAGCATTATTACCCCCTATATGTGGGGAGGTTTGCTTGGAGGTTTTGCTTTTTCACTCATCGCAATCTTCAGTCCTCGCCGTTCCACTTGGGCTGCTCCACTTTATGCCGTTTGCGAGGGCGTATTTTTAGGTGCAATTTCGGCAATCTTTAACTTTCAAACTCAAGGTATTGCATTTCAAGCAGTTGGTCTAACACTTGCTGTTCTTTTTTTGATGCTAACCCTGTATCGCACAGGCATTATTAGGGTAACAGACAAACTCCGCTCTGGAATTATTGTTGCGACAGGTGCAATTGCAATATTTTACATTGCAACATGGATTGTTGGTATATTTGCTGACGTATCTTTTATACATGGGACTAGTTTTTTAAGCATTGGTATAAGTTTTTTAATTGTTGGTATTGCGGCATTTAACTTTTTACTTGACTTTGACTTTATTGAGCAAGGCGCACAGAATGGTGCACCTAAATATATGGAGTGGTTTGCTGCATTTGGACTCATGCTTACACTTGTTTGGTTATATTTGGAAATGCTGCGTTTACTAAGCAAATTGCAATCTCGCGATTAAATTAAGAGTAATATATGTAGAAAATAAATTTGCAGGCTCACTTTTTTTTTTTACCTTTGCCAAATATAGAAACATAACGTACACCTATTATATAAAATGAAAAAAGGAATCCACCCTGAAAATTACAGAATAGTAGCATTCAAAGATTTATCTGATGACAATGTTGTTTTGGTAAAGTCAACCGTAGCAACAAAGGATACTATTGATCTTGATGGCATAACGTATCCATTATATAAAGTTGAGATTTCAAGCACTTCACATCCGTTCTACACAGGGAAGATGAAGTTAGTAGACACAGCAGGACGTATTGATAAGTTTATGAATAGATATAAAAATCGCGCGACTACTAAGGTTTAGTAGTACTTTTAGTGCCATTTATTTTTCACAAAAGAGTTTCTGGTTTTCGGAAACTCTTTTTGTGCGTTTTACAAAAATCTTTTTACTTTCCTTTCATGATACACAGTGCCTATACTTTAAGTTCGGCAAGCAATAATGACGAGTTAATTCCTGTTTTTTCTGATGGAGACGAGCAAAATTTACAGGACATTGACATACCAGAAAATTTACCAGTATTGGCTCTGCGCAACTCTGTACTTTTTCCAGGTGTAGTAATGCCCATCAATATCAATCGTGAAAAATCAATACGCTTAGTACGAGCAACTTACGCTGAAGACAAAAACATTGCAACTGTGATGCAGCGTGATGCAAAGCAAGATGAACCTACATTTGCAGACCTACATACTGTAGGTACTGCAGCACGCATACTTCGCTTGCTTGAAATGCCTGATGGAACAATTACTATTATTTTGCAAGGCACACGCCGCATTGAATTAAAGGAGTTAATACATGACGAGCCTTTTTTTGTTGCAAAGGTCTACACTCTTGATGAGATTGCGCCTATACCTCCGAAAGAAACTTTTGATTTGCTTGTTGGCTCTGTACGAGATGTGGCACTTTCAATTATGAAGCTCTCTCCACATCTTGCCCCTGAAGCTGGATTTGCAATTAAGAATATTGATAACAAGTCGTTCCTCATAAACTACCTTGCAGCAAATACTGAGGTAAGTGGCAATGAAAAGCAAAAACTTATTATCCTCAATAATATAGAGGAACGTGCAGAGGCTTTGTTGGAAGTACTCTTGCGTGAGAAGCAAAGTTTAGAATTGAAGTCAGAGATTCAGCAAAAAGCACATAAGGATATTGACAAGCACAACAGGGAGTTCTTTCTACATCAACAAATGAAAGCCATTCAGTCCGAACTGGGAGGTAGTCCTGCGGAGCAAGAAGTTAGGGCTTTACGAGAAAAGTCAAAGGATAAAAAATGGACAGAAGAGCAAGC
>JBOFMS010000140.1:0-9026 GCA_051658505.1 Bacteroidales bacterium | reverse complement strand
ACAGGATATACCATGGAAAAAGTTTTGGGACAAAGCCTAAATGGAATAAGCCTTGGTATGACTATTCCCCTATGGGAGAATAAAAATAAGGTAAAACAAGCAAAACTCGAACTGAAAGCCGCACAAAGCATAGCCGAAGATACAGGCATACAATTCTATCACCAACTCTACAGCCTTTACCAACGTGCCATAAGCCTACACACCAGCCTAAGCCGCTATCGCACTACACTCACACAACAAAACACCGAAAACCTACTGCACAAAGCACTCAATGGCGGAGCAATCTCGCTCCTAAACTACCTCCTCGAACTACAATATTACTACGAGGCAACCGACAAACTCTTACAAACCGAACAAGAACTTGCACTTACCCTTGCACAACTCTCAGCCCTTGAACTCTAAAAAACACAGCCTCTAAGACAATTAAAACCACAAACAAAATATCCGACAATTTCTTTATTAAAAAACTGTCGGATATTCTCCCTTGTACCAATCCCCGCACAAGCCTCTCTCACCAAGCCTTTATCGAGGCACAATATGCGCAATTCGTTTCGCAATACGCTGAAGACGTTTTCGCTCAAACTCCTGCATTAAACGACTAAACACATCAAAGTACAGCAAAACGTAAAAAACAACTATCGAAAACCACAAAATAATAATATTAAACCACAAGGTATCAATCTCCCAACGTCCAACAAGCTTGTACGGAGCATACAAATGCCCACGCCCAGTATGCGATAGCGGCGTTCTAAAGATAGGGTCTTTTACTTGCACCAAGCGATTATCCTCAACGCGTATCTTATCAAACTCATTTTGATTAAGCACCAACTCTGTAAGTGCCTTATTATAATGCGCCTGCTTAAAAAGTACCAAAGCATTACGCCCACCTAATCGTTGCTCTGCCATTTTCAAGCAATTATTATGATGCTGTGCAAGCATACGAGATTGCTCGCCAAGAGCCTTGCGCAAAGTATCCATTTTGAGCAAACTCCTTTGAGCATACGTTGCAGAGTAATTCTCTGTGGTAAGGCTATCTCTTATAAGAATTTGCAAGTTAAATGGCTGTGCTACCTCTTGGAGTTTTGGAGCCTCATTGCGGAGTAATTGTATGCGTTGAAAAACCTCAGGCGTTTGTTGCTTTAGTTCCCTGTCAAGCATTATGATATTCGCCTCAATTTGAGGGAGGTAAAAACCCGTTAAGTACGATAGTTTACTCATCTTCATATCACACTCAAACAACTCTTTCTCATAAGCATTATGCTTAAACTGTGCTACGGCAAGAGCCTCATACGCCCAGCGTGATATCATAGCATCTGCCACTATCGGCGTATAATCGCTTGTAGCCAAAGTTTTATACAACTTCTCGAATCGCACAACCACACCACTAAACAATAATTGAGGCACCAAAATCAGCGGTATCAAAATATAAATTGCTAACTCCGAATACAGTGCCGACGAAATATTAAGACCAATTAAATTGGCACATACCGATGCCGAAAAAAGTACCACAAAATATTCCATCGTGAGCCCTTGAATCTCAAGCACCGAATTGCCAACCAAAGTAAACGATAATGCCTGAATTGCCGAAATCATCATCAACACAAAAACCTTTGATAGTAGATAACTATTGCGATTAAGATTCAAAAATCGCTCTCGATGCAAAATCTTTCTATCCTTAATAATTTCTTGCGCACTTGTAGATAAGCCAAAGAAAATAACCGCAACCACACTCATAAATAGATACGAGGGGATATTACTATTTTCACTAAATACATAGGCATTTGCATCTGTCGAAGTACCTGAAATAAACTTGGTAAAATAACCTAAAATAAATGCTAAAATAGGAGCCTCAAACATAGCAATTAGCATATACTGCCGATTGGCAAGCTTAGCACTAATGGTGCGGCGCATAAAAATTAGTAACTGCGTAATTCTACGAGGAATTTTGAAGTCATTCTTTGGCAACTCACTTTTAGGAGGAGTAGCACTCCAAATTTTGGGATTTATCTTTAGCATATACTGCTTATACCAATCCTCTGCCGAACGCTTACGCTTACGAGTCAACTTACCATACTCATTCACCACACGTGTTTCGACTACACGCAATATCAAATCAGGGCTAACATTTCCGCAGGTAACGCACTCGCTCTCTTCGGGGTTCAAAAAGTGCGCTGCTTCTTTAAAATATCCCATTGCGTCCATCGGATTCCCTTGGTAGATTACATGTCCACCTTGATCCATCACCACTATGCGGTTAAATAATTTGAACAAGTCGCTTGAGGGTTGATGAATGTTGACCACTACCAACTTTCCTCGCATCGATTGGCGTTTTAGGTGCAGCATTACCTTTTCCGAGTCAATCGAAGACAACCCAGAGGTAGGCTCATCAACAAACAACACTGAGGGCTTTCGTATTAACTCTATCGCCATGTTGAGGCGTTTGCGCTGCCCTCCACTAATAAACTTATTTAGAGGATTGCCAACCTTTAAGTCTCGTGCCTCAACCAAGTCAAACTGTTCAATGGCACTGTCAATTTCATACGCTATTTGTTGCTCACTATAATCTCTAAAGCAGAGTAGGGCATTGTAATACAGATTTTCATATACGGTTAACTCCTCTATCAACATGTCGTCTTGTGGTACATAGCCAATCACCCCTTTTACCATTTCAATCTCAGAGTGAATATCGTGCCCGTTGATAGTGATTTTTCCTGTGCGAGGCTTTAGGTATCCATTTAGTAAGTTCAATAAGGTGGATTTTCCTACGCCACTTCCTCCCATTATAGCGATAAGCTCTCCTGAGCATGCGTGAAATGAAAATGGATAAACCCCCGAATGACTTCCCCCAAAACGATAACTTATATCTTGTGCAACAAAAGTTATTTCTTGTTCTTCAGTCTTTTTCTGAAACGTGCCAATAACCTTATTATAGTATATGGGGGCAATTTTAGGACTGCGGATTACGCTGCCAATTCCAAAAATATAGGCACGCCCTACATTCAAATTCCGACCATTCAGAAACAAATTCCCGTTTCCAAAGTATTTAACCAGTAGGGTGCTTGTGCTTTCAATCATCAACACATACACCTTGCCTTGCATCTTTTCGTTCTCTAAAAAATGTATAAGTGCTGAGCCGTGTATGTTTGTACTTGCAACCAACAGTATGTTGTCATTTATAGGCATTGAGGTTTCATCGCCCAAAATAAAATTCATGCCATTGTTATACTCAAGTTCACTAATACGCAACATTGTCGCAAATTCATACGTCATCTGGAGAATATTAGGCTCTGCAATTTGCAAGTCTCCTATAAACTCAATCAACTGTAGAATAAGCCATATTTTTTGATGCTGCTCAAATTCTTGATTTACACTATTGGCAATGTATGACAAACTGCTTCGAAGCGTGCGCTTGCTTGTAGGGCTATGCTCCTTTAGCGTGTCGTCGCCTTGATTAAGTTGTATGAAATGCTTGTCAAAAAGTTTGGTAAAACTTAAAACTTGCTCACTACTAAGGTCTTTGCCCTCCAAAAAATGAGCAAATGCCAATTGTGCTACACGTGATGCAATATGCGCCCTAACTGCAAGTAATGCAAAAAGTTGCGTAAGCGTTTCAAGTAGCGATAAATTCATGGATAATAACCTTTAGAGGTTTCAGGCTCAGCATAAAAGAGAGCCACAAAGATACAAAAAATGATAGGATAAACTCAAAAACTCAAATCATCAAAAAGAAAAATCTTACCTTTGCCATCCAAAGTTAAAAACACCTTTGTCTATGAAACTTTTTACGGTTCCAAACCTCATTACTTTACTTGGTTTAAGCTCGGGCTGCATTGCTATTGTATTCAGTTTAACGGGAGATTTGGCAACTGCCTTAGTCTGTATTATTATTGCAGCAATACTTGATTTTTGTGATGGTTTTGCTGCTCGCCTGCTAAACTCATACTCTAAAATAGGAAAGGAACTTGACTCACTGGCTGATTTGGTTAGTTTTGGAGTTGCACCAGCAGCAATGTTATTTTTTATACTCTCTGCGCATACGTCTATCTGGATTGCTGTTTGCCCGATTTTATTAGTACTTGCTTCTGCCTTACGCTTGGCAAAGTTTAATGTTGATGAACGTCAAACAGAATCATTCTTAGGATTACCCACGCCTGCTAATGCTTTGTTTTTTAGTTCGCTTGCCTTGTTGTATAAGGATTTATCAACTATTTCAACATTTGCAACTCCCTATATCATGGTAGCACTAATCGTAGTTTTCTCTTATCTACTGATTAGCGAAGTTCCAATGTTCTCCCTAAAGATGAAACAGTTTGCACTAAAGAAATATTATTTACAGGTACTATTTCTTGTTCTTTCTCTTGGCTTATTGGTCTTTGTGCAGATTGTAGCAGTGCCCTTAATTATTGGGCTTTATATCATTTTGTCGTTGATTGCTAAAAGGTAGAGATTCGCTTTTCTAAACAACTCCCGAAAATCCCATAAACGCCATTGCAAGGATGCCAGCAGTGATGAGAGCAATGGGTACACCTTTCATCTGTTTGGGCACATCATTCATGTCTAATTCCTCACGAATTCCTGCAAAAATAACCATTGCTAAACCAAACCCTATGGCATGAGAGAAGGCAAAAATCATGCCCTCTGCAAGATTGAATTTATTTTGAATTACTAATATTGCAACCCCTAATACGGCACAGTTAGTGGTAATGAGCGGCAAAAATATTCCCAATGCTTGATATAATGAGGGACTTATTTTTTTGAGAATAATCTCTACCATTTGTACTAAAGATGCTACTACCAAAATAAATACAATGGTTTGCATAAAGCCAATATTTAGAGGCACAAGTACATAGTGTTGTAGCATAAAGGTAACCAGCGTTGCAATTGCCATCACAAATGTTACTGCTCCCGACATACCAATGGCAGTATCCACCTTGCTCGATACTCCTAAAAATGGGCATACTCCTAAGAATTGTGCCAATAAAATATTATTGACAAAAATTGCACCAATTATAATAATGATAT
The DNA here is from genome assembly GCA_051658505.1 of Bacteroidales bacterium. GTDB lineage: Bacteria > Bacteroidota > Bacteroidia > Bacteroidales > UBA932 > JAITMY01. The sequence continues at coordinate 4,004 of JBOFMS010000140.1, read as the reverse complement.
ATTCCATATTGATTTACCTACTAATTATCAAAAACTAAATTTTCTTTTTTAGCATATTAAATAGCACTAGCAAATAGCCTAATACTAAAAATGCTCCAGGTGCTAATACAAAAACAAGCATTCCGTCTGTTTCGATGATTGTTTTTCCAAAAATCATTCCACTACCCAAAAGTTCACGCACCGCTCCCAAAAGTGTCAAGGCAAATGTAAATCCCATGCCTATGCTCAGCCCATCAACTGCTGATGCCACAACATTGTTTTTTGAAGCAAAAGCCTCTGCCCTACCAAGTACTACGCAGTTTACTACAATCAGAGGGATAAAAATGCCAAGTGTAGCGTGCAAATCTGGAAGGTATGCTTCCATTAGCAAATTTACCATGGTGACAAAGGTGGCAATCACTACAATGTAACTAGGAATACGCACTTTGGCAGGAATAAAGCCTGCAATGAGCGAAACTACAATGTTAGATAAAATAAGAACTGCAAGCGTTGCGGCACCCATACCCAGCCCATTAAGCGCAGAGGTAGTTGTTGCCAAAGTTGGACACATACCCAACAGAAGAACAAATACAGGGTTCTCTTTAAGGATGCCTTTTGTTATATCGCTAATTTTCATAGTATAAAATGCTTTACTCTCTTGTAAAATTAGGTTGTGTCATTACTACATCATAAGCACGCTGCACTGCCTCACAAAATGCTCTGGAACTAATGGTTGAGGCTGTAATTGCATCAACTTCTCCGCCATCTTTTGTTACGGTTAACTTAGAGGTTTTGGGATGTTTGCCAACAAATTGTGTTGTAAATACAGGCTTTTTACCTTCTACCTGCACATCAATCATTTTAGCCCCTAAACCTGGGGTTTCATTCTGCTCAATAACGCTGATGCCGCTAATTGTGCCGTCGGGCAAAAAACCAACCATAAGTTTTATGCGTCCACTAAAAGCATTGTCGCTAAAAGTTTCAACGGCAAAACCTACAGATTTTCCTTCGCGCATTGCTGGATACATAAATAAAGAATCACCCTCTGCAAAAAACGCCATTTTTTCATTGCTCGGTGCATTATCAAATTCAGGAACAACAAGGGCAATAGCATTGTTTTTTTTAGTAATTTTTGCTTGCGCAATAGTGTCTTTGGTCAGACTATAAACTCCAGCAACTGTTGCAGATGCAAGCATTGTTATAGCCCCTAAGGTTACAACCAAGTTAATAAGCGTTGACTCTCTTGCCATAAATCTATATAGAATTAAACAGGGTTATTGTTTGACAACTCCAAAACGTGTTGGCTTTACATAGCGATTGATAAGAGGAACAATCGCATTCATTATCAAAATGGCAAAGGAAACGCCCTCTGGATAACCTCCAAAACAGCGTATTACAACTGTAATAACAGCTATCCCTACACCAAAAATAATTTGCCCTTTACTGGTCATCGGTGAAGTAACATAGTCAGTTGCCATAAAAAATGCCCCTAACATTAAACCACCTGCAAGTAAGTGAAGGCTTGGTGTAACACTAAGCCCCACAAGATGTAATATCCCTGTAAATGCAAAGGTTGTTACTAAAATGGAGATGGGAATATGCCATGTAATAACACGTCGTAGCAATAGATATATGCCTCCTATTAGTAATGCAATGGCTGAAATCTCTCCAAGCGAGCCATTAACATTGCCAAGCAATAAATCTAAAGTAGAGATGCTTGACACGCCCTCTTTCATTGCTGCAAGGGGAGTTGCTCCTGTAAGTGCATCTGCTCCTGTGCTAAGGTTTGTAATACTCCAAGGCATTAAACTTCTACTTAGTAGAGGTGTTGGCCAAGTAGTCATAGGTACAGGGAAAGATATAAGCAAGAAAACGCGCCCTACAAGTGCAGGATTAAAAGGATTTTGCCCTAAGCCCCCAAAACTCATTTTGCCCACTCCAATCGCAATAAGTGCCCCCAAAATAATCATCCCAATAGGTAGGTTGCTTGGTAGATTGAAAGCAAGCAGTACACCTGTTAGCGCAGCAGATAAATCACAAATTGTTGGTGTAACTTTAAGTAAATATTTTTGAATTATCCACTCGAAAAATATACAAGAACATACTGCTACAGAGGTTATAATGATTGCACTAATGCCAAACATATAAATAGAAACCAACATTGCAGGTAAAAGAGCAATCAACACATCACGCATAAGCCCTTTTGTAGATAGTGGACTTTTGATGTGTGGAGCAAGAGAAACTGTCAGCATTTTGTTACGTTATTTTATACAAGAAACTTAGTGGTAAACTTTCAAACTCAACGGTAATATTGTGTGCTTATCTATTTAATAGAACGTACAGGCACTTCTATAACTTTAGTAAAGCGTCCTTGGTTATCAATAGAGGTAATGTATATTGGACTAAAATTAAATCCATGCTCTTTGATTACCATACCTTTATTCATCCACAAAATATGCATGCTGCCATTGTCATTTATTACATAATCTATATCAGGATTAAAACCGTATGGTCCAAGTGAACTAAATTGCCCACTTGCAGGTCCAGATATTGCTTTTGCAGTTTTTCCGCCCATTACGTTTAGAGGAATTTCTCTTTTTGTATGCGCAGCACCTAAACCTGATGTTTTAAATGTGTTTATATCTAACTCGTGATAGATAAAGTGCCCTTCATTGGGAGTAATCCATACTGCCTTCTCATCGTATGAGAGTATAGATGCTGTATGAAAAATTTCAGCTCCAGGTACAGAGTCTTTGCGTACGATTGTTTTGGTAATAGTGTTATAAACGCAAAATACGGTTTGCTGTAAGGTGGTTGCACCTCCATTATAGTTGTAGTCAGAATAAGTTAACCATGCCACTAAAACCTCGCTGCCAAAAATGGCAGTTTTTGGTATTCCAGCAGCAATAGCCGACCCTTTCGGATATCCTGATAGATTAACTGCCGTAGGAGATATTCCTAACGAACCATCTACAACTACGGACTTACTGCCTCGTTTTGTAATGTCAAGACAAATATTCATTGTGTATTTACGCCCTCTGTATCCATCTCCCGCGGCATTCCACATCTCCACACTCAGATCTGCGTCTGCTCCTGATGCATAAGAATAGCAGGGAGCCGCACTGTATGGCAGAAAGGCTTGGATAAACGCATTGTCATAAAATGGTGTTGATATTGTAGAGGCAATATCTCCGTTATCAAAAACTGCAATGTCTCCAATGCGAGTGCGAGTGGAATTTCCTCCGTCACTTGTATTGGATTTGGGTGGACGTACTAAATATGCCCAAAAGGTATTTGCATTGCTTTCCATAGAAACAGATGCAATTCCCATTGCTCTTGGATAGGCATCTCCATGTTGCATTTGATAGTACATTTTGCTAGACTTATCGAAGATAAGACGTTGGTCAAAACTATGAGAGTAGTTTTGACCACCATAAAAATTAGCGAGCTTTTGACCAAATGTTGCATCTTCATTACTGACCACATTAAAGTAGGAGTTCTGATGACCTTTTTCTTTATAGCAAGTAAGGAATGCAAATTCATTTCTTAGTGGGTCATAGGCTACTCGCCCAGAGCCAGCAACACCTGGGGCTCCATGTGTTGTTTGCCCTGCATCCTGACTATCTTCTCCGAAAATAATACGATCTACAATAAATCGACCTTCAGGGTCACATTTAGACGCTCTTAACTCTACATTGTCATAAGCATTGTTTTGCCTTATCATAACAATATAATTGCCCTCTTTGTCTTTTGTAAATCCGAGTAACCCAATTGCTCCTCTAGCACGAATCATTGTACTTGTTTGAGGCTGGGTAGAGCCTGCCGTATCTGTATTTAATGAGTCTGTAGTTAAATCTCCACGCTCTAAAATCTCAGAATTGTCGCATGGAGTTAGTTCGTCTGAGCATCCACTAAGAAATAATATAGGGTAAACAACCACAAGACATAGGACTATTTTAATAAAAAAGGTGGCTTTCATTGTTATAATAAAGAATTTTGATAAAAATTGTATTGTGTTTTAGTAA
>JBOFMS010000139.1:0-7128 GCA_051658505.1 Bacteroidales bacterium | reverse complement strand
AAGATGCGCCTTGTTTACTGTTGCACCTCCTCGTACATTTGATTGCGTAACCAAGGGGTAAAACCTGCTTGTTGAATGGCTTGTTGCATTTCGTCTTTTCCCATTTGATGACTTTTTCCAGCCGATGATACTACGTTTTCTTCTATCATAATCGAACCAAAATCGTTTGCTCCTCCCCATAGGGCGAGTTGTGCGGTGTTTTTTCCGACAGTAAGCCATGAGGCTTGTATGTTGTCTATGTTGTGTAGTAGAATGCGACTTATGGCAATCATCCGCAAATATTCTTGGCTTGTTACGTTTGTTGTTTGCTTAAAAATGCTGCGGTGTTTTAGGTTTTCAAGTTGCGCTGGCCAACATATAAAGGATTTGAAGCCAATATGTCCTGAGGGTCTTTGGGCTTGTATTTCTCGTATAAGTAGAAGGTGTGTGATGCGTTCTTCGATGCTTTCAATGTGTCCAAACATCATCGTAGCGGAGCTTAATAGGTTTAGTTTGTGAACCTCTTTCATTACCTCTACCCATGCCTGTACATTGGGTTTGTTGGGGGATAGTTGTTCTCGTACTCGATTGACGAGAATCTCGGCTCCTGCTCCTGGCACACTGTCTAATCCTGCTTTAACAAGTCGTAGAAGGGTGTCCTTGTAACTTAGTTTTGCTTTGTGTGCAAGGTCGGCTATTTCGGGGGGACCGAGTGCGTGGAGCTTTAGTTTTGGATAGTGTTGCTTTAGTTTTGAGAATAGGTCTTCGTAAAAGGCGAGATTGTATTTAGGGTGTAATCCTCCTTGTAGTAGAAGTTGATTTCCGCCTATGGCAAGGAGTTCTTCAATCTTTTCTTTATACTCTTCGATAGAGGTTGTGTAGGCTCTTGGGCTGTTTTCGCTACAGTGAAAGGTGCAAAATTTGCAGCCTGCAATACAGATGTTTGTAATGTTAACATTTCGGTCAATTTGCCAACTTACTTTTAGTTCTGGGATTTTTTGGAGTCGTATGCGATGTGCAACTTGCATTAGCTCTGCTAAGGGGGCGTATTTGTACAGATGTGTTGCTTGCTCAAGGCAGAGGTCTTGTTGTGCCAGAGCGGTTTCGTAGAGTGTGGATAGCTTCATGATTTTTTTTATTCAATGTGGGCTTGACATTTTTTTTGCGCTTACCTTTTTTGCTATTTCAAAGTTGATAATGGAGTTTTCTTTGAGTAGATTTTTTATTTCACAAATAGGGATTTGTATGCTGTAATGTAGGCTGTCGATTTTTGTATTGATAGTGGCGTGATAGTTGGTTAATATATCGGGCTTGAATTGCGCATTGGTGTATAAAAATCCTTTAACGTAGTAAGTGTTATTGAGGAGATATAGTTGGTAGTTTTGAATAAATTTTGGAGATGGTTTTTTATTGTTTTTTGAGCAAATATTTTCGGCATGTAGTTGTTCTATCATTTGAGATGTTGGATTTTTGCGTTGATGCGCTCTTGCGTGTATTAAGCAGAGGGATAGCAAAGGGAGTAGTAGTAAAATGTGTTTCATAGATGATAGAGGGGGAGGTGGTATTACATTGGGTCAACATCAAAGATAACTTCGATGCTTTTGTAATTGGGCATTTGTGTTAAGAGTTCGAATCTTTGCTTTAGAATGATTTTTGTTTCATCTAACGATGTGCCGTGTTTTATTTTCAGCAAAAAGCGAATGATATAGCGGTTTTTAATTCGATTTATAAGCGGGATTTCGGGTCCTAGAATTGCTCCTCCAAAATGTTCTTTGAGTTGCACTGCAATTTGATTGGCAGCAGCGTACAATGTTTTTTCATCACTGTGTCGTAGGCGAATGGCAATAAGGCGAGCAAAGGGCGGATATGAAAAGTCTTGCCGTTCTTGCATCAACAAACTGTAAACTTGCTTATAGTCGTTCTCTACTACGCAGCGTACAATAGGGTGTCGTACTTGTGTGGTTTGAATCAGTACTCGCCCTTGTTGGCTTCTTCGTCCTGCTCTTCCTGCCACTTGTTGCATCAACTGAAAACTCCGCTCGCCTGCTCTAAAGTCAGGAAACGAGAGCATTGCATCGGCATTAAGAATGCCCACTAGATTGACGTGGTCAAAATCTAAGCCCTTTGTAACCATTTGTGTCCCCACTAAAATATCTACCTTGCCTTGCTCAAACTTTGAGATGATTTGCTCGTATGCATTGCGGGTGCGGGTAGTGTCTAAATCCATACGTGCGATGTTTGCCTTTGGAAAGATGAGGCTTAACTCCTCCTCAATCTTTTCCGTACCCAAACCTTTTGTTTCAAGAGATGAGCCTGAGCATGATTTGCAGTTGTGAGGATTGCGCATACTGTAACCGCAATAATGGCATACTAATTGATTGTGATATTTGTGATACGTGAGGCTTACATTACAATGCTCGCAGCGAGGAATGTAGCCACATTCGTTGCATTCGATAAAGGGAGAGAAGCCTCTCCGATTTTGAAAGAGTATAACTTGTTTTTGGAGGTTCAATTGCTCGTCAATTTCCTTTATGAGTCGTGGCGAAAAGTATTTTCCACTTGTTTTTGTGCGCAAATGTAGCGTGTTAACGGGATAAACTTCGGGTAATTGCACTTTGCCAAACCGCTCGCTTAATTCTACCCAACCGTACTTTCCACTTTGTGCATTGCTATACGTTTCAAGCGATGGAGTAGCAGAACCCAAGAGTACTTTTGCCCCTTGTTGTACTGCTAAAACAATGGATGTGTCACGAGCATTGTAGCGAGGTGCAGGTGATTCTTGTTTATAGGTATTTTCGTGTTCTTCATCTACTACAATCAAACCCAAATTGCTAAATGGGAGAAATATAGAGGAGCGAACTCCTAAAATTAAAATCGGCTTATCTGTATTTTTCAGTAATGAATGATAGGTTTCGGCTCGTTGATTATCCGAAAACTTTGAGTGATACACCCCCACCGTTCCAAATACTTTTTTGAGGCGATTGATGAGTTGTGTGGTAAGGGCAATTTCAGGCACTAAGTACAGCACTTGTTTTCCTTGCGTTAGCACCTCCTCTATCAACTTCATATATACCTCGGTTTTCCCTGATGAGGTTACGCCATGCAGCAGTACAACTTGCTTTTCGACAAAATGTGCCTTAATCTCATCAAAGGCTTTTTGCTGTGCGCTTGATAGTATTGGCATTGCTGCTACATCGTCATCATTATCCTTTGGCAAACGACTGACTTCTATTTTTTCAATAGTAAGGATTTGCTTTTTGATGCAAGCAATAAGCACCGCATTATTCGTAGCAGCCTTTTCTAAAAGGGCTTTTTTATCTACTCTTTTTGGTTTGGCAAAGTCCATCGGCGCAGCCATAGCAAGGTAGGCTAACAATAGTTTTTCTTGTTGAGGAGCTCTTGCTACGGCTTGCAGGCTGTCATTAAGCAAGTCTTCATTAAGCACATTGGGGTGCAGTAAAATCACGTCTTCGGTGCGTGCCTTGTATGGATTTTCAAGCAGTTCGTTTATTTCAAGGATATTTTTCTCAAACAATCCTTGTACAATTTGCATTGCTTTTTGCCCAAAGGCTTGTACTATTTCATCTAAAGTACAGCTTAGTTGTTGCTCCACAAACTGTATAATTGTACGCTCTTTTTCGTCAAGTTCAGCCTCGTGTTCATTGTGGCAGAGCGTAATGTGTGTTTCGCTTTCCATTTTGAGGGCAGCAGGTAGCGCAGCCTTCATTACTTCACCAAGATAGCACATATAATAATCTGCTACCCATTGCCACATTTTGAGTTGATGCGAGTTTACAATCGGTGCATTATCTATTTGTGAGGCAATGAATTTTGTACTATAATCGGGCAAGGATTGATGTATGGATTGTACAATTCCTACGTATAATTTTCGCTTGCCAAGAGGCACTGCTACACGCATTCCTTCGCGTAAGCTTTGGCGTAAGTCAAAGGGGATTTCGTAAGAAAGCAATTTGGGAATGGCAAGAGGTAGAATTACTTCTGCAAAAAAACGCTTAGATGTATTATGAGTATTAGAATTGCACATTTACAAGTCAGAGATTTTCTCAACCACCTTTTTCATTAACCAACGAGGCGTTGAGGTTGCGCCACAAACACCTACCGATGTGCAATTTTCAAACCACTCAGGCAAAATATCTTCTACATCTTGCACCATATAACTTTTGGCATTTGCTGTGCGACAGGCATCGTATAGAACTTTTCCATTAGAACTGTGAAATCCACTTACAAAAATAATGACATCGTGTTTTTCCGCAAATTTTTGCAAATGTGGCTTTCGATGCGATACTTGTCTGCAAATCGTATCGTGCGCTTCAAATCTTAAAGATTTATCGAGCCGATTGCGTATTTCTTTACACAAAAAATTAAATTGGTCTAAACTCTTAGTCGTTTGAGAGTATAGAATGATGGAACGATTAAAATCTAATACATTAAGTTCTTCTGCACACTCAATTACAACGGCATGTCCTCCTACTTGCCCAACAAGTCCATTTACCTCAGCGTGTCCACGTTGTCCAAAAATTACAATTTGCGGATTTTGTTCTTTTTGGGCAGTATAACTGCTTCTAATGTTTTTTTGCAAATGCAGCACCACAGGACAAGTGGCATCAATCAACGTAATATTATTTTGCAGGGCGATTTGATAAATTTGAGGAGGCTCTCCATGAGCACGAATCAACACAGTTGCATTTTTGAGCACACTAAACTCTTCATGATTAAGAATTTTCAATCCCCTAGATTTCAAACGATTTACTTCTGTGCTATTATGTACAATTTCGCCCAAAGAGTATAAGGTAATTCCACTAGATAGTAATTGTTCTGCCTTTTCAATGGCGCGAATTACTCCAAAGCAAAAACCCGATTTCTCATCTAATTCAACCTTCATTGCCGTAAACACTATTTAATGTGATTGACCACAAATGTAGAGAAAATAAATTTTACCTTTGCCACCGTGTCAGACTTACTCAGGCATTTTAATCGGTTTGAAAAATATAGCATTCATCATAAATCCAATTTCTGGAGGGAGAAGAAACAGCAATCATCTAGAGGCTTATATAGCAGCAACTTTTCCAAGTACAGTGGATTATAAAATCAGCCTTCATTATACCACCTCAGCAGGAAATGCAACCGTAGCGGCTCAAAATTTTGTTGCCAACAATATGGATGTTGTGGTCGCAGTGGGAGGAGATGGAACCGTCAATGAAGTTGCTAGTGCACTTGTTAATACGAATGTAATATTGGGGATTTTGCCCTCAGGCTCAGGAAATGGCTTTGCTCGACATTTGGGTATTCCTTTTAATGTGCGACAAGCTCTGATGCTCATAAAAGAAGGAGTTGTTCAGCGAGTAGATTACGGTGTGTTGAATGAAAAACCTTTTTTCTGCACAGCAGGCGTAGGATTTGACGCATTGATAAGTGATAAATTTGCACAAACAAACATGAGAGGCTTTCTTGCTTATGGACACCATATTGTGCGAGAATTTTTAACCTACAAACCACAACGCTACAAACTTACGATTGATGGAAAAACCTTTTCTCGTAAGGCATTTTTAATCACTTTTGCAAATGCAGCACAATGGGGCTATAACGCCTACATTGCTCCCGAGGCAAGTATGACAGATGGAATGCTTGATGTTGTAGTCCTAAGTAAAGTTCCTTTTTGGGGAGCACCAAACATAGGCTTGCAATTATTTGTAAAACGTATCAATCGACTGCAGTTTGTGGAAGTATTTAAGTGCTCACAAATTACTGTTGAACGACAAAAAGAAGATAGCGTGCATCTTGATGGCGACCCTAATACGATGGGCGAAAAATTAGACGTGCGCATAGTGCGTGGTGGATTAAATGTACTTATGAATGGAAGCGAAGTATAGTACGCATAATAATTCTATTAAAAATAAAAATACTATGAGACAAAAACTTATGTTTGTGGCAGTTTTAGCCTTTACCTTTAGTAGTGTATTTGCACAAATGCAATTTGTGAAAACCTCGCACGACTTTGGACAAGTTCCAGAAGCGGGAGGTTTAGTAACTTATGCTTTTGAATTTGCCAATACAGGAAAAACTCCAATCATCATTACAGATGTTAAGTCATCTTGCGGATGTACTACCCCTGAGTGGACAAAACAGCCCGTGTTGCCAGGAAAAACAGGAAGCATAAAGGCAATTTTTGACCCTAAAGACCGTCCAGGCATTTTTGACAAAGAAATTACGGTAGCTACAAAAACAGAACAGATAAAACTTAAAATATCTGGCGAAGTACTCCCCAAAGCTAAAAGTATTGCAAATCTTTATCCTCGCATCATGGGAGTGTTACGATTAAAATCACATAATCTTCCATTGGCAAATATTTACAATACCGCTACTGCTACAGCAAGTCTCCCTATTGTAAATACAGGCGTTTCGCCATTAACGCTAAGTTTTGACAATGTGCCTGCGCATATCACACTTACCGTAAAACCTCAGATTTTGCAAGCGAATGAAGAAGGCGTAATTGAATGTAGTTATGACGCCAATAAAAAGAATGATTGGGGATACATAAGTGATAAAGTTCAAGTTTTACTTAATGGCTCAAGAGTAAAAAATAATGAAATCACGATAAGTGCTACGATTGAAGAGAATTTTTCAACTCTTAAAGAGGATCAACTTGTAAATGCTCCTATTGCACAAATAACACAAACTAGTATAGAGTTAGGAAACCTAAAATCCGTAGAAAGCAAAGAGTTTGAATTTGAAGTTTCTAATACAGGAAAAACGGACTTGCAAATTCGTAAAGTTACGTCAAATTGTAACTGCATTACTCCTGCTGTAGATAATCCAAAAGTGGTAAAGGTAGGGCAAACTGTTAAGTTTAAAGCTTCATTTCTGGGTGATAAATTAAAGGGAAAAGTTTTCAAAAATGTATCCCTTATCACAAATGCACCAAAACAATCTAAGTTAACGATACGTGTTATAGCCAATGTGGAATAAATTTATCACCTCAACGCTCAAAGCCCGAGAATATTTATTGCAAAGTTATTTAGTGTTGCTAAGTAACTTTGCTCTTTTAATGCTTTTATTCTCGATTCAGCGACTTCTGTTTTACTTATTCAACCGTAGTTTCTTTCCAGATATAAGTTTTGCACAACTTTC
>JBOFMS010000138.1:0-4144 GCA_051658505.1 Bacteroidales bacterium | reverse complement strand
TTGCCTCCTCCAGCGAACTGAAGAGCGATACATTTGGAGTAGTTAAAATTTTTTGAGTAGATAAGACAAAATTATGTCGATTAGGCAATGCTTTTCCAATAGACTCAAACGTTTTTCGTCCCATAATAACGGTATTGCCCGAGGTAATTTGTTTGAAATGTTGTAAATCCTCTGATAGATGCCACAATAGTTCATTGTTTTTTCCAATGGCTAGATTTTTGGCAACGGCAGCAATCATTATCACGTTTTTGTGCATAGAATTTACTATAAGATTCTCCATTTTATCAAAACGACTACAAAGATATTAAATTATTATCCGAATAGTATTTGAGGTAAAGTAACTTGCATTTATGTTTTTACATCTTATCTGCAATTATTTATTGAGAATTCGTTAAAAATCGTGAGGAATAAATTGAATTGAAAATTTAGAAACCACATATTTATTTTATATATTTACACTCAACGAATGCTGAATGCTCTGGCAAAAAAGACTTTTTGCAGTGTCGATTTTCGGTAGATATAGTAACGTCCCCCCCTTTATTGATACTATTATGTCGTATCTTAAATTTAATAAAGAAGAGTTAGTTAATTTAGAGTACTCACTCTCACGAGAAATGCTCTGTGCCAATCGTACAGGTAGTTATTTTAGCACTAGTATTGTTTGTTGCAATACTCGTAAATATCATGGATTGCTGGTGTCGCCTATTGAGGAATTTGAGGGTGAGCGTCATGTGCTTTTGTCATCGCTTGATGAGAGTATTATTCAGAACGATAAGCAATTTAACCTTGGGATTCATCGCTATCCTAACAATATTTATGAACCTCGAGGGCATAAATATATTGTAGATTTTCAATATACTCCAGTACCTACTATTGAATACCGTGTAGGAGGAGTGCATTTACGCAAAGAATTATTAATGCGACAGAGTGAAGACCAATTACTTATCCGCTATACCTTACTTGATGAATGCGCTGCTACTATTTTGCGTCTGCAGCCTTACCTTGCTTTTCGCAATGCTCATGCCCTATCTCATGCCAATATGTATGCAGATGTGAGGCATCGGGTGATAGATAATGGTATTGCCAATAAATTATATGTGGGATTCCCCACGCTCTATATGCAGGTGAATAAAAAAATGGAGTTTGTGCCAGTACCCGATTGGTACAATAATGTGGAGTATGCAGAGGAGATGAGGAGAGGGTATGATGCACATGAAGACCTATTTGTGCCAGGTTATTTTGAAGTGCCGATTAAGGCAGGTGAGAGTGTAATTTTTTCTGCCTCGCTAAAAGAGATAATGCCTTCGGGATTAGAGCGCAAGTTTAATGCAGAAATTGCTAAACGTCCTAAAAAAGAATCCTTTGAAACTTGTCTTCGGAATGCTGCTGAACAATTTATTGTGCGCAGAGGAAAAGCAACAGAAGTTGTGGCAGGTTATCCTTGGTTTGGGCGTTGGGGTCGAGACACTTTCATTGCTTTACCAGGTATTACCCTTGCAGCCATTGATAATACACGAGAGGGAGATGCTATGGAGAAGGTGAAAACATGCAAAAACGTGCTTGACACTATGAGTAGTGAGATGCAAGGCGGTCTGTTTCCTAATATTGGGAGTGGGGACAAGGCTGCCTTTAACTCCGTAGATGCACCTATGTGGTACTTTTGGACGATTCAACAATACGAAGAGTTTACAGGCGATAGGGCAGGGGTTTGGAAAGCTTATGGCAAAAAGATGAAGTCCATTTTGGAAGCCTTTCGTAAAGGTACAAGCAATGCCCAGATGCATGATAATGGTTTGGTGTGGGCAGAGCAGCCCTTCAAAGCCCTTACGTGGATGGACGCTATTGTGTATGGACATCCAGTTACGCCTCGCTCGGGCTATCAGGTAGATGTAAATGCCCTTTGGTATAATGCCATTTGCTATACATTGGAGTTGGCTAAAGAATTTAAGGAAGATAAATTTGTGAAAGAGTGGAGTGTTATGCCTAGTCTGATTGAGCAGAATTTTCTATCCACATTTTGGAGTGAAGACTCTCAGTACTTAGCTGACTATGTAGACGGTATAGGGCAGAATCTTTACAATCGCCCCAATCAAATATTTGCTACTTCATTAAAATACTCACCTATTTCGGATGAGAAATGTGGGGCAATATTAAGAGCGATCGAGCGAGAGTTGCTTACCACAAAAGGTCTGCGAACCTTATCTCCTAAAAATCCTATGTATGTAGGGCGTTACGAGGGTGATCAGCCTACACGAGACAGTGCCTATCATCAAGGAACAGTTTGGGTTTGGCTACTGGGGCATTACATTGAGGGGAGTTTGAGGCTGTTTGGCAGGACATTTATTTCAAAAGCAAAATGGATTGTCGCGCAATTTGAAGAAGACATGACCACTTATGGGATTAGTTCTATTGCCGAGGTGTATGATGGAGATCCGCCTCATTCTCCTAATGGGTGTATATCGCAGGCATGGAGTGTAGGTGAAATATTACGAGCTATGCGCCTAATTGAAAAATATGAACAGAAAATAAGCATTAACGGAAGATGAGATGACGGTATTGACGGAGTAGAATAGTTACTCAGGTAGATTTAATATAAAATCATAACAAGATGAAAACACTTATGTTTGGTTGGGAGTTTCCACCTCATGTAGCTGGGGGGTTAGCAACAGCGTGCTATGGACTAACATCGGGATTAGCTAAGCATAATGTGGATATGATTTTTGTTGTTCCTAAAGCCTACGGAGATGAGGATCAAAGTTGTATTCGTATTGTAGGAGCGGAGGACGTTACGTTTGATGGAACTAATTCTTACTTAGAATCTTTATGGCAACATCTTACTTATGTAGAAGCAGGGTCAAATTTAGTGCCGTATCTATCGCCTGAGCAGTTTGAACATTGGCATAGCAATAAGGTTTCTAATGGTACTATTTCACATACGGCACACATCAATCGCAAATTTCAATTTGCAGGAGGCTATGGAAAAAATCTTATGGATGAGGTAGTGAATTATGGGATTTTGGCACATACTATTGCTTTGCAGCACGATTTTGACGTTATCCATGCGCATGACTGGCTTACTTATTTAGCAGGAATTTCTGCAAAAAAAGCAACAGGAAAACCCTTAATAATTCATGTGCATGCTACCGAGTTTGACCGTAGTGGCGAAAATGTAAACCAAGTGGTATTTGATATTGAAAAACGAGGTATGCTTGAGGCAGATTTGATAATTGCAGTGAGCGACTTAACACGCAATACTATTACTCAAAAATATGGCATTTCTCCTGATAAGGTAGTGACTGTACACAATGCGGTTGATTTTAGTGCCTCAGAGTTTGATAAAGTGGAGCGAGGTACACCAGAAAAAATTGTAACCTTTTTAGGGAGAATTACTTATCAAAAAGGTCCTGAATATTTTGTAGAGGCAGCTTATAAGGTATTGAAGCGTTGTTGTAACGTGCGTTTTGTAATGGCAGGCAGTGGCGATATGCTTAATCGTATTATTCGGCGCGTAGCCAAGTTAGGCATAGCCGATAAATTCAACTTTACAGGTTTTTTGTGCGCTAATGATGTGCAGCAAATGTTTGCCCTCAGTGATGTATATGTTATGCCCTCGGTAAGTGAGCCTTTTGGTATATCGCCCCTTGAGGCAATGCGGGCTCATGTTCCCACAATTATTTCAAAGCAATCGGGAGTAGCCGAAGTGCTTAAACATGCCATAAAGATAGATTTTTGGGACGTAGATGCAATGGCAGATGCCATTTATGGCATTGTTAAATATCCCGCACTTCCTAAGATGTTTGTGCGTTATGGAGACCAAGAGGTAGATACATTGAAGTGGGAAAAAGCAGCCTTGAGAGTTAAAAATGTTTATGAAAAAGCGATTGCTTTGCGTTAAATCTGCAAAAAATTAAATGTCATGAAAAAAACACTTTGCCTTTACTTTCAAGTTCATCAGCCCTTACGGCTGCGGAGATATCGGTTTTTTGATATTGGTAAGGAGCATGATTATTACGATGAGTTTTCCAATCGCTCGATTGCTCGAAAAGTTGCAGAGCGATGTTATTTGCCTGCAAATAAGTTAATGCTTGATCTCATCAATCAATATGGCAAATCATTTCAAATCAGTTACTCTATATCTGGAGTT
>JBOFMS010000137.1:0-2875 GCA_051658505.1 Bacteroidales bacterium | reverse complement strand
TGCGGAAGGAAAGCAGGAGGAAAATTAAAGAAATACTGTCTGATTCATAGAGTTGGCAAGGGAAAATAAAAATAGAATGAAAACAAATCAAATACAAAAATGGTGGTGGCGCAACAGTAAAACTGTTGAAAGCATCGCTACGCTTGTATAAAATATTGAAGGGAAAGTATTGAAAAATAACAAAAACCCTAAATAAAAACCTGAAGCCCCCGATGTTTACACAAAAACATCGGGGGCTTTTTTATGCAAAAATCTTAAATTAAAAAAATATATAATTATGAAAACTAAAACTAAAAAGATTCTACTACCCGAGCATGAAATACCAACGCAATGGTACAACATTATTGCCGATATGGGAAACAAGCCCCTACCCCCATTGCACCCTGTAAACAAAACTCCGCTTACACAAGCTGATTTAGAACCAATATTTGCCAAAGAACTTTGCAGACAAGAAACAACACAGGAGCGATACGTTGATATTCCTGATGAAGTGCGTGAGGTTTATAAAATTTATCGTCCAACGCCCCTTGTGCGTGCTTATGGATTAGAAAAAGCATTGGATACGCCTGCACACATCTACTTTAAGAATGAAAGTGTAAGCCCTGTGGGTTCACATAAGTTGAACTCTGCTATCCCTCAAGCCTATTACAACAAAGTAGAAGGCACTAAACTTTTGGTAACAGAAACAGGTGCAGGACAATGGGGAACAGCATTGAGTTTTGCTTGTCGTTTTTTTGGGCTCGACCTTAAAGTATTTATGGTAAAGATTAGTTACGAGCAAAAACCCTATCGAAAGTCAATGATGAATGCTTGGGGCGCAGAGGTGATACCCTCGCCAAGTATGCTCACTCAAGCAGGACAAAAGGTATTGCAGATGCACCCTAATACCTCAGGAAGTTTAGGTACTGCCATATCAGAGGCGGTAGAAGTGGCGATGAATACCGAAGGTGCAAAATACACTTTGGGAAGTGTATTGAATCATGTGATATTGCATCAAACGATTATCGGACTTGAGGCTGAAAAACAAATGGAGATGGCGGGAGAGTTTCCTGATGTGGTAATTGGTTGCTTTGGGGGCGGGTCAAACTTTTCGGGGATAGCCTTTCCATTCTTGCGCCATCAGTTAGTAAATGGAAAATCACTACGTGTAATTGCAGCAGAACCTGCCTCTTGTCCGAAGCTCACTCGTGGGCAATTTCAGTACGACTTTGGTGATGAAGTGGGCATGGTACCTCTTTTGCCGATGTACACTTTAGGACATGATTTTCAACCAGCGGATATTCATGCAGGCGGACTGCGTTATCATGGTGCGGGTACTATTGTGAGTCAGCTCAAAAGGGATAATTTGATTGAAGCTCAAGACATTCCACAACTGGAGAGTTTTGAGGCTGCTACGATATTTGCTCGCACTGAAGGCATTATCCCTGCGCCAGAATCGGCACACGCTATTGCTTCGACCATCCGTGAGGCTCTGAAAGCTAAAGAGGAGGGGGTACAAAAAACAATTCTCTTTAATCTGTCAGGACATGGAATTATAGACATGGCTGCCTATGACCAGTATTATGCAGGAAAGCTTACGAATTACTCGCTACCCCAAGAGGAGATTGACCGCAGTGTCAATCAACTTGAAAAATTGGTGTAATTGCATATCCATATACTTTAATAAAGAAAGTTTTGTTTTTACCCACGTCAAAAAAAGAGGCAGAGGCTCGTGGCTGGGATAATTTAGATATTATCCTATTTACGGGCGATGCCTATATTGACCACCCTGCTTTTGGGGCTGCGGTGATTGGGCGCACGCTTGAGGCGCAAGGCTACCGAGTGGCAATTGTTCCGCAACCGAATTGGCGAGATGATTTGAGGGATTTTAAGAAGTTGGGCAAACCTCGACTTTTTTTTGGGGTAACCTCTGGCAGTATGGACAGTATGGTAAACCATTATACTGCCAACAAACGCTTACGCAGTAGCGATGCCTACACCCCTGATGGGCGAAATGATATGCGCCCCGATTATGCAAGTTATGTGTATGCGAAGATATTGAAGAAAATCTATCCCGATACGCCTGTGGTGCTGGGCGGTATAGAAGCCTCGTTGAGGCGGGCAACGCATTACGATTATTGGGAAGATAAACTACGTCCATCGATATTGCACGACACGCAAGCCGACTTGCTTATATACGGCATGGGCGAAAGGGCTGTGGTGGAGATTGCGCAAAAAATACAATCAGGAGCAAGCCTTGAGGACTTGCACAAAACCCCACAGATTGCTTATTTACAAGCGATGATTTCAGAAAAAGAAATAGAAGAATCTGCCATCATACTTCATTCCTTTGAGACGGCTTGTGCCAGCAAAACAAAATTTGCACAAAACTTTGCACAACTCGAATTAGCCTCCAGCAAATTGCAGCCTGCAAGGATTTATGAAAATGTAGGAAAACAAACCCTTGTCATCAATCCCCCGTATTCGATGGAGAAGGTCGAACAGATAGATGCTGCTTATGATTTACCCTATACTCGCTATCCACACCCTCGGTATGCAGGAAAAAAAATTGCGGCATACGAAATGGTAAAACATTCGGTAAATATACATCGTGGATGCTTTGGGGGGTGTAGTTTTTGCACCATCGCCATGCATCAAGGAAAATTTGTAGTTAGTCGTTCCGAAGCCTCTATATTAAAAGAAGTCGAGAGGGTTACACAAATGAACGATTTTAAGGGATATTTATCCGATGTAGGCGGTCCTTCGGCAAATATGTACGCTATGAAGGGAAAAGATATGAGAGCTTGTGCCCAATGTGTACGACACTCTTGTATGTATCCACAACTGTGTAAGAACTTAAATACGGATGTAACTCCACTCCAAAAGTTATTAAAAA
>JBOFMS010000136.1:0-18069 GCA_051658505.1 Bacteroidales bacterium | reverse complement strand
ATCCTATCATCAAAGAGTGCATACGGCAACTAAAGGAGTATTTTTTATATCAACGAAAAATATTTAACCTCCCTTTATCCTTTGCTGGCACGTCTTTTCAGCAAGAGGCATGGGCTACTCTCTTGAAAATTCCTTATGGTACAACAATCAATTACACACAACAAGCATTATCTTTGGGAAGCAGTAACAAAGCACGTGCAGTAGGTGCCGCTAATAGTAAAAACCAACATTGGATTATCGTACCTTGCCACAGAGTAGTTGGCAAAAGTGGAAGTCTTACAGGTTATGCAGGAGGCATTTGGCGCAAAGAATGGTTGCTAAAGCACGAGCAGCATGTTGTGATGAAGTAACACCAAATATTTATTATACCTATGAAAAAACTTATTCCCTTTCTGTTGGTGCTTGTGGCGTATGTAGCTCAAGCCAAAACCTATACTTATAAAAGTGTAGCCAACGACCCCCTGAATGCACGTATCTATACCTTAGAGAATGGATTGAAGGTGTATCTTAGTGCTTATCACAATGAACCTCGCATTCAAGCCAATATTACCGTTAAGGTAGGAGGCAAGAATGACCCTGCTGAAACAACAGGGCTTGCCCATTACTTTGAGCATCTTATGTTTAAAGGTACAAGCCAATTTGGTACAAGTGATTATGAAAAAGAGAAACCTCTACTTGACCAGATTGAACAACTATTTGAAGTTTATCGCAATAGTAAAGATGATGATGAGCGCAAAAAACTTTATCGCACTATTGATAGTGTCTCTGGCGTAGCAGCGCAATACGCTATTGCCAATGAGTACGATAAGTTGATGAAGGCAATTGGCTCTACAGGTACTAACGCATGGACATCAAATGATGCTACTTCATACATTGAGAATATCCCCGCTAATCAACTCGAAAACTGGGCAAAGGTGCAACTTAACCGTTTTTCTGACCCTGTTATTCGCCTATTTCATACCGAACTTGAAACCGTGTATGAGGAGAAGAATATGTCGCTTACCAACGATAATCGCAAACTCTATGAGGCTATGATGCGTGGACTTTTTCCTCAGCACCCTTACGGTAAGCAAACCGTCTTGGGTACGCAAGAGCATTTGAAAAATCCATCAATCATCAACATCAAAAAGTACTTTGAAACCTACTACATACCCAATAATATGGCAATTACCTTGGCGGGCGATTTTAATCCTGATAGTGCCATTGTTATTATCGACAAATATTTTGGGCAGTTAAAGCGCAAACCACTTGATATAAAACCATTGGTAGATAATACCGTGTTTGCAAAAGAGGTGGTGGATACCGTTTATGGCTTAGAGGCAGAGAGAATTGCTCTTGCTTTTCGCTTTGCAGGAGCATCAAGCAGCGATGCTACCATGATAAAACTCTTGGATATGGTTTTGATGAATGGCAAGGCGGGCATTATTGACTTGAATGTGGTACAAAAGCAAAAACTTACAAGTGCTTCATGTAGTGTTTTGGGGCTGACAGATTATCAAGCCTTGTTATTGACAGCGACTCCTAAGCAAGGACAAACGCTTGAGGAGGCAAAGCAAATTTTGTTAGCTCAAGTTGCAAGTCTTAAACGAGGTGAGTTTGAGGACTGGTTGCTAAAAGCTATCGTTACCGACTTTAAGCGCATGACCATACAGGGATTAGAGAGTAACGCTGCTCGTGCAGGTGCAATGGCACGCACATTTGTTGACGGACTTGATTGGGAATCATCAGTAAAGGAACTTGATGAGATGGCAAAAGTTACCAAAGCGCAATTGGTTGATTTTGCTAATAAACACCTCTCTGGCGGATATGTGGCAGTGTATAAAAAGGAGGGAAAAGACCCTAATGAAATGAAGATTGATAAGCCTGCAATAACTCCTGTAAAGGTAAATAGAGATGCAGAAAGTGAGTTTCTGTCGCAAATAAAGAACTCAAAAGTTGTGCCGATTGAGCCAATCTTTTTAGACTTCAAAAAAGACCTTACGATAACTAAAACAAAAAAATCAAACATTGAAATACTTTATAAGCAAAATGTAGATAATGAACTGTTTGAGTTGATTTATGTTTTGGATATGGGGGGGAATCACGATAAAGAACTTCCTCTTGCTGTGGGTTATCTTAGGTATCTTGGCACAGATAAATATACCGCAGAGCAAATTAAGGAGGAGTTTTATAAATTGGGTTGTTCATTTAATGTTTCATCTTCGGCTGAGCGAGTGTATGTTTCTCTTAGTGGACTTGGTGAAAATATGACGAAATCTCTTTCTTTGTTTGAGCATCTTTTGGCAAAAGCAAAGGTTGATACTACTGCATACGCCAATTTAGTAGATGATATCCTAAAGGGAAGAGGTGATGCTAAACTTCGACAAGGAAATAACTTTAGTGCTTTGACGAATTATGCAACTTATGGTAGCCTATCGCCTTCTACCAATATTTTGTCGGAGCAACAATTGCGAGCCTTGAAACCTGAGGTTTTGGTAAAGAAAGTACAAGCTTTAACCTCTTACCAACATCGCATATTCTATTATGGCTCTGCTAAAGAAAGTGAACTTATAAGTTTGTTGGGCAAGTATCACAAAACACCCTCTAAACTTGCTGCTTTACCTGAAGAAACGAAGTTTACAGAATTGCCCACAACTGAGCCTAAAGTGCTTTTTGCACAATACGATGCCAAACAAGTTTACTTTAGTATGATGTCAAAGTTAGGAGGTTATGATAAAAAAAATGTTCCTATTCTCCGCTTATACAATGAGTACTTTGGTGGAAGTATGAATGCTATTGTGTTTCAAGAAATGCGTGAGGCAAGAGGATTGGCATATATGGCACGTGCTACTTATAGCCAAGCTGCTCGCTTAGACAGATCGAACTATATGCGTACTCTTATTGCTACACAAGCCGATAAACTTAATGATGCTGTTACCGCCTTTCATGATATTTTGAACAATATGCCTCTTTCAGAACCTGCATTTTTACTTGCTCAAGAAGGTATTGTTCAGCGATTGAGAACCGAGCGGATTCACAAATCAAGCGTTTTGTGGGCGTATGATGCTGCACAAAAAATGGGCTTGGATTACGATATTCGCCGTGACATCTTTGAAAAGGTTCCTACTTTTACCCTGAATGATGTGAAGGAGTTTCAAGAAAAAAACGTAAAAAATCTACCTTACACTTATTGTATCTTGGGTGATGAAAGTGCTATTGACAAAGCAACAATGGAGAAATTGGGAAAAGTACAAAAACTTACGCAAGAGCAAATCTTTGGATATTAAATGAGTCATGCGTAACTCTGAATTGATGAAGGGGTTTCGCTCAGCACCATTTATACGCATACTTTTACCTTTGGTGGCTGGAGTGGTAGGGCATACATCAGTGTATGCCTTACCATTTTGTGCCACTTTTTTTTGTGCTCTATGTTTATTGGCAATGCTACTTGCCTACCACTTTTCCACATCTTACTTTCGGTTGTGGATTTTTGGTGTTTGTGCAAATGCTTTTCTGTTTTTTGCAGGCATAGCATTGGTGCAAGGGCTGAAGAAAAGCAGTGATTTGCCTTTTGATAAAAGGGTACATGTTGTAGCCATTGTAACAGATGTGCTAAGTATTAGTTCCTCTGTTGCCAAACTAAACTTGCATTTGCTTGCTTATGAGGATAGTTTAGAATGGAAACATGCAGATGAAAAGGCTATACTTTACCTTCGAGTAGATACAAGTAAACTACCGCAGATTGGAGATAAATTGCTTGTTTCTGCTTCGTTTTCTCGTATTCCACCACCGCAAAATCCACATGAGTTTGATTATGCGCACTATCAGCAACAGCAAGGCGTATTTGCATCTGCTTTTGCAGATAGTAAGACTTGTAAAATTGTTGCACATAACTGTTTGGGTCAGCATAAAATTTTCCCAAAAATGCTTCGTGAAAAAGCATTACGTTTTTTTGATGAGCAAGGCATACACGGAGAGGAGTTTGCTGTATTACAAGCGCTCACACTTGGCGACAAGTCTTTGCTTGATACAGATTTACGCACCGCTTATGCAAGTGCAGGAGCGATGCATATTCTTGCCGTGTCGGGTTTGCATGTTGGTATCATTAGTATGATTTTGGGTTTTCTGTTGCGCCCATTTGAGCAACGTAAGCGTGGAAGAATCTTGAGAGGTATTGTCATTTTACTGTGTATGTGGACTTACGCCTTGATTGCAGGACTCTCTGCTTCCGTATTGAGGGCTACCATAATGTTTTCGGTACTAACCATTGGCGGTATGCTTAATCGCTCCACTAACACTTACAATACCCTCGCCTTTTCTGCTTTTTTGATTGCCCTTTTCGACCCACTTTGCTTTTATGATACAGGCTTTCAATTGTCTTACGCAGCCGTGCTGTCTATTTTGTTTTTTCAGCCTCGTATTTACAAAATACTTTACTTCAAAACTTATATTGGAGATGCACTTTGGTCATTGGTGGCAGTGTCGTTAGCCGCAAATATCGGCACGTTGCCTATTACGTTGCTGATGTTTCATCAAATACCAGTGTATTTTATCTTGACCAACATTCTGGTAACGATTCCCACTATTTTGGTTATGGGAGGCTTTCTTGCAAGTCTTGCTTTTTCGTGGTTTCCTCCTTTTTCGTGGCTATTGGTTATGGGTACAAAATATAGTATTGTTGGTCTTAATTTTTGCATTCGCTTGGTTGAAGGCTTGCCTTACTCCTTAATTGAGGGACTTTGGATTACTCCCTTGCAGGCGTTCTTACTCGTGGCAATTATCATTTCTTTAGCCTTTTTTATATGGATAAAACGCAATGCTTTTATACTTGTGTGTCTTTTGGCACTTGCTTGCTTTCTTGGCATTCGTGTATATTATAAGTATGATGTTTATCATCAAAAAAAGATAATTGTCCACGCAGTAAAAAATACCTCAATCATTACCTTTATTGATGGAAAAGCAGGATTTAGCCTTTGTGATAGCGCACATTTGCAACACAACTTTGACTTTAATCTTAAAAATCATTTTGTAAGTATGGGCTTTGCAAGTGCAGATAAAATTCCAAGAGTAAGTTTGCAACAATCTGCAAACATTGAATTGCCTAATTATGGGGTGCATAAAAACTTTGTGCATTTTGCAGGAAAAACACTGAAAATCTCTGTAAATGAGCGAGTGGTAAAACTATCATCTCCTATACCTGTTGATTATCTTATTTTGACATCGCTGTGCAAGATGAATGCGCAGGAATTATTGCAAATGTATGCTCCCAAGCAAATTATTCTTGATGCCTCTGTGCCACATTATGCTGCAAGACGATATTTAAAGACTTTTGAGCAACACAATATTGCCTTGTATAATGTACGTCAGCAAGGGGCTTTTGTTCATAAACTTTAACAGCTAAAACTGCTAAATTAAAACTATATTTGCCCCACATCATTCCAAAAATTAAAACATTATGAAAAACTTCCAAAAAGTTATCTTATTTGCACTCTCTGCAATTTTTTTGAACTCTTGTGGGTATTACAATAAACCCGTAACCATGCAAGAAAAAGTAGATGCAACTTGGGCGCAAGTGCAAAACCAATATCAACGTCGTGCCGACCTTATTCCCAACTTGGTAGAAACCGTAAAAGGCTATGCAAAGCACGAACAAGAAACCTTACAAGGGGTAATCGAGGCAAGAGCAAAGGCTACGCAAGTTACTATTAGTCCTGATAAATTAGATGCTGCCTCGATTAAGCAGTTTCAAGCAGCGCAAAGCCAAGTAAGTTCAGCTTTGGGACGGCTTATGGCAATCTCTGAGAATTATCCAAATCTCAAAGCCAATCAAAACTTTTTAGAATTGCAGGCGCAATTAGAAGGTACAGAGAATCGCATTGCTGTAGAGCGTCGCAACTTTAATGAGGCGGTACAAACCTATAATGCCTACATTCGTCGCTTTCCGAATAATATTTTTGCAGGCATGTTCAATTTTGAGAAAAAGGCATACTTTGAGGCTGAGGAAGGTGCGGAGAAAGCCCCAAGTGTTAAGTTTTAGTTTCCTCTCTCCTTTTATCCTTTTTTAGATAGATGAAAAGAATCCTTTCGGTACTCTTGCTTAGTTTGGGAATAGGGCTATTGGTGCAAGCGCAAAATTTGCCCAAACCTATGTTGCCAGCTCGTTTGGTGAATGATTTTGCAGCCATACTTTCGCCACAAGAGCAACAATTGCTTGAGCGCAAGTTACGTCTCTATCATGACTCTACCTCTACCCAAATTTATGTGATAACCATTGCCAATACTGATGGTTATACCTTGGCACAACTCTCGCCAGAGTTTTTTAAGCAGTGGGGCATAGGGCAAAAGGATAAAAATAATGGGGTGCTTTTGCTCATAAAACCCAAAGTGGGTCGAGAGTATGGCGATGTGTTTATTGGCACAGGCTATGGCATGGAGGGTGTATTGCCCGATGCTTATTGCAAGCGCATTATTGAGGAGATTATGTTGCCGCAGTTTCGTAGCAATCAATATTATCAAGGCATCAATAAATCGGTAGATGCGATTATTCACTATGCTTCGGGAGAGTATAAGTCGAGTGGGGGTATAATTAACAAGCCGAGTGCATTATTACCATTGTTGATATTTGTAGTCTTGTTTTTGGTGCTTTATCTTGGCAAAAAGCATAACAAGGGCAATGATGACGATGAGGATAAGCACGGAGGCATTGGCTCACTTTTTCTTCTTCCATTTTTGTTTGGAGGTATGGGCGGAGGTCGCCGTGGAGGCTTCGGTGGCGGAGGATTTGGAGGAGGCGGTTTTGGCGGTGGTGGGGGAGGTTTCTCTGGCGGTGGCGGTGCAGGCGGTAGATGGTAAATCCTTCCTTTTTATTGGAAATCCATAAAAGCATTATTAAATGGTGGGAATAAGACAACTACTATTGTTAGTCGCCCTATTGCTATATGGCTATCCAATGTTATATGCACAAATTGACAGTTTGAAACAAAAACTTGTCAACCAAATTGCCCATAAACAAGCCGATGTAGGAGTCTCGATTATCGCAAATGGCTACAAGGATACGATAAATATAAATGCACAAGGGCATTATCCAATGCAAAGTGTATTTAAGTTGCCAATAGCAATGGCTGTTTTATCGGAAATTGATAAAGGACACTTTCAGTTAAGCCAAAGGATTAAAATATCTGCCAAAGATTTACTGCCGAATACTTGGAGTCCTATTCGGCAGAAATTTCCTGAAGGTACAAGTATGACCATTGCTGATATAATTGCATATTCAGTTGCGCAAAGTGATAACAATGGCTGCGATATTTTGCTACGACTAATTGGAGGAACAAGTATTGTAGAGAATTTTTTAGCATTAAATCAACTACCCGACATTGCTATCAAGTTAAATGAGGAGGAGATGCATAAAGCGTGGGAAAATCAATTTCAGAATTGGGCAACTCCTTGGGCTTTAACTGCATTGCTGACCAAACTCTACAACGCCAAAAACAATAAGATATTGTCGAAGGAAAACTCTGATTTTTTGTGGAGGATTTTAGAGGAAACAGCAACAGGTACTAATAGACTAAAGGGAGAATTGCCTAAAGGGACTATTGTTGCGCACAAAACAGGAACGTCAGGAGTTGAAAAAGATAATATTGCAACAGCAACAAATGATGTAGGGATTATCATATTGCCAAATGGAGAACCTGTCTTTATAAGTGTTTTAGTCTCTAATTCAAAGGAAGAAAATCAGACAAATGAAAAAATTATATCGGCAATTGCAAAAGCAGTTTGGGATTATTACTCAAAATAATTGCTTGTTTTTTTCTATTTATTAGTCTTTGAGTATATC
The DNA here is from genome assembly GCA_051658505.1 of Bacteroidales bacterium. GTDB lineage: Bacteria > Bacteroidota > Bacteroidia > Bacteroidales > UBA932 > JAITMY01. The sequence continues at coordinate 10,256 of JBOFMS010000136.1, read as the reverse complement.
TGACTTGAACACGCATATTTTGATTTAGTAATACTGTTTAGTTTAGAATTATCGCTGCATTAGCACGTCATTTTCGTTAGGAAACTATTGATGAGAATTATACTACTCTCTATTCTTTTTCTTGTTCTGTTTCAGACAACTATTTCGGGGAAAACCACCTTGAATTTCCATGAGATTTCTCTTAATGAAGGACTGTCGCATACTTCAGTACACGACATACATCGCGACTACAAAGGCATTTTGTGGATTGGAACGAGTTACGGATTAAATCGCTATGACGGAAATGAGATGCGTCAGTATTTTACACGCATCAATGATACCACTGCACTGCCAGGCAATCATATTTACTTTATACAAGAGGACAAAGACTTTAATCTTTGGATAGGGACAGACCGTTCTGTAGTGCGCTATGATAGAGAAAAGGATTGCTTTGTACAACCTTCGATGTTTAAGAATTTAGAGTTTAAAGCCTGTTATTCGTTAGAGGATAGAATTCTCTTTTTTGGAGCCGACAGGCTTATTACCTATCAACATAAGGCGCAATCATTTGATGTAAATTTTTATCCAGCGTACATCAAAAAAATTTCATTATCGCAAAAAATTACAAAACTTGATGCCGAGACACTTTTAATTGGCACACGCTGGAAGGGGATTTTTCGTTATGACCTGAAAACAGGAGATTTGACTTCAGATAAGTTTCACCAATCGCAGCAAATTACGGCACTGTGTGTTGATAGGAATGAAACGATTTGGCTCAGTTCTTATGCCGAAGGCTTATTTGCTTATGCCAAAGATGGTACACTTCTTCGGCATTACACCACACAGAACTCGGGCTTAGGCAACAATATCATACTAGACATTCAAGAGGTAAGTAATGGAGATATTTGGATTGCGACAGATGGTAGTGGCATATCAATATTGAATTATCATCGCCAATTTGATAATATATCAGCGGCTCCAAATGCCTTAGAACCATTGCCGATAAAATCCATTTCTCGAATTTATGAAGACAACAATCAAACTATTTGGATTGGCACGGTGCGAGCAGGATGTATTGGCACAAAACTAAATTCAGTGCAGAGTTATACGCAGCACTCTCTTAGTGCAAGTAGTGGTATGAGTGCACGAATTGTTACCTCATTTTATGAAGATGAACGAGGAATAATATGGATAGGCACAGATGGTAATGGAATCAACCGCTTTAATCCCAAAGAGGAGAGATTTCAACATTATCCATCAACTTTTAAGAAAAAAATCACCTCGATTGCTCGTTACTCCAATAATGAACTACTGTTGAGTTATTTTGGCGAAGGACTTCAACTATTTAATATTCAGACTGGGCAAGTGCGAGATTTTGCAATTACAAAAATCTTAGAGCGCAATCAAAGATATGCTTGGATTAGTACAAATTTGAAGAATGTGGGAAAAGATGAACTTCTTATTATGGGAGAAAATCTTTATTTATACTCAATCTCAGAGCATAAGTTGAACCTGTTGAACACATGGACTACTGACTCTCTTGAGGTAGGTTTGTACTTTATTCGCGAGGTAGATTCATTATTGTATTTATACTCACCAACAAAAATTTTCTCCGTTAATAAAAAGCGTAAATCCATTACACTTATTACAGACGTTAGTCAATGTTTAGACACCAAAGCCACAGCAGTTGTTCAAGATTTTTACGGCAATTTTTGGATAGCCTCTGAAAAAGGTTTGTGGCGATATAATCCAAAAACGAATGAATATTTATTAGAAGAAAACAATTACTTTAAGCGACTTACTACACTTGCAATTTCATCAGACTCTGCCTTATGGATTGGTGCTGCCAACAAAATATATTGCTTTCGACCAGAGAAACATCACTTTGATGAGTACGATGTTTTGGATGGAGTGCAACCCAATATTTACATTCCAAAAGCCAACTGCTGTGCTCTGAATGGCGATTTATATTTTGGCGGAGTGAATGGTTTTCAACGTGTAATTACAAAGGAGAAAGGGGAAGACTCTACGGTACTCTCCTTAGAACTTATTGAATTATTGCTTAATGGAGAGTTATTTACAGGCTTTTCGGTCAATACTTCAAAAGAAATTACACTACCGTCCGCCAACCAAACGGTTGATATAAGACTACTCGTGAAGGCAAAGCATTTACTGCGTCAAAAAACAATTCGCTATCAATTAGAAGGTCTTACCAATGACTTTATTATCACGACAGACTCCAAGATTCGCTTTACAAAACTCCCCCCAGGTAAATATCGTTTTAATGCGCAGATATATGATGGTGCATGGGATAAATATCCTGTTGTTGAATTGCTTACTATTACAGTCTTGCCATTTTGGTGGCAAACTTGGTGGTTTCGCCTTTCGATGTCAATCTTAATCCTTATACTTCTGTATTTCTTTTGGTACTATTATCGACAAGTTCGAGAGAAAGAAATTCAAAAGGCAATGAGCGTGCATGAAAAACAGGTAGCTGAACAGAAAATTCAGTTCCTAATCAACATCAATCATGAGTTACGTACACCATTAACGCTAATTTCAGCTCCTCTTGAGCGATTGCTAAAAAACGACTCCTCAATTTCCTCAGAACTAAAAAAGACCTTGACCAGCATTTATAAGCAAGCCAAGCAAATGCGAAATGTGATTGATATGGTGCTTGACTTTCGCAAAATGGAGTTAACCCCCAATAAATTGAAAGTTTCGTACTTTGACTTTAATATGTTCGTGCAAGATGTTCTTGAAGATTTTCGATTAGAATATTCAACTAAGGGAGTGGAACTGCTATTTGAATCGACAGTAGCTCAAAGTTTAATGGTCAACTTAGATAAAGAAAAATGCCATAACATTATAAATAATTTATTGGCAAACGCCTTAAAGTTTTCAAGTAAAAACGAGCGAGTTAGTGTAGAGGTTTGTAAAAATAAAAACACTGTCACGCTGCGTATTATCGATGAAGGGATTGGCTTAAATGAGGTTGATATGGATAAAATATTTACTCGTTTTTATCAAGCCAATCATAATTTAGGAGGTTTTGGTATTGGCATTTCGTTTTCTAAGAGCCTTGCCGAGATGATGGGAGGTTGTATGGGCTGTGCTGCAAATGCAACGAAAGGAGCAACTTTTTGGGTCGAACTACCTATTGATGTTGGGGAGAGTTCCGCTTGTGATACAAAAATAGACGTTGTAGCAGAGGTAGCAACCCAGAGCAACTACATCACTGAAGTAGCCTCAAAGGATTATACTATTTTGAAGGATTATGTACTACTGATTGTTGAAGATGAAAAGGACTTGAATAAATATCTAAGGCAAGAATTAACACCATATTTCAAAAAGGTTTACGTTACATCAAATGGCACAGATGGCTTGAAAATTATAAAAGAGTCTTTACCCGATTGCATTATTAGCGATGTTATGATGCCACAGATGAATGGTTATGAACTTTGCAATCATGTAAAATCTAACCTCGACATTAGTCATATTCCAGTCATACTGCTTACTGCTCGTGCCGATGAGGCAAGTATTAAGCACGGCTACAAGGTGGGTGCTGACGCTTATTTAGCAAAGCCTTTCTCGGTAGAAGCCTTACTTAATCTTACGATAAACATATTCTCGTTGAGGAGAAAAATGCAGGAACATTTTCGCAAATCTGCCTATGCGGTTTTACCAGAAAAAATTCCTTTCAACAATGAGGAAGAAGAGTTTGTAAAAAAGATGTTAGAGATAATCGAAGAAGAAATCTCAAATCCTGAACTCGACGTTGATACTTTGGTTGAGAGAATGGCAGTGAGTCGCTCCACGCTGTATGCCAAGATGAAAAGCCTTTCGGGAACAGGCGTAAAAGACTTTATCAATGAAATACGGATTAAAAAAGCAAAACTCCTCCTTGTTGAAACCGAACTGCCTGTGGTTGAAATCTCCGAAAAAGTAGGATACAGTCAGCAGCGTTACTTTAGCACTGTTTTTAAACAGTACACGCAAATGACTCCAACACAATATCGCGCCAAAAACGGCAAATAACTCCAGATTTTTATATCCTTGCACACACGAAAAAAGTGCTATAGTTTGTAAGTCTCAAACTTATAAAGTAGCAGAATAATGGAGTGAGATGTGCAAAATTAAAAGCTTGTTAGGCTATTCTCCTTTTAATTTAATGCTGTTCCATAGTGCTTCAAGTTGTGTGATTTGGACAATAACTGAACAAAAAAGAACAAATTTGAACATAAGAAATCTAACAGCTTAATTATCTTCGCTACCGCTGAAATTAAAAAAAGTTAAAGTGAAAAAGCGGTGATAAACTTGAAGTTGCCGCACTTTTGTTGAGGAGATTATAAGTTAATTCATGTAAAATTAGGATCATGACAAGTCATTTTATGAGAAATCAAAGAGTATCATCTATTTTAGGGACATTAGTTATACTATTGATTTCGGCAACAACAGTTTTTGCACAATCTATCACACTCAAAGGAGTGGTAAAAGATGGCACAGACTTTGGTATGCCTGGAGTTAATGTGTTGATAAAAGGCACTACGATTGGCTCAATTACAGATGTTGACGGTAATTACTCTATCGCCGTTCCTAATGATAAGGCAGTTTTGGTATTTTCATTTGTAGGTTACGCCTCTCAAGAGGTTGCAGTTAGTGGAAAAACCGAGATTAACGTAAGCCTAAAAGAAGACTCTCAGCAGTTAGACGAGGTAGTAGTAGTAGGTATGGGTAAGCAAAGGCGCAACACCATAACAGCAGCCGTAGGCGTGGTACAAACAGACGCTATTGAAAGTCGTCCCGTAACCGATGTTACCAGTGCCCTTCAAGGAAACGTTGCAGGATTGAACTTTGCATCATCAGCATCGGCAGATGGAGTAGGGGGAGAAACAGGAGCAGACATTAAGTTTAATATTCGAGGCATTGGCTCGGTAAATGGTGGAGAGCCATACGTACTTGTCGATGGAGTAGAGCAAAGTATGCAGAATGTGAATCCCGCAGATATTGAAAGTATCAGTGTCTTAAAAGACGCATCGGCATCAGCCGTTTATGGAGCCAGAGCCGCCTATGGGGTAGTATTGGTTACCACCAAAAGCGGAAAGCAAGAAAAAGCAACCGTCTCTTATCGTGGAACGGCAGGATTTAGTTCACCTATCAATATGCCCGAGATGATGAACTCCTTAGACTTTGCCCATTATTATAATCAGAGGGATATAAATATGGGGCGTACCCCACAGTTCTCGAATCAAACCATTGAGAACATCAAAGGCTTTATGAACAACCCATACTCTTTGCAATATCCAGGTATAGGGATTAACGCTGCTGGAGATGGTTGGGCTGCTGCCGACTATGTGCAGTATGCTAACACCGATTGGTTTGACTACTACTTTAAGGACAGAGCAATGCGCAATTCGCACAACATTAGCATACAAGGAGGTAGTGAAAAAACAACCTACTATGTAGGTATCGGATATATAAATCAACAAGGCTTAATAGACCAAGTGCGAGACGACCTTAGCAAGTATAACATCAATACAAAGTTGTCGGTTACAGCCAAAGAGTGGTTAAAGTTTAACCTCAACAATAACGTAACCCTTAACCTCATCAATCGTCCACTTGCCAACCAAACCATTTTTTACGCAACCATAGCAAATACTGCACCAACACGAGTAACACATTTGCCAACCGCAAATAGCGCATACTCAACGCCAACATGGAATGAAATGTTGTATCTAAAGCAAGCAGAATATAAACAAAATCGCATTTCAGATGCAATGTCCTTCTCTGCAACGATAACACCTTTAGAAGGTTGGGAAATAGTAGGAGAGATGAAGGCTCGCTTAGATGTAGAGAATAATAGCTTCAAACTTGGAAAAAGTTTTTATGAGCAACCCAATGGCGAAATTATTGAAATAACAGGCACACGTCAAGGCTATCAATATCCTGGTATGAGTTGGAAAAACACACGATTTGGTTCATATACTCGTGGAAACCTATTCAACTACTACCTTTCCCCCAATCTTACAACCTCCTACACCAAGCAATTAGGCAACCACTTTTTCAAGGCAATGCTTGGTACTCAAATGGAGGTACAAGAAAACTCAAGTGCCTTTATGTACAAAGATGGAATGTTGAGTGATGATATTTACTCCTTTGACAATGCAAATGGAGCGGTTTACACTGGTGAAGCACGTACAAACTGGTCAACTATGGGCTTTTTTGCTCGCTTCAACTGGCACTATAACAATTTGTACTTTGTTGAAGTTAGTGGACGTTACGATGGTTCATCTCGTTTTGCAGCCAATAATCGTTGGGGACTATTTCCCTCCTTCTCGGCAGGTTATGACATAGCACGAGCAGACTATTTTACTGCCTTAGACTTGCCCATTTCACAACTAAAAGCACGTGTATCTTATGGGCGATTAGGAAATCAAAACGGAGCAGGACTTTATGACTATATCGGTGTAATGACCCTCTTGCCCAATGACCCTGGTGCTTGGTTAGTACCCGATGGCAGTGGAACAATCGGTCAAGGCGTGATAGCACAAACACCCAAAATGATTAGCCCTTACATCACTTGGGAAAAGGTCGACAATGCAAACTTTGGTATAGACGCCAAACTCTTTAGCAACAAACTCTCGGTTACCGCCGACATTTATGAACGCACCACTCGCGACATGATTGGACCCGCAGAAGCAATTCCAGGTATTAGCGGCATTATACCCACCGACCGTGCAAAGGTGAACAATGCAACCTTAAAAAATCGAGGTTGGGAATTTTCGGCACAATGGCAAGATGAGTTTCGCAATGGCATCAGTTATGGCGTAGGCTTCAACCTTTTCGATTATAAAGCAGTGGTTACCAAGTACAATAATCCCGAAGGTATAATTTATAACAATCACACAGGCCTAGAGCGCAATCAAGGCTACTATGAAGGCATGGATGTGGGAGAGATTTGGGGCTTTGTGGCAGATGACCTTTATTTATCAAACAGAGAGATAAACGCTTATTTGAATGGCACAGACCTATCCTTTTTTAAGAGCAATAATTTATGGCAGATAGGCGACCTAAAGTATTTAGACACCAATGGCGATGGAAAAGTCGATGCAGGAAAAGGAACTCTTAGCGACCATGGCGACTTGCAAGTTATAGGTAATGCAACCCCAAGATATTCATTTGGTATAAATTTGAATGTAGGATATAAAGGCTTTTCTATTTCAACCCTATTTCAAGGAGTTGGAAAACGTGATTTTGCATTGGCAGGGAGTAGTTATCTTTTTGGCGGACAAAATTACTTTACCGACCATCTTGACTACTTTAGTCCCTCAAACCCCAATGGTTACTTACCACGCCTAACCGACCATAAGACTATAGATTACAGAGTAAATACAGGCTACAATAACACTCGTTATTTGATGAATGCAGCCTATCTACGGATGAAGAACTTAACGCTATCCTACGCTTTTAACAAAAAAGTATTGAAGAAAATGGCAGGCATTGGCAACTTGAGAGTATATTTTACTTGCGACAACCTATTTACCATAAGTGCCTTGCCAAAAGCATTCGACCCCGAAACATTAAATCAAGTCAATACTTGGGCAGGAGGCAGTAATGCAACCGCTCCAGGGCTTACATCAGCAATGTCTGAAAATGGAAACGGCAAGGTTTACCCTATGAATAAAAACTTTGTATTTGGTGCAGATATTACGTTTTAACTAATTAAAGAAAGAGACACAAATGAAAACAACTTATTTATCTACAATATTTGCGATACTTATCGGTGCATTATTTACATCATGCTCTGACCTTTTAGACCGTTCCCCCATTACGGTTCCAAGCAATCAAACCTTTTTAACCAATGAGGCAGCAGTTCGCAGTTATGTCAATGGACAATACATACACCTCCCCTCATTAACCCAATATGGCATGGGAGTACGTGGCGAAGAAAAAAACAGCGACAATATACTTTCCGAGATTTACAACAGGCGACTAAATGGCGAAGAAACAGTATTTTCAAGTAGTCAAGAATGGGAAAATGGCTACAGATATTTGCGCAACGTCAATTACTTCTTTGAATACTATCTTGTTCCCGAAGCATTAGAAACAGCCGAAGTACACTCATTAAAAGGAGAAATGTATTACCTCAGAGCCTATTGGCATTTTTACCTCTTAAAGAAGTTTGGAAACATTCCCATTATGGACGCTTTTTGGGACGAACATGCCACCATTGATGGACTACAAATAGCCCAAGCAGACAGAGCAGAGGTAGCTAAATTTATTTTGACAGACTTAGAAATAGCCGCCTCAAAACTTCACAACCGAAGCAGATATGGAGGACTTCGTATATCAAAAGAAGCAGCCTGCCTACTTGCCATGCAGGTAGCACTGTACGAGGGAACTTGGGAAAAATACCACACCAATACTCCCTTTGCAGCCAAAGTAAGTCAACCCGAATTCTTTCTTGAAAAAGTTTTAGAATGGGGCGACCTACTCTTTGAGCAAGGCATTACCCTAAATACTATGGCAACAGATGGCACTGCAATAAATGCCGAAGACCCTTATACGAACCTATTTAACAAAAGCGACTACACAAACACCTCTGAACTTATTTTTTGGAGAAAATACTCCGATGCCGATGGCGTATTTCATAGCCTAAACAGCCTACTTGCAGGCGGAGTAGTCGACAACGAAGGACCCGCAGGAGTAGCAGGTGAACTTGTCAACACCTACCTATACAATGACGGCACCCCCATCAACCCCAACGACGAACGCTTCAAAGACTTCAACGAGACCTTTAAGAATAGAGACCTGCGACTTACCGCAACAGTAATGAGTTCAGGCTACAAATTCAGGTCAGCAAGTTTAACGCGCCCCATGAAGGTACAAGACCGAAACATACATGACGAGGAAGACATACTACCCCCATTTTTAACCAATGATGGCAACTCGCGCAACGTTACAGGCTATCACATTCGCTTAGGCGTTGACACCACTTATGTGCAAGGCAATAGTCAAACAGGATTAGTAATCATGCGCTATGCCGATGCCCTGTTAAGCTATGCCGAAGCAGCCGAAGAATTAGGCAGATGCAACGACATTGTACTTGAAAAAACTCTAAAACCCTTGCGAGAGCGAGCAGGCGTTACCTATGTAAAGCCCACCACCATCGACCCTTATTTTACAAACTATGGTTATCCACTAAGCCCCAATATGCAAGAGATACGCCGTGAAAGACGAGTAGAATTAGCCCTGCAAGGCTATCGCCTCGACGACTTGATGCGATGGGCAGCAGCCTCTGTATTTGCAGGAAAAAGAGGACGTGGAGCATACTTAGGCAACGATGGGGTATTATACAACTCCTTTTCAGATAAAAATCTCCTTGCAAACGTCATTACCGATGCAAATGGATGGATGGACCCACTAAGAAACTTTTTACCAGGAGGCTATCTCTTCAATCAAAACAGAGATTACCTACTACCAATACCCCCAAGCGAGCTTGAACTCAATAAATTGATGAAGCAAAACCCAGGTTGGTAAAAAAAACTACAAATAAGACAGGCTATTGTTTTATACAAATACAATTTTCACTATGAAAGCACTATTAAAATGGAGCACAATTTGCTTACTCCTTACCATAGCAGTAACAAGTTGTAAAGAAGACGAACTACTTAAAGTAGCAGCACCCGTGCCCTTAAGCATGGCACTCAACGCCACCAACTTTGCAATGGGCGACACCTTAGAACTCACCTTTACCGTAAACAGTAAAGATGAAAGCACAAGTGCACTGAATGAAGAGGTCGATATGTTGTTATCTGCCATTTCAAGCACCCCAATTGCCGATTTATTTGAAGACTTTCCTACAGAAATACTTCTTCCTGAAGGCATCAACACATATACCACCCCCATCACCGTAAAAAGTACAGGCATTGTTGGAGAACACGCCGTGGAGATAAACGCCGAAACCAGAGGATACCGAATAGCCAATGCAACACAAAGCATTACAGTAAGCGACTACTTTTATGCAAGAGTAGAGTTAAGAAATAATCCAAGTGGAGAAGTTACCGAAGGAAAAACCTTTGTATTGGTAGCCTCAGTGCGTGTAAATACTACCGAAGACCTAACCATTACCATTACCCCTGAAGCAGGCACAGAAAGCCGTTATGCAAATCTGCCTAAAAGTTTAACGATTCTTGCAGGAACTAACACCATTGCAAGTGAAGACATCACTATGGTCGAATCAGAATCAACAATTCTTGATGAAAACCTGAGCCTAA
>JBOFMS010000135.1:0-2915 GCA_051658505.1 Bacteroidales bacterium | reverse complement strand
TTTTTTGAGTATCGACTGCTGTATGATAAAAGGTAAACTATCGACAATCGAAAAAGGCATGATTATTTCTATCACGATTTTACTTCTATTTACAATACTACGATGGAAGCATATTGCACAGCGTGCAAAAGAAGGAATGGATTATCTCAAACCTGTAGATAGCGTGCTACAACAATACAAAAAAGATTATCGCAACTAAGGTTATCATAGGACTTTCTGGGGGTGTTGACTCAAGCGTAGCCGCCTATCTACTCAAGCAACAAGGCTATGAGCTTGAGGCTATGTTTATGCAAAATTGGCACGATACCACAGGCACTTTACACGGTGATTGCCCTTGGAAGGACGACCTAACTGTGGCAAAGTTAGTGGCTCAACAACTCCAAATACCTTTTCACTTTATTGACCTAAGTGCCACTTACAAACAAAAAGTAGTGGATTATATGTTTGCAGAATATGCAAAAGGACGTACTCCAAATCCCGATGTGTTGTGCAATCGTGAAATTAAATTCGATGCCTTTCTTAAAGCAGCCCAAGAGTTAGGAGCAGAGTATGTAGCAACAGGGCATTATTGTCAAAAAGAAACTCTGCATACCGCTGATGGCGATGTGCATTGCCTTATTGCGGGGGCTGACCCCAACAAAGACCAAAGCTACTTTCTTTGTCAACTCTCTCAATCACAACTCGCCAAAGCTTTATTCCCAATTGGGGGAATGCTCAAACCAGAGGTACGTGCGATTGCTACAGAACTGAACTTGCCAACTGCTGATAAAAAAGATTCGCAAGGTATTTGCTTTGTGGGAAAGGTTGATTTGCCTGTATTTTTGCAGCAGCAACTCAAGGCAAAAAAAGGTGCTATCATCGAATTGCCGAAAGATACGCCCACAATCTCCCAAGAAGTGCAAGCAGATAACTTAACTCAATTAGCAAAACCGCACACCCTATCTGCAAACAATGGAAAAATTGTAGGAGAACATAATGGGGCACACTTTTTTACCATAGGACAAAGAAAAGGATTAGGGATAGGCGGACATATTGAGCCTCTATTTGTTGTAGGCACCGATGTTGAGCAAAACATAGTGTATGTAGGAGAGGGCAATCAGCACCCTTGTTTGTTGCGAAAAGCACTGCTGGTAAATGCCAATGAAACGCATTGGATACGCCCACAACTGAAAATGGAAATAGGAGAAGAACGTGATTTCATGGTACGTATTCGCTACAGACAACCCCTCCAAAAAACCCGACTTTATGCACGAACAGAAGGACTCTATATTGTATTTGAAGCATTACAACAGGGTATTGCTGCGGGGCAATTTGCCGCTTGGTATGATAATACAGAGCTCATCGGCAGTGGAGTGATTAGTGCTTAGTACCCAACTTTCACCATACTATCAAAAGCATACAGCAAAAAAGAAGCCTATAAAAACTTGTTATTCTGATAAAAATAACGAAATTTGCAGCCCTTGAAAAGCAAAGTTGCCACAAAAAATGGCGAGTTAGCATCAAGCCCCGTCCATAAATTCTAGTATAGACAAAAAATACACCCTTTCAAATAATGAGTGATTCATCATCTTATCGCCCACGCACAGGCAGTTTGTCACGGCGCAAGGTACTTACAGATAGACCTACAGTTACCCCTTCCGAGAGCAAGTCCAAAAGATCTTCAACCCCAAGCAGTAGTAGCGAAGAGCGACAAAGTAGTACTTCAAGAAAACCACGAGAAAGTTTTTTCAAAAATCATAGTCCTCAAGAGCAAAGAAAAGAGCAGGGTGGGGCTAGTAGATTTAGCCGAAAAGGAGAGAGCAACGAACGCCCAAGTCGCAAGTTTGGACGAGACAACGATGCCCCTCGTGCGCCACGCAGCAATAGATTTACGAAAGATGAGGGAACTCGTCCACCACGTAGATTTAATTCAGACGAGGCATCACGTCCTCCACGTAGGTTTAACTCAGATGACGCATCACGTCCTCGTAAACGCAGTTTTCAAAAAGACGATGCGCAAAGCAGTACAGGCTTTGAGTCGCAAGGGCGCAAACCTTTTGGAGTACGCACCCATGCACGCCCTTATGAGCGCAAATCATTTGTAAAAACCGACAGACGAGAATTTGATGCGCCGAAAGACAAAAAAGGGCGTAAACGTATATTCATTCAAAAAACAGACCCAACCTTACCAGTACGTCTAAATAAATTTATAGCCAATTCGGGCTTATGCTCAAGGCGTGAAGCAGATGACTACATTTTGCAAGGCGATATTACAGTAAATGGAGAGGTAGTTACTACTTTGGGGCACAAAGTAATGCAGTCAGACGATGTGCGTTACAATGGCGACAAGTTGAGTGGCGAGCGCAAGGTATATATCTTGCTCAATAAGCCAAAAGGTTATGTTACCACTATGGAAGATGAACATGCCCCTAAAACCGTAATGGATTTGATTGCAGGAGCATGCAAAGAGCGTGTATATCCTGTAGGGCGATTAGATAAAAACACGACTGGAGTTTTGTTATTTACCAATGATGGCGAATTAACAAAAGTACTTACCCACCCCAGTTACAATAAGCGCAAAGTATATCAAGTGGGTTTAGATAAGAATATTCCTAAATCGGACTTGGAGAAATTAGTAGCGGGCGTTGATTTAGAAGATGGACTAGCTGTGGCAGATGAAGTGGGCTATGCCGACATTTCAGATAAATCCGTAGTAGGTATTGAGATTCACTCTGGGCGCAACCGTATTGTGCGCCGTATGTTTGAAGGCTTGGGCTACGAAGTTAAAAAACTCGACCGTGTATATTTTGCAGGGCTTACCAAAAAGTCGCTTGAGCGTGGCAGATGGCGATTCTTGTCAATCAAAGAAGTAAATATGCTTAAAATGGGAGCATACGAGTAAATCATTGCAGAGGCGTTCCCTAGGGAACGCCTCT
>JBOFMS010000134.1:0-10431 GCA_051658505.1 Bacteroidales bacterium | reverse complement strand
TATCCTCAAATGATAGATTGGCAAAACCGCCTAAGTTAATACAGCAATCATATTGTGGGAATAGCAATTTGTCAGCAATCGGCACTAAGGGAGCACCTTGCCCAGTTAAAGCAACATCAAGACTACGAAAATCGCAAATCGTTGAACAAGCAGTAACTGCGGCCAAAGCAAATCCATCGCCCAATTGAAAACTTACCCCTTGTTGTGGCTGATGAAAAATAGTGTGCCCATGTGAGGCAATATAATCTGCCTGCAGATTGTTTTTTTGTAAAAATTCAAGACTTTGTTTTCCTAAAAATCGCCCATACTCTTTATGTAGTTTTACAAACTCAAAAGCTTGCCATTTAGAAGCTCCTTGCAGCCGTTGCAACATCTCATCAGTATAAGCATAAGTTTGTGCTGCTAAAATTTCAAATGCCCACACTCCATTTTCGTACGCAAATTGAGAAAGGCAAAGATCTAAGCCATCAAGAGATGTGCCTGACATTAGCCCTAAAATACGCAGATTATTATATTGCATACTCTAACTTATTTTGCAAAAATCTTCCCAACTTTATCAACAAGGCTCAAGTACCATCTAGGTAATTGGAATTGCTGCTCAGTTGCCGCTTTATATGTAAAAAATATGCCAAGCGGAGCGGTAATAAAAGTAGACATCCAAATCGCAATATGGGGCTCCCATGCGCCATTTTTTGCTAATCGCTTAAAGGACATTGAAACAATGTAGTACAATAAAAAAACTAAAAGAGAAATAAGAAATGGTGTTCCAAATCCTCCCTTGCGAATAATTGCTCCTAAAGGCGCACCAATAAAAAAGAATATTAAACATGATAAGGGGAATGCAAATTTAAGATGCCACTCAATATTATGCAAATTAACTCTACGCTTAGAGTATCGTAGGTTTTCGACATATGTACCAAGATTGCTTTGCGCCTGCTTTGCTAACTCTATAGCGCGCTCGGTGCAGTGCAGTCGCTGTTCAGTTTCAGCCATTTGGAATATTGAGTCAACGAGAGATTTTTTGGCAAACGATGAGTTTGGCGAATGAAATTCTTTACTATGCAAAAAACTATTTGATCTCAAAAAATTTCCTGCTTGAGAATGCGCTTGTATTTGACAATCCTTGCCCAAGGAATCAGACAAGGCTGAAAGTTGCTGTAGATTAAGCATTTGCGACCCACTCTTAAAGAGAGTTTCGTCACTACGCTCAAATCCGTAGCCTGAAAGTTCAAATACCGCCTCTTGCACCTTAAATTTATTTATTTGAAAAGGGTACTTCTTCTCTCCAGTACTCTCATTCAAATCTTCATAAGAGCAACCATCATACAGAGAAAAGATAAGATACTGTTGATTTTCGGTAATCCTCAAATAACCAGAATCCGCCGTAGTTACAGCACGATTCCCATTACCCTTAGAATGATCATAAATCATAATACCTAAAAGTACTCCAGTCTCCTCGTCTTTATTCTCAACCCGTATAATGTAATTATTTATACCATCATAAAAAACTCCCTCTTTGATTTGCAACTCTGGACGCTGTTGGCGCACATCATATAGCAAAGACGTTACCTTCAGATTAAAATAAGGAAGCAGATTATTGGAAAAGAAAAAATCACCAATCGTAATAATCAATGCCACTACAAAAAGAGGACGCATAATGCGTGCTAATGAAATACCCGCAGCCTTGAGTGCAATCAACTCATTGTGCTCTCCCAAATTACCCATTGCCATTATAGACGACAGCAAAGTTGCTAAAGGAAGTGCCATAGTCATCAAATTACCACTAGCATAAAAGATTAACTCTGCAATCACCATCCACGACAAACCTTTGCCTACAAGATCGTCAATATACAACCATAAAAATTGCAAAATAAGCACAAACATAACCATGAAAAATGTTAGTGCAAATGGTCCTATAAATGAGGATAAAACTAACCGATGCGCTTGCTTCATGCTATTTTTGTTGATACTTTCTTAATTGCAATTTTGAGGGGATAAAGATAGAGCATTTACTAATAATTATTTGCGATTATTGTACTAAAGTTTTAGTTTTTTGTTTTTTTCTAAAAAAGTAATTACCTTTGTCTAGGTTTTTTCGGGTAAAAAAGGCTTCGTAGCTCAACTGAATAGAGCATCTGACTACGGATCAGAAGGTTACAGGTTTGAATCCTGTCGAGGTCACAAAATTACATTCTCATCATCTGCAACTCGTATAAAATCAAATATTTCATCTCTAGGACTTTAGATGAGAAATCTTCCAAGTTTGAAACATCCACTTCTTTTGAAGTGGGTGTTTTTTTAATTCTCAAAGTTTCTAATTCAAGGTATACCAATAATATACCCGCCCTTTTTTAAGCGGCATTGCGCTTCCTTACATTAAAAAATTTGGATTTCTGCAAGAAATTTATTAGTTTTGCTGCGAATTTCATAGCATTCATCAAGTTGAGGGGACTTTTTGTCCCCTCATTTTTTAACTGAACTATATGCTAAGTGTTGCAAATATAAAGCAAGTGCTTACTGATTTTATCACAGATACAGAGATGTTTTTAGTGGACGTAAGCATTTCACCAAACAACGAGGTGGAAATTACTGTAGATAGCCCAACAGGACTAAGTCTTGACCATTGTGCTGCAATTAATCGTGCTATAGAGGCTGCCTTTGACAGAGAAGAAGAAGATTATGCACTTACTGTTGGTTCGCCTGGTTTAGGAGCACCTCTCAAGGTTCTACCACAGTATCAAAAACTTATTGGCAAAACAGTAGAGGTGCTTTTGATGAATGGAGAAAAACTTTTAGCCACGTTAATAGACGCTACAGAAGACAACATGCAAATTCGTTATACAAAAAAAGAGTTAGTGGAAGGAGCAAAACGGAAGCAAAATGTTACACATACTGCTCGATTAGATTATAAGGATATTAAGTGGACAAGAGCATTCATTAAGGTTTAAATTATATTTTATAAATTTTATTACACATTTTTTATAGGCAAAAAATGGAAAATATTAATCTCACCGAAACATTTAACGAATTTAAGGAATTAAAGAACATCGACCGCCCTACGATGATGGGAGTGTTAGAAGATGTATTTAGAGGCACCTTGCAGCGATTGTATGGCACGAGTGACAATTTTGATGTGATTATCAATATAGATAAAGGGGATTTTGAAATTTGGCGCAATCGCACGATTGTTGCCGATGGCGAAGTTGAAGACCCTGTTACTGAAATTGCACTTACAGAGGCTCTAAAAATTGATGACACTTATGAAATTGGCGATGAAGTAACTGATGAGGTGCGCCTCATTGATTTTGGTCGTCGTGCAGTATTGGCACTACGTCAAAACCTAGCAGGACGCATTGCAGATATGGAAAAGCAGCAATTGTTCAAAAAATACAGTGATCGTATCGGGCAATTAGTTGTTGGTGAGGTATATCAAACATGGAAGAAAGAAGCCCTTATATTAGATGATGAGGGCAATGAGTTAGTACTACCAAAAACCGAGCAAATCCCTTCTGACTTTTTACGCAAAGGCGACACTATCCGTGCAGTCGTACACAATGTTGAGATACGCAATGGGACACCTCTTATTATACTTTCTCGCTGTGCGGGAGCATTTTTGGAACGGTTATTTGAATTGGAAGTCCCTGAGATTTTTGACGGCATTATTACAATTAAAAAAATTGTACGTGAACCAGGAGAGCGCGCTAAAGTTGCAGTTGAGTCATACGATGAGCGCATTGACCCAGTAGGGGCTTGTGTGGGCATGAATGGCTCACGTATTCGTGGCATTGTGCGAGAATTAAAGAATGAAAACATTGATGTAATTAACTACACCAGCAACATTCAACTCCTTGTACAACGTGCACTTAATCCTGCAAAAATATCAGGCGTTAAGATTAACGAAGAAACTAAGCGCATTGAGGTTTACCTACAGCCTACAGAAATATCGATGGCAATTGGAAAAGGCGGGCATAATATTAAACTAGCAGGGCAATTGGTGGGTTATGAAATTGATGTGTATCGTGAAGATGCAGAGCAAGAAGAAGATGTTAGCCTTATGGAATTTAGTGATGAAATTGAGGCTTGGGTTATTGATGAGTTTAAAAATATTGGTTGCGATACGGCAAAAAGCGTATTGCGTATCCCTCGTGAAGATTTGATTAAGCGTACCGACTTGGAAGAGGAAACTATTGATGAAGTACTAGGCATTTTATCTTCAGAGTTTGAGGATGAGTAACTAAATCGAAGCACGACTTTTCTCCACTTATTTTAGCATTTGTATCAAAAATCGTCGATATGGCAGAAAAAATGATAAGACTTAACAAGGTTGCCCGAGAATTTAACTTGGGAGTGCATACTATTGTTGAGTTTCTGAAAAACAAGGGTACTACTGTAGAAGCAAGCCCTAACTCAAAAATCACTGAGGAGATGTATGCGATGCTCGCCAAGGAATTTGGCAATGAGCAAACCATCAAAGATAAAGAGGTGGCAAAGAGTGTACTACAGAAGAAACAAATTGCAAACAACCTTGCCGAAGAAGAGAGTAATGAGAGAGAACTCATTATAAAATCTGCAGACGCTCCTATTTTTACTACCGAAAAACCAAAAATTGAAGCACCTAAAGTGGTGAACAAGATTGACCTTGACGCAGTAAAACCGAAAAGAGCAAAGGAAGTAGAGGTGAACAAAAAAGAAGCAGTCGCAGTTGCTGCATCGGCTCCTAAAGAATTACCAAAAAAAGTTGAAAGGAAAGAGATTGAAATAATTGCTCAACCTATTGCAAAAATTGGAGTTAAAGTTGTGGACAAAATAACTTTGGATACTCCAAAAGAGGAAAAAAAGAAGATTATCGCAGTAAAAAAAGCACAAGAAAAAGAGCAAAAAGTTATAGATGAAGAAAAAAACATAAAGAGTGCTGAGCCTACTACTATTGAAATACCCAAAGCACAACCAAAAGAGGAGAAGTCTCCCCCAGAAAAGCCATTTAGGCAAGAAGATGCAGAGTTTGTTTCTATTCAAGTGGACAAACTTTCGGGACCTGTCATTAAAGACAAAATAGACCTTTCGCAGTTCAAACCTGGAGACTTAGATAGTCGCCCTGGAAAACGCGAAAAACGTGCGCGAATTAAGACTGGTGCGGTAAACATTGATAAAGAGGCTAAAAATGTTGTTGGCAAACCTCAAGACCAACGCAATAACAGAAAAGATGCACCAAAGAAAACAAAATTTGGCAAACAACAACCTGCCGCAAAGCCAGTTAATCCTGATGAGATTGACCGTCAAATAAAGGAAACCCTTAACCGTATGCTCGAAAAGGGCAATAAGCACAAAGGGGCAGCTAAGCGCAGACAAGAAAAACGTGAGGATATTCGTCAGCGGATACAAGAAGAATCTGCATTACAGGAGCAAGAGCGTCAAATTCTTAAACTTAGTGAATTTGTTACTGCTAACGATTTATCGCGAATGATGAATCTAACAGTAAATGAGGTAATTGCTGCTTGTATGGACTTAGGATTAATGGCATCTATCAATCAACGTCTTGATGCAGAGGCAATCTCATTAATCGCAGAAAACTTTGGGCACAAGGTAGAGTTTGTTACCGTTGAAACCCAAGGCATTGATAATGAAGAGGAGGATAATCCAGAGGATTTAATCCCACGTTCGCCGATTGTTACCGTTATGGGACACGTTGACCATGGTAAAACCTCACTACTTGATAGCATTCGTAAAGCGAATGTAATTGCTGGTGAGGCAGGTGGAATAACTCAACATATTGGTGCATATCATGTTCAGTTAGAAGATGGTCGCACTATTACCTTCCTTGATACACCTGGTCACGAAGCATTTACCGCAATGCGTGCTCGTGGGGCAAAAATTACTGACCTTGCGATTATCATTATTGCAGCAGATGATAGCGTGATGCCACAAACTACAGAGGCAATAAATCACGCTGTGGCAGCCGGAGTACCTATGATATTTGCCATTAACAAAATAGATAAAGACGGAGCAAATCCTGATAAAATTCGGGAGCAATTAGCCACGATGAATTACTTGGTTGAGGACTGGGGAGGAAAATATCAAGTTCAAGAAGTTGCAGCCAAAAAAGGCATTAATATTGACAAATTACTCGAAAAAGTTCTACTTGAAACAGACTTATTGGAACTCACAGCGAATCCAAAGCGCAGAGCGCAGGGTACAATCATTGAATCGTTCCTTGATAAAGGGCGAGGCTATATCTCACGATTGATGGTACAGAATGGGACACTACGCATTGGTGATGTAGTGATATCTGGTCATTACACAGGACGTGTAAAGGCAATGTACAATGAACGTGGGCAAAAGGTAGAGGAGGCAGGACCATCAATCCCTGTTGAAATTTTAGGGTTAAATGGTGCGCCGACAGCAGGCGAAACATTTAACATGATGCTTGATGAGCGAGAGGCTCGTGATATTGCCACTAAGCGGGAGCAATTAAAACGTGAACAAGGAATGCGTACGCAAAAGCATATTACACTTGATGAAATTGGACGTAGGCTTGCGATTGGCTCATTCAAAGAACTCAACATTATTGTAAAAGGGGATGTAGATGGCTCTGTAGAAGCACTTACTGATGCTTTATTGAAATTGTCAACTGAGCAAGTTCAACTTAACGTAATTCACAAAGCAGTAGGCGCAATCTCTGAAAGTGATGTACACTTGGCTGTTGCCTCAGAAGCCATTATTGTAGGTTTCCAAGTACGCCCTTCGGCAAGCACACGAAAACTAGCAGAGCAGGAGCAAATCGAGATTCGCACATACTCTATTATTTACGATGCAATCAATGAAATTAAAGCTGCTATTGCAGGTATGCACGCTCCTGAATTTAAGGAAGAGGTAGTTTGCTCAGTAGAGATAATGCAAGTGTATCGAGTTACTAAAGTAGGCATGGTGGCAGGTTGTATTGTGCGAGAAGGTAAAATAAACCGAAACACCAAAATACGAGTGATTCGTGATGGTATTGTTGTGCATCAAGGGGAACTTGCTTCTCTTAAACGCTTCAAAGATGATGTAAAAGAAGTTGCCTCTGGCTTTGAGTGTGGACTTAACCTTGCTAATTATAACGACATAAAAGAGGGAGATATTATTGAGGGTTACGATAGTGTAATCGTAAAAAAATAGCCACCATAAATTATCTAAATTAAAAGCGGCTGTCTAAAATTTTAGGCAGCCGCTTTTAATTTATAATTTGGAGGTTGCAGTTATTACTACATTCTGTCATAAATTGACTTTGGCAAAAGCCTCAAAACTATTGCAACTAAGCCCCAGCGTCTAGTAACATACGCAACGTTTCTTCTCCTTTTTATAGCGTGAAAAATTTGCTGAACAGCTTTATCTACTGAGGCAACCCAAAATAGCCCTTCGCCTTTTGCCATTGCTGTATCTATAAATCCAGGGCGTATATCTGCTATATAAATCGGACAGTTTAGTTTTGTGGACTTCTGCCTTAGCCCCTCGATATAATTTATTTGATATGCCTTTGTAGCATTATATGCAGGAGCAATTCCACTACCTCTAAGTCCACCTACAGAACTTATTACAGTCAAGTGCCCAAATTTTTGTTGTTGAAAATAATTAAATGCCCAATCTACAACACAAGTAAAGCCAAGAACATTAGTATCAATGGCTCTTTTTTCAACAGAAAAATCAAGAGTTTCGTTTAAGTCGCCAGTTCCTGAGCAGATTATCATTAAGTCAAGTCCTCCAAGCTCTGCCACTAAAGCATTTAATTTATCTGCAACAACGTCCGTTTGGCTAATATCAAATGTAGAGGTAATATAGGCATTGGAGTCTTGTTCCTTTAGTTCATTAAGTAGATGCACTCTTCGCCCAGTAATGCCGACCTTATATTCATTTTTTGTCAAAGATTGAGCAAGACCTTTTCCTATTCCCGATGTTGCTCCAATAACAATCGCCTTTTTCATGCTGATTTTTTAAGTGCGAATAAGGAGTTATACTTTCTTGCATCTACATTTAGCAAGTATTTTACTTTTGTGCATTTGGCAATATAGTAAATATACAGCGTAGCCGATAATTGCGCCAAGTAGTGCGCCACATAGTATATCTAAGGGATAGTGTACGCCAAGATAAATGCGGCTGTAGGCAACGGTAAGGGCTATAAAAATAAGAGAGTACGTCCAAAGCTTTTGGCGTAATATTTGAATGAGAAATACTGACACAGCAAAGGCGTTTGCTGCGTGTGATGACACAAAACCATATTTCCCACCCATATAATTGCGTACTGTGTGCACTATATCACCTAAGGCATGAGTGGGGCGAAGACGAGCAAAAAATGGCTTGAATAGCCCACTTGAGATTCTGTCAGCAAATAAAACGCATAATGCTAATCCAACAAATACAAAAAGAGTTTGTTGCAACCCAAACTTTTTATAGATTGCAAATAGGGCTGTTGCAAAAACAATAACAAGAGTTAAGGTTTTGCTAACGTACCACATTATTATATCACCCAAAGGGCAATGTAGGTCATTAAGAAATAAAAATAAATCGGTATCCCACTGTGGAAATTGCATAGAGTAAACTAAAAAGATGGTATTTAAATTAAGTAATTACGCTTGAACAAAGGTATAGAAAATAAGTTGTTTTTTCGCGGAAAGAGCGCACTACACTGAGATGCTATTTCTTAATATACTACGTGCCTCATTACCCTCATTAAATAGCAAGTCTAATATACTAAGATTGGGCAAAAAGCCTTTTCTATCTGCAAAACATTGGTAATAATTTGCTGGCGTAAAATTTGTATCAGATTGCAGATTTTGCTTTGGGCTAATTAAAGTGCGAAAGTCCACATTGGAAGCAAGGCATTTATCATATACTTGGGTTAGGTAAAGCGGCGGAGCTATATTTAATAATTCATTCAAAAAAATGATAAGCTTTTGGTTTAGATCAAAAAGAAAAGTTTCTTTTTGTTCAAAAAATGGCAACAATTCATCAGCATAATACTCAAAAAATGGTGAGTTTTGGTAGGCAGCTACTAGTGATCGCCAATGTTGACGCTGCCATTGCTCAGTATAATCAATACGCACTTCACGAATAGGCATTTTAACTCCCGATTTTTTTTGCACAGGCACAGTTAGCGCAAGCGCACCATTAGCTGTTGCAATTTGGCAACGTGAACGATATGTTTGCTTGACAAAATGCTCATGCGCTTCTACAAAAATTTGCTCTGCTCCCAGCATCTTGGTAAAATACTGTATAGGTGGAAAGTAAGCGGTTGAGAGATAAATAGAAGACATTATGCAACTAGGTTAAAGATATTGTAACTGTGCAAAAAATTTTGTTACCTCTAAGCGAATTGTGCGCCCAAAGCACATTGCCATATTTGGCTTTTGATGTCCAGCAGGAAATTGAAAAACAATAGGAATATTCAAATCTGCACAATGTGTATAGATAACCTCATAAGCTGATGCCGCAAAGGAATCTTTATTGTCTTCCATATTAGTCATTCCTCCAACTATCAACCCCTTGATTTTGCTCAACTTGCCACTTAATTTTAAGTTGGTCATCATACGATCAAGATGGTATAAATATTCGCCAACGTCCTCTATAAAAAGAATAGTATTATCGGGGACAAATTCATAGGGTGTCCCTTGTAAACTATATAAAACTGAGAGATTTCCACCTATAAGCCTCCCCTGCACTACACCTGGCACATTAAGTAGGTGAGGGGCAATTTCTCGCCCTATATCCTCGTTAAATAAGGCCATTTGCAAACTCTCCAACCCTTGTGCGTCATCAAAATTAATAGGCATTGTAGCGTGTAGTGAGGCAATATTGACACCTTGTAAAGCACAGTGAATCGCTGTAATATCACTATAACCAATTATCCATTTAGGCTTATCTTTTAAGGGCGATAAATCTATCAAAGGGAGTATGCGAGCGCAACCATAGCCCCCTCGCGCCGAAATGATGGCCTTAATGTTAGGATTATTGATAAACGCTTGCAAATCCTCGGCACGTTGAACGTCCGAACCCGAAAATGATTGACAACTTCCATATATATTGGGGCTAACTTGCACGTTCAATCCCCAAGTTTTGAGAGTAGAGATAGCAAACTGCAAACTTACCTCTGTAACCTTACCTGCCATAGCGCAAATGCCAATGGTATCGCCTTGTGTAAGGTAGGGTGGAAGAATGAAAGATGACATTTTTAGAAAATAGTTTCCACAAAAATACAAAAAATGTACCTTTGCAAGAATTTCTCTAGAAACCAATACTATTATGCACAAACAACCTGAACGCTATCTCATTACCTCTGCCCTCCCTTATGCCAATGGACCTGTGCATATTGGGCATCTTGCAGGAGTGTATATTCCTGCCGACATTTACACTCGTTACTTGCGTTTGCGTTACGGAAAGGACAAGGTTATTCACATAGGA
>JBOFMS010000133.1:0-6065 GCA_051658505.1 Bacteroidales bacterium | reverse complement strand
TTTTTCAATGGCATTAAATTGGGCGTATAGGTCAAGCATTGCGGCAATGCCTTGATAGGCATCATCTACCCAAATAATGGTGTAGGGAACGGGCTGTGTAAGTTTGAATGATTTGTTGATAATCGCCAAACTTGCTTTGGTTTTGTAAAGCCAAGATTCATACTTGGGGTTTGCTAAAAAGCAAAGGCTGCCTTCGGTGGCTTGCTCAATGCGTGCAAAGCCTGATACTGTAATGTCTGGATTTCCTTCTATATCACCATTAAGGTGCGTTGCGATTTCACGTGCTGAGAGTGTCATAGGATTATGAATTTAGGGTTTCAAAAATAGTTTTGGGGTAAGATAAGAATGACTTTGTTGTATCTTGCTTAAAGGCGGTAGCGTTGAGCATATCTGAAATATTGTACACGTCTTTTAATGAACCATCTTTTTGTAAGATTTGAATTGCATTGCCTGTTAGATTGTATGCCTTATTGACTAATTCTTTGGTTTGCACAAAGTACTTTACTTCATCGGTTGAGAGTTGTAATAGGGCTGAGGATTGTTCCTCTAATTGTTGTATTCGATTGCGTGTAAAGCCCTCATTTTGTATCTCCACTTTTGGGAGTTTACGCAGTACAAGCATTTGGCATAATTGACTTAAAACCTTGTCGTGATGGTTTGCCCAAAGTTTTATCACGCAGTCAATATCTGCATCAGAGAGGGCTGCAAAATTGCGAAGAACTTCTCCACCCTGTAAATCCTTTTCGGTAATGTTTTGCTCTAAAAAAAAGATTAAGGGAGTTGGTGCAAATACATTTTGACCTTGTTGTACAAGTTTTTTAGCACGAGCAAATATATTGACCAATAATTGTTCGGCAGCAATTACGGTTTTGTGCAAATATACTTGCCAATACATCAATCTGCGAGCAATCAAGAATTTTTCGACCGAGTGTAATCCCTTTGCTTCTACCACAATTTGGTCATCTATCACATCAAACATCTTGAGGATACGTTCTACACCTATTGCTCCCTCTACTACGCCCGAAAAGTAACTGTCACGCCGCAGATAGTCTAATCTATCTACATCAAGTTGGCTGGATACAAGTTGATGAAAGAACCCACGATGATATGTGTTTTTGAAGATAGCAAGGGTAAGGTCCAAGCGTCCCTGCATTTGTTGATTAAGCTCGTGCATCATTGCCTCTGAAATCAACTCATGCGATATGTTGCCCACTAAACTAAACTCCAAAGCGTGACTAAAGGGACTGTGCCCAATATCATGTAGCAGCATTGCACATTCGGCAGCCTTTGCCTCGTCGTTGCTAATGTTTTGCCCCTTGCTACGGAGCGTTTCAATGGCTTGATGCATAAGGTGCATTGCCCCTAAGGCGTGTTGAAAGCGAGTATGGCAAGCTCCAGGATATACTAAATGCGTTAGTCCTAATTGCTTTATTCCTCGTAGGCGTTGAAAGTAGGGGTGTGAAATTAACTCGTAGGCAAGTGGCGTACGAATGTGGATAAAACCATGAACGGGGTCGTTAACTATTTTTTGTTTATTCATAAGATGGGGGCAAAGATAAGGCAATTTCTTAATTGTAACTCATAAAAGAATCTATCTTTACGCATCAAAAAAAACAGAGGTTTTTATCTTACAAGCCCCCCATTTACATACTTCATACAGACAAAGTGCTGTTGATTGCTTTACGCTTGCACTAAACTGTCATAGAAGTATTGAACCCGCCAGTTTTGCAAAACCGATGCTCGTACTTCGCCCTTCTTTTTGGTCAACTAATTTGCCAATCATTGTCCGATAGTTTATCATAACCACGTTGCTTGATAAACTTCATAAATTCGGCATTGTCAGTTGCAGGAAATTCAACTTGTATTTCGTCTGTGAGTTTTTTCAAAACCTTGTCGCCAATTGAACTTGCAAAGTTTCCTCTTAATGCTCTTTCATACCAAGTCAAAAGGTCGGTTTCTGTTACAATACTTTGAATTTTAGATTTCCAACCGATTTGATTTAAAACTGAAACAATTATTTTCTGTTCAGTGTCTTTGCAGACTATTACGATTCTGTCTGCCGAAACAGAAGAAACAATATTTTCAGCAAGTTCTTCTGTCAACGATAAATGTTTGATTTGTATAGCAAGTCCGAAGTTTGCCCACATATCAAGTCCTCTGTCGGCTGCATTTGTAACACCAACACGATTAATTCTTGCTTTAAGTTTTATGCTTGTTTGTTTGGTTGATAGTTGAATTACTTGGTTTGCAAAGTCTTCAAACTCTTTCAAAATGTCTGATTTTGCTGGATTTAAACTTACTTCAACCGATACTTCTAATGCTTCGACTAATGCCGAAAACAAAGAGTAAACAACAATTTCATAAATTTTATCAATACTTCTTCTTAGTCCTGGTTCATTCCAAAACATTGCAAGAAATTCATTCAAATTGAAGTTTGTTTTGTTGTGTGTCAAACAGTAATCTAAGCCTGTTGACATTTGGGAAAATCTTTGAGCAAATTTTTGGTAAATGTATGCTTCAACAATCCCATTTTTACATTTGTTCTCTTTTCCAAGTTCTGCCAATACAATTGGGGGGATAGCATTATCATTGAAAATGTCATCTTGATAGCGTGCGGATGAAGTAGAAGTGCGTCCCAAAAAATTGAGGCAAATGATGTCTCTCCATTTTTTTGAAATGCTGCGATAGCTTGTTAAGTCTGAAAGATTTATATCTTTTTCCGTTCTGTCACGGTGCAATATTTCTGCTACTTGAATTGGCTTGTAAAGGTGAATCCTTGCTTTGTCAATTACTTTATCCAACGATTGCTTTGCATCTTTTATACTCATTTGTGGGCTCTAATAATGTTAATTGAATGGTTTCCTTAATCGCTTTCTTTTGATTTTTCATTGCGCACATCATTTCTCCTGCAATTGCTTCAATGACTGGAACTGAAACAGAATTACCTGCTACTTTTCGTGCTTGTGAATAAGGAATATTTATTTTGAAAGTATCGGGAAAGCCTTGCAGTCTTAACATTTCTCTATCTGTTAGTCGTCTAATACCATTCACAACAAGGTAATTATAACTTCCACCTGCTCGTAAGGCACAAGAATAAGGAAGTGCAGAAATATTACCTCCAATGTTTTCGTGCCAAACAGACGGAAAGGGCGGAACACCCTTAACCGCCTTTTTTCTTTTTTCTTTTAATTGGTCAGACAAGAAATAACTTTGAGGAATTTCATTGTCTTTTTGTAAAATTTCATTCAACGGTTTGTAATAGCCGAGCGGTTTAGGGAACTTAAAATATAGTGGGTCTCTGAAACCAACTATATAAATTCTTTCTCTCTTTTGTGGAACTCCAAAGTCAAGCGAATTAAAAACTTTGTGATAAACGGTATATCCAAGTCTTTTCAATTTTTCTAAAATAGCAGTAAAGGTTTGCCCATTGTCGTGTGTTGTAAGTCTTTTTACATTTTCAAGTAAAAATGCTTGGGGTTTTTTCGCTTCTAAAATCGCTTCTATATTGAAAAACAATGTTCCTCTTGTGTCTGCAAAACCAAGTCCTTTACCTGCAATGCTGAAAGGTTGGCAAGGAAAACCTGCTAATAAAATGTCGTGGTCAGGAATGTCGTGAGGTGCAATTTCGTTAATATCGCCAAATGGTCTGTCGCCAAAATTTGCTTTATACATATCTTGTGCGGCTTTGTCCCACTCAGAAGCAAAAACCGTTTCACAGCCGTGAGCCTCAAAACCAAGTCTGATTCCTCCGATACCTGCAAAAAGGTCTATGGTTTTATATTTTTTTGCCATTGAAATTCGTCTTTATTTATTCGGCACAAAGTTAGTCAAAATAGGTGCTTTATTTTTTATTTTGAGCCGTTAACTGTCATAGTTTTTTGGCTCGGCTTTTAGGGTAACTGCTAACACTGCTATATGTATGAGCATTTTGATATTTGAAAGATGCAAACTTAGCAGAAGATGCAGTACAACATACCGTTTGTTTGCCGATACCACTACAGATACTAAACAGTAGGGTTTAAGATAGAGTTTAATGCGCTTGACCAGCAAATCTATCAAAGCAAGTCTATAGCATTGCACTTATCAATTTGCCCAAACGATTTGCCCAAAAGGATAGAAGAGCGTAAAGAATCTTGTTATTATCTTTGCGTAGAAGTAACCTCGCAATACATTACATTCAACCACCTAAACACCCTATTTATTATGAAGTGTAAACGCTTGAACTTTGAAGGGCTTCGCAACGAAGAAGCCTTTCAGTTCTTTACCGAAATAAAGAATGTTACCCAAAAAATTGGAGCAGAATCCTTAAACATTGAAGCCTTATTTAAGATATTTGAAGAGCACTACAAAACCTTAGGAATTGCCCTTAAACACATACGCAAAAGTTTACTTACTGAGACCATTCATAATGCCGACCAAGAAAGAGACAACCTCTATCGAGGATTTGTATATGCCATAAAAAGTGCCCAACTACACTTTGCCCCTAACAAACGAGAGGCGGCACAGAATGTAAAAATTATTATTGACCACCATGGCAATATTACTCAAAAAGGAATTGATGAACAAACCGCCTCACTCAAACATCTATTAGGAGAATTAGAACGCACACGTAGCCACGAAATAGCTACACTTGCCATAGAAGAGTGGTTGAGCCACTTACACGAAAAAAACAAGAGGGTAGAAGAACTTGTACAAGAACGAGACTTTGAGGTCGGAGCGCAAAAGGTAATTTGTGTAAAAGACATTCGAATGCAAATTACCCAAACCTACCGAAAACTGCTGATACGTATCGACTCTCTGATACTCATAAAAGGCATTGACGACTATAAAGTATATGTTAAAAAACTTAATACTATAACCGAACGCTACAAACATCGCTTAGCACAACGCAAGGGGCGCAAGCATGAAAAGGCTTTGTAAAACGATACAAATATTTTTTTGAGCCTTCAGAACGCTCAGAAAGTGCTAAATATTTTTAGATGATACTTTCAGAACAATCTGAAACTATAAAATGACTTTAGTTAATACTTTCAGAATAATCTGAAGGTGTAAAATAGACTTATCTAATACTTTCAGAACAATCTGAAACCATCAAATAACTTTAGGTGATATTTTCAGAACAATCTGCAAGCATAAACCACTTATTGCCACGACAAACACACATCGCCTGCTGCTTACTTTACGCCTTTTTTACCCTCCATATTGCAAAGGTAAACACGCAAATTCACTCATCGCATCACTATTATTTCATTATTCATAAAGTACCCTTGCCTTACTTGTTGTAAATAGTGGCATAAACCCCTCGTAGGGGGCAGTAGTGTAGTACATCTACAAAGAGATTATATTTAAAAAATTATAACTTTGTGGCACACACACTCAATCAAATTAGGGATTATGGAATTCATCAACATCAAAATATATATAGTACACCACCTACTCCACAGACTAATAAGGAGTATCTGTTAATGAAAAAAGGCAGATGCTCCTTAAATTTTTAACCTCTAAACCCATAGTATGAACAACACACCATTAAACCCCACGACAGATAGAATTGTTTGGGTTGACGTATTACGCTTTATTGCCATCTTTATGGTTATTGCCTGCCATTGTGCCGACCCATTTAATGTGTCGCCCGAAGCACGCTTAAATCCAGACTTTAATTTTTGGGGCTCTATCTATGGCTCCTTTCTCCGCCCTTGTGTACCTCTTTTTGTGATGATTACAGGCTTGCTACTATTGCCTGTAAAACTCTCCATTGGCACATTCTACAAAAAACGCTTACTTCGAATCCTTGTTCCATTCTTAATATGGTCGGTACTCTATAATCTGTTCCCTTGGATTACGGGTTTGCTTGGACTGCCTTCGAGTGTCATCTCAAATATATTTGCTTATGCCAGCCCCGAGGCATCACAATCGATATTTGATGCAGTTAAAAACATTGCACTCATTCCCTTTAACTTCAATGTATATACAGTGCCTATGTGGTATATATATATGTTGATTGGACTTTATTTGTATATGCCTTTTTTTTCTGCTTGGGTTGAAAAGTCTAATCTGCAACAGAA
>JBOFMS010000132.1:0-4136 GCA_051658505.1 Bacteroidales bacterium | reverse complement strand
TGAGTTTTTGTAGTTCTTGAATTACTTTTCCTCCAGGTCCAATTACAGCACCAATAAACTCTTTATCTATTACAATTTGCTCTAAGCGAGGCACATGAGATTTGAATTCTGAACGAGGCTCAGTAATTGTCTTCATCATTTCGCCCAAAATATGTAAGCGTCCTTGACGTGCTTGCTCTAGTGCTTGCTCCAAAACCTCATAAGGCAGTCCATCTACCTTAATATCCATCTGTGTAGCCGTAATGCCATCTTTTGTTCCTGTAACCTTAAAGTCCATATCTCCGAGATGATCTTCATCTCCTAAGATGTCAGACAAGACTGCAAATTTTGTCGCTTTTGCTTCACTAATCAATCCCATTGCAATTCCTGAAACGGGTTTTTTTATTTTAATGCCCGCATCCATTAAAGCAAGTGTTCCTGCACATACAGTTGCCATAGATGATGAACCATTTGATTCTAAGATGTCGGAAACGACTCTTACTGCATAAGGGTTCTCCTCTCCTATAGGTACTTGACCTTTAAGTGCACGATGCGCAAGATTTCCATGCCCAATTTCTCTGCGGCTTGTTCCTCTTGACATTTTTGCTTCGCCTGTCGAAAATGGAGGGAAATTGTAATGCAATACAAATTGTTCATTACCCTGAACAAGTACTTCATCTATTGCTTTTTGGTCTAGTTTTGTACCTAAAGTAACTGTAGTTAGAGATTGCGTTTCGCCACGTGTAAAGATTGCTGAACCATGTGCTGCTGGTAGATAATCGATTTCACTCCAAATAGGACGAATTTCATTTGTTTTGCGACCATCAAGACGCAAACCTTCATCTAATATCATATTGCGCATTGCTTTCTTTTGCACATTGTCATGAAAGTAACGTTTTGCAAGTTTTGTGTTGCGTGCTTTTGTTTCATCATCGGGTAAACTCGCAATAAACTCTTCCTCAACTTGTGCAAACAAGGCAGAACGCTCATGTTTTGAAGTCATTTTTTTTGCCACTTCGTAAGTTTTTGCATAGCAAGCGTCATATACTTGTTTGCGTAAATCTTCATCATTGTCTTCGTGGCAGTATGTCCGTTTTGTTTGCTTTCCAACTGCAGCCTCTAATTCTTTTTGCACTAAACAGTGTTTCTTAATCTCTGTATGGGCAAATTTAATTGCTTCAAGCATTTCTTGTTCTGAAATCTCTTGCATTTCGCCCTCTACCATCAAGATATTCTCATAAGTAGCTCCTACAATAATCTCAAGATCTGCCATCTCTAATTCCGCAAATGTTGGATTGATACAAAGTTTTCCATCAATGCGAGCAACTCGTACTTCTGAAATAGGTCCATTAAAAGGAATGTCCGACACCATCATCGCTGCTGATGCTGCTAAGCCAGCTAATGCGTCTGGCATAATTTGTGGGTCTGCTGAAATAAGATTGACTGTTACAAAAACATCAGCGTGAAAGTCCTCTGGGAATAATGGGCGCATCGCTCTGTCAATAAGGCGAGATATTAAAATCTCGTGATCATTTGGACGTGCTTCTCGCTTCAAAAAGCCTCCAGGGTAACGACCAGCAGCGGCATATTTTTCTTTATATTCTACCGATAAAGGCATAAAGTCCACATCTTCTTTTGCATTAGCAGCACAGGTTACAGCTGCAAGCAGCATTGTGTCTCCCATTTTTACTACTACTGAGCCATCTGCTTGTTTTGCAAGTTTTCCAGTTTCAATTTCAATGATGCGACCATCACCTAAGTCAATCGTTTTTTTTACAGCGTTGTACATATTTTATTCGTTTTATCCTTGTTTCAAAATTTATTCTGCAAGATGGAGATATTTATAATGTGTAAATATTATCCATCTTTTTTGATATTATAGAGACTGCTCCTCTCTAAATTAAAGAGAAATATCCATGCTGCTTTAATAATTCTTTTTCCTTACCTGGTACATCTTTAATGTCAAGCAAAAAGCATGCAAAGATATTTTCATTGGGAATATTAAATTTTTGCACTAGTTGCAATGAGGCATAAGCAGTGCCTCCAGTTGCAATAATGTCATCGGTTATTAAAACTTTATCTGTAGGCAATAAGGCATCTTGATGAATTTCGATTGCGTCAGTGCCATATTCTAAAGCGTACTCTATTGAGTAGGTTTTCCAAGGTAGTTTTCCTTTTTTACGCATTGGAACAAGCGCCACTCCCAATTCATAAGCAACAGCGGCACCTAAAATAAATCCTCGTGATTCAATTCCAACGACTTTTGTAATTCCTTTTGCTCGGTAGTACTCTGCTACTTTTTTTACAGCAGCACCAAAGACTTCTGGATTGCCCAAGAGTGTTGTGATGTCTTGAAAAATAATACCTGGAGTGGGATAATCGGGGATAAGACGAAGGTGTGATTGAAAATCCATCTTTACTTCTATAAAAAGACAATTGTTTTTTAAGCAAAGAAAGGCAATTTAGAATTGCCTTTCTTCTTTTTTACTATTTTCGTAAGTCAAGGGCCTTGATTACCGCTCTATATCTTTCTATATCAGTTTTTTTCAAGTAGTTAAGCAACTTTCTACGCTTGCCTACTAACCCCACAAGTGAACGTTCTGTACTAAAGTCCTTTTTGTGAACTTTTAGATGTGCTGTGAGGTGACTGATACGGTAGGAAAATAAAGCAATCTGACCCTCTGAAGAGCCAGTGTCTGTATTAGACTTCCCGTACTTTGCGAAAATCTCTTGTTTTTTTTCAACACTTAAATACATGATTTTCAGCAGTTAATTAGTTAATAATAAAAACTCAAATGCGTGCAAAGGTAAAACTATTTTTTGAGTGAGCAACTTTAAATATCCTTAAAGTTGTATTGAGTGAATTTTTTATATCATGTGCAAAGTTTAAATCTTTGCACTATTCTGAATTTGATTGAGCAAGAAAGTGTCTTTGAAAAATCATTAGATAGGCTACACTTGTGGTGATGGCAGCGTCTGCAATATTGAAGATAGGACGGAAAAAGATAAATTTATCGCCTCCTTTAAATGGTAGCCAACTGGGCAAAGTTGTGTTAATGATTGGGAAGTAAAACATGTCAACTACTTTGCCATACAAAAACTGTGCATATCCCCCCTGATCGGGTAAAAATTGCGCTACTTGTGTATAAGTGGATTCTCCAAATAAAATGCCATAAAAAAGGCTGTCAATCAAATTGCCTAATGCTCCAGCAAACATTGCAGAAAGCCCCAATATCAATCCTTTGCTTGCCCCTTCAAGTATTTGCTTGCGAATAAACCATGCAATAAACCCAATAAAAACGACGCGAAATAGACTCAAAAACAATTTTCCTATATCGCCAAAAAACTCAATTCCAAATGCCATCCCATTATTCTCGGTAAAATGTAGAAAGCCATACTTTCCTAATAGACTAATCTCCTCTCCTAAAGTAAAGTGGGTTTTAATCCAAATTTTCAAGAATTGGTCTGCAAGTAGCACAAGTGCAATCAAAACTAAAGCTTGATTGCGAGTATGCCAAGAACAGGGATTAAATGTGTGCCACATTATCGCTTGTCTTTTGCTTCAACACATAGTGTTGCGTGTGGCACTGCTCGTAATCTGTCGGCAGGTATCAATTTGCCTGTCTCACGGCAAATTCCGTAGGTTTTATTTTCTATGCGTATTAGCGCAGCTTCAAGGTGCTGTATGAATTTTTGTTGACGTTCTGCTAATTTGCTTGATTCTTCTTTTGACAAAGTTGCTGCTCCTTCTTCCAATACCTTAAAGGTAGGTGAGGTGTCAATGGTGTCGTTACTTGTACTTTGAGTTATTGTTTCACGCAAAAGTTCAAAGTCTTTGCGTGCTTTTTCTAATTTTTCAAGAATAATTGTCTTAAATTCTTGCAATTCTGCTTCAGAGTAAGCTACTTTTTTAGGTGTATTTTCTTTCATAATCCTAATTCTTTGTTTTGTAAAATTCTCTTAAAAGAGTTTGCGAAGATAAGCCTTTTTTTAAAATAAACAAAGACTGAATCTAAACCACTTTTTCTACTTTTATTTGCACAAGAATTTCATTTACATCTATTTGAGTGCTGTTTTCAGCAACGTGTGTATCTATACTTATTATATTGGCAAGTACTTGTGCCTTAATATAGTCATCAAATGCTTTAACGGCATCA
>JBOFMS010000131.1:0-8502 GCA_051658505.1 Bacteroidales bacterium | reverse complement strand
AATGTTTTGCAAGATGCCTGTACGATGAAAGTTAACACAGATGGTGTTTTGTTGGGGGCTTGGGCTACAGTAGATAAGGTTCACACGATTTTAGATATTGGCACAGGCACAGGCGTTATTGCACTTATGCTTGCTCAGCGATTTGAAGGAGCAATGATTCATGCAGTCGAAATACACGAGGCTACGGCTACTCAAGCAAAAGTTAACTTTGCTCAAAGTATATGGGCTGACAGAATGCAAGTCTTTCAATCAGACTTTGTGAGTCTTTTTGAAAGTAAGGAGCAACTTTATGACCTGATTGTGTCTAATCCTCCTTATTTTAATAACTCTTTACTGTCGCCCAATAGTGCTCGCAATATGGCACGACACACTTGCAATTTGTCGTACGACGATTTGCTGAAAGGGACAAGTAAATTACTTTCTGAGCAAGGACATTTTTGTGTAATACTTCCATCTTCAGAAGAGCGTCTTTTTTGTGAAAAAGCAGTTGAGCACCAACTATTTTTGAGTAGAAAAATGGAAGTTGCTAATACAAAATCGAGTTCTGTAAAACGTGTTCTGCTAGACTTTTCAAAACATAAAATAATAAGACTTTGCAGCGAATTTCTTACAATAAGAGATGCCGAAAGTAAACTATATAGCGAGGATTATAAGAAACTTACGCAAGATTTTTACTTGCAGTTTTAGGTTACACATCTTTTGTGGAAAATTTACCTTATAGTTGTTTCTTATTTTTCTTCCCTAATTATATGAAAAAGCCCTTATTAAGCTTGCTTAATAAGGGTTGACGAATTGAACATGCAGTCTTTACTTGTTCAGGGAGTTTTCTATACGCATGGTTTTGCTGCGAAAAGTTGATGAGCGACTATCATCGTGTTTGCCTGCACCTACGTTTATTAGTAAAAAGTTACTGTCGTTGATGAAACAACAGTCTACATACTCACGGTTTGAGTTTTCAGTATCCTCAATAGCCCAAGTTAATTCATCTCTATTTGTGTTATAGCATTCTTTAAATTGAGTTCTTTCAGAATAAAAATGAATAGATGTGTCATTCTTTAATATTACAAGTCCTTCATATTTCCCATTATATCCTAAGGCAGTACACTCTTCTCCCCAAGTTTCAAACCTCCTTAAGCAATCTTCCTTTTTATCCTTGTCGATTACTATAATGCCGTATATTGCATTTATTACTTCGCCATTTGAAAATTCAAAACTATAGGCGTCTCTAGTTATTATATCTCCCTTATCATCAAAAGAAACTTCTCCATATAGTAAAGTTTCATCGTCAATCTCGTAACGGGCAAGTTCTTTTGTTTGCATGGTATTATCAATTTTGTCTTTAGATAGTCCAACATAACTCTTTAGTTCTTCAACAAGACTTAGTGTTACTGCTGGAGTATCATCGTTTTTGTCGCAAGCAGTTAGTGCAACTACGCTCATTAGTAATGCAAATAGTGTGTTTTTAACCTTAAAGTTTTTCATAGTATAAAAAATAGTGTTTTGGTTACTTAATTTGATTGGCGGTCGATATATATCGCCTATATTAGGGCTGCGAAGGTATGATTTTTTTTTCAAAAATATACAGTCTTGTTACTTGCAGTTTTAGGTCAGTATATCTTTTCCAATATCACGTCTAAAATACTTTCCTTCATACTGAATTTTCTCAAGTTCGGCATACGATTTTTGTAATGCCCCTTGCAAACTATCATCTATAGACGACACTACTAAAACTCTTCCGCCATTTGTTTCCATCTGTGCGCCTTTGTGCGTGCCAGCGTGAAAAACAATACTCTCCTGAACATCTTCAATGCCAGATATAGGCAATCCCTTTGGGTAATCATTCGGATAGCCTGCGCTAACACAAACTACCGCTGCTGCTGCTTTTGGCGAAATAGCACATGTTTTTGTTTGTAATGTTTCGGTGGCGGCTCCATGTAGCAAGTCCAGTAAATCAGCATCAAGTCGTAGCATAACGCTTTCTGTTTCGGGGTCGCCCATACGCACGTTGTACTCTATCACCATAGGCTCGTCCTGCACCTTAATCAGTCCAAAAAAGATAAAGCCTTTGTATGGGATTTGTTCCGTTTGCAAACCCTTAATTGTGGGTTCAATAATGCGTTCTTGCACCTTGCGCATGAATTCCTCATTGGCAAATGGCACAGGTGAAACGCTGCCCATTCCCCCAGTATTTGGACCAGTATCTCCTTCACCAATACGTTTGTAATCCTTTGCTTCAGGCAGTAGTTTATAAGACTTTCCATCAGTTAATGCAAAAACAGACAGTTCTATACCACTTAAAAACTCCTCTACAACAACTGTTTTGCTTGCCTCTCCAAACATTCCCTTGAGCATTGCCGATAATTGTTCTTGCGCCTCTTGCAAGTTGGTTAAAATAAGCACTCCCTTACCAGCCGCTAAGCCATCTGCCTTTAGCACGTATGGTGCAGGTAGCGATGCCAAAAACTCCTGTCCTTCAGCAATGCTATCTGCGGTAAACGAGCGATATTTTGCTGTTGGAATATTATATTTTTGCATAAAGCGTTTTGCAAAATCTTTACTGCCCTCTAATTGCGCTCCGAGTTTTGATGGTCCAACAATGGCAATATCTTTTAATTGCGCATCGTTCTTAAAAAAATCAACTATCCCTAGCACCAAAGGTTGCTCTGGTCCTACTACCACTAAGGTAATTTTATGCTCTAATACGGCAGCTTTAACGGCAGCAAAATTATCGGGTTGAAGTTTGAGGTTTACACCTAAAACCTCTGTGCCAGGATTTCCTGGTGCAATAAAAAGTTGTGTAAGGAGTGGACTTTGTTTAATCTTCCAAGCCAAAGTATGTTCACGGCCGCCAGAGCCAAGCAATAAGACATTCATTTTTAGTAATTTATTTTAGATAATAAGGAAACATTCTTTTTCATACCCTCAAGCCCTGCTCGGAGAATTGGCGATTGGGCAAAGTCTTGCGCAAAATCCTCTTCATTCATATTGAGCCACGACTGAGGTGTTAGTTCTGCAAGCGCAGGTAGAGTTTGCATTTCGCTATGTTCAACCATACTTGCCTTTTTATTCCAAGGGCAAACCTCTTGGCAAATATCGCAGCCAAACACGTAGTGCGCAGAGGAGGGTAGAGTATCTTCCGTACATTTTTTTGAGCAAGTATGTGCCTCAATGGTGTGATATGCAAAGCACTTTCGTGCATCAATTACGCCCTTTTCCACAATGGCATTTGTAGGACAAGCCTCCATGCAGCGATTACAGTCTCCGCAATGATTTTTTACTTTTGGCGGAGCAAGATGTTCTACTGCCTCATTTAGCAGCATAATGCCAATGAAGGTATATGAACCGAGTTTTTGATTTATGAGCATTCCATTTTTGCCAATCCACCCAAGTCCTGCTTGTGCAGCCCAATATCTTTCTTGTATTGGAGCAGTGTCAACAAAGGTGCGGGCCTTAAGTGAGGTTTGCTCTTTTTGCAATGCAGAGTATAATTGTTGCAACTTTCTCTTCAATACGCTATGGTAGTCAATTCCTTTTGCGTAGCGAGCAATCCCTGTTTTGGGAGCGGTTTCACTATCTTTTGTGTGATATGAATAAAGCGTTACTACAATAGTTTTTGCCCCCTCAGCAAGCAAATCTTTTGGAGCACAGCGTTTGTCAAAATATCGTTCCATATACGACATTTCCGCATGGTAGCCTTTTTGTAGCCAGTTGTTAAATGAGTTTAGGCAGTCATTGTTTACGGTGCTAACAGCAATCACTCCACAAGCATCAAACTGTAAGTCTTGAGCCAGTTCCTTTATTTTTTCCTCATTGAGCATTATCTACAAAAAGCCTAACTCAAGTTTTGCCTCATCACTCATCATATCCTTATCCCAAGGTGGGTCAAATACGAGGATTACCTCCGATGAGGTTACTTTGGGCACTTGCGCCACTTGTGTTTTTACGTCACTCACAATTTCATCTGCAATAGGGCAATTTGGTGCGGTCAATGTCATTGTAATATTTACCTCCCCTTCGGGGCTGACATCAACTTTGTAAATAAGTCCTAATTCGTATATACTTACAGGGATTTCGGGGTCGTAGATATTGCGCAAAACACGCACAATATCTTTTTGCACTTCTATAATTTGGTCTGTATCCATGCCCGCAAAATTAGCCACATTATTCCTTTATTCCAATTTGCATAGAATGATTTTGTAGTGTCGTGTTTTTTGTATAATATTGCAGCCCAACCAAATTTTATCAAAACAATAATAAGTAGATTAGAATGAATGACTTGCAGAAAACTCCTTTGTGGAATAAGCAGCAAAAGTTTGATGAAAGTTATTTGAGAATGGCGCAAATTTGGGGCGAAAACTCGTATTGTAAACGCCGTCAAGTTGGCGCAATTTTAGTTAAAAATCGCAGTATTATTTCCGATGGATATAATGGCACACCATCAGGCTTTGAAAATGCTTGTGAAGATGAGCAGAATAAAACCAAAGCTTACGTTTTGCATGCCGAGGCAAATGCCATTACTAAGGTTGCACAATCCAATAACAGTAGTGATGGAGCAACCCTTTACGTTACATCTTCGCCATGTTTGGAGTGTGCAAAATTGATTATTCAGGCAGGGATAAAACGAGTTGTTTTTTCGGAGTATTATCATAATCAAGACGGATTAAATCTATTGGAACGTGCAAAAGTTGAGACGCAGCAGATTTGTATAAAGCAAGCATAAAAATGAGAATCAATAAAAAAAAGGTAGTACTTGTACTAACGTTTATTGGAGTTTTATTGTTGGGGGGTATTTTGGGGGTGCGCTTGCAGCAGTCCAATCTACAACACCAATACCTTTTATTACAAAAGTGGAATAAACTCAATGCCGTATTAAACTTTATCGACAGGGAGTACGTTGATGAAATTGTGCGTAAGGAGGTAGAAGACAAAACTATTTCTTTTGCCATTAAATCGCTCGACCCTCATTCGGTGTACATTCCTGCCAGTGAGATGAAAGATGCCAACGAGGCACTTGACGGTAACTTTGAGGGAGTTGGCATTACATTCAATATGATGTTAGACACCGTTATTGTGATGAGTACAATTGCAGGAGGACCATCTGAAAGAGTTGGCGTAATGGCAGGCGACCGTATTATCACCGTTAACGATAGCCTGGTAGCAGGCAAAAAAATTGCACAAGACAGCATTGTCAGACTTTTGCGAGGCAAGGCTGGCAGCAAGGTAACTATTGGGGTGAAACGCTATGGCGAATCCAAGTTGGTAGACATTGCCATTACACGAGGCAAAATCCCCATTAAAAGCATGGACATTGCTTACATGATAAATTCAAAAACCGCTTACCTAAAGATTTCAAAGTTCTCTCGCACCACCTTCGAAGAGTTTCATGATGCAAGCAAAAAAATGCAAGAGCAAGGTATGCAAAGCATGATACTCGACCTACGAGGCAACACAGGAGGATATTTAGAGCAA
Source organism: Bacteroidales bacterium (assembly GCA_051658505.1). Taxonomy (GTDB): domain Bacteria; phylum Bacteroidota; class Bacteroidia; order Bacteroidales; family UBA932; genus JAITMY01. The sequence goes on along the minus strand of JBOFMS010000131.1, from coordinate 3,033 downwards.
GCAGTAGCCATTGCCAATGAGTTTTTGCCTGCGGGGACTTTGATTGTTTACACGCAAGGCAAAGCACGAGATAGACGTGAGCAAAAATCTAATGGGCGAGGAGCCTTAAAAGGCATTGAGATTGCCATACTGCTTGATGAAGGCTCTGCCTCGGCAAGTGAGGTATTAGCAGGAGCAATACAAGACAACGACCGTGGCACAATCATCGGCAGACGCTCATTTGGCAAAGGCTTAGTGCAAGAGCCGATTGAGTTCAACGATGGCTCAGGCATGCGTCTTACCGTGGCACGTTACTACACACCCACAGGGAGGTGCATTCAACGCCCCTACAATTTAGGTAGTGACGAAGATTACTACTTAGAACTTCAGAGGCGTTATGAACATGGCGAACTTAACTTTGCCGACAGCATTCACCAAAACGACTCCTTGCGCTATCTAACCCCAAGCGGTAAAATTGTTTATGGAGGAGGAGGCATTATGCCCGATATATTTGTGCCCATTGACACAGTAGGCATCAATCAGTATTACAAAAACGTAAATCGAAAGAATCTTATCTACCGATTTGCCTTGCAGTTTTCGGATAGAAACAGAGCAGGACTCAATCACATACACAACTTTGCCCAGCTTAGTCGTTACTTTAAGCGCCGCAACTTCATGGCACAATTTATAACCTACGCCAGCAACAATGGCGTAACAGCGAGTAGCGATGCCGAAATAAAGGAGTGTGCCCCCATTATCACAGCACAAATTCAAGCATACATTGGGCGCACCACCTCACTTGACGATGAAGGATTTTATCCATTTTTGGCAAAAATCGACAATACGCTACAAGAGGCAATTACCACATTAAAAAACACAAGAGCCACTACTAAGAATGACCCAGAATAATGCCCCTAAAATCTACATCGAAACCTACGGTTGCCAAATGAACGTAAGTGATAGCGAAGTGGTAATCGCTATCATGCAAAAAGAGGGATATCGCCAATGCGAAACCCCCGAAGAGGCTGACCTAATCCTTATAAATACCTGCTCGATACGAGATAATGCAGAGCAGCGGGCTTGGGGGCGACTCAAAGAGTTGCGTGCCCTAAAACGCCAAACCCCCACGCTGATACTTGGCGTAATAGGCTGTATGGCAGAGCGACTCAAAGAGCAACTGGTTGAAAAAGAACAATCCGTTGACCTTGTAGTAGGACCCGATGCCTACCGTGAACTACCCAACCTAATTCGCCTTGCTCAAAGCGGACAAAAAGGCGTTAACGTAGAACTCTCACGAGAAGAAACATACGCCGAAATTGCTCCAGTACGCTACGAAAGCAATGGCGTATCTGCCTATGTATCCATTATGCGAGGTTGCAACAATATGTGCAGTTATTGCGTAGTGCCCTACACTCGTGGAGGCGAACGTAGCCGTAGTGCACAAAGCATTATCAATGAAGTAAAACAAGCCGTAGCGCAAGGCTACAAAGAGATTACCCTATTGGGGCAAAACGTTAATAGCTACCACTATCCAGCAGAGTCGGCTGGAGAGATAAGTTTTGCACTATTGCTTGAGCAAGTAGCACAAATATCACCACAATTGCGAGTGCGTTTTTCAACTTCGCACCCCAAAGATATGGGCGATGACGTACTACACACCATGGCAAAGTACGACAACATCTGCAAAAGCATTCACTTGCCAGCCCAAAGCGGAAGCAATAGAATATTAAAACTCATGAACCGCAGTTACACACACGAGCAATACCTTGAGCGCATTGCAGCCATTAGGCGTATACTGCCCACCTGTAGCATATCGACCGACCTTATAGCAGGCTTTTGCTCCGAAACGGAACAAGACCACCAACAAACCCTTGATTTGATACGCAAGGTAAAGTACAGTTTTGCCTTTATGTTTATGTACTCCGAGCGACCCAATACCTACGCCATGCGACACCTAAAGGACGATGTGCCAGAGGAAGTAAAAATACGTAGATTGAATGAAATCATTACCCTACAACGAGAACTTGCCCAAGAAGTAAAGCAAACCTACATTGGCAAAAGTGTAGAAGTATTGGTTGAGGGAGTCTCAAAAAAATCGAGCCAGCAGCTCTTTGGGCGAACAAGCCAAAACCAAGTAGTGATTTTTAATGCTAATCAGCATAAAATTGGCGACTACCTTACCGTAACCCCCACAGACTGCACTTCAGCAACGCTCATTGCTACTTAAATTTGACGAGGGGGCAATGCCTCTACCTGCCCCTCTCCCCCTTTTACTCCTCCTTGCGGGCTTGACCCGCAATCCCCTGCCACGAAGTGCGAACAAAAAGAAAAAGCCCCTTATTGATTGAGGACTTACATTAGTGCTGATGCAAGAGCCTTGCCCATAAATAGGAGATTGCGGGTCGAGCCCGCAAGGACGGTGGTAGGAGGGTGGTGATAAAGGGGTGAGAGTGTAGGGTGGTAATGGGGTAGTAGCATGGCGGTGCATTCACTATGGAGCATCGCTTTTAATTATTAGAGAGTCATTGTAGTAGCGTTTGCTCTGCAACGCCCCTCTTCCCCTTTGTTCGTCATTGCGGGCTTGACATGGTATCCCCTGCCACGAAGTGCGAACAAAAAGAAAAACTCCCTATTGATGGAGGACTTACATTAGTGCTGATGCAAGAGCCTTGCCTATGAATAGGAGATTGCGGGTCAAGCCCGCAATGACGGTGGTAGAGTGGGGCAGTGCACAGAAACCCGAAAAGCAAGCCCCCTGCTCGTTTTGTTAAAAAAAACACCCCCATACAATAATTTCCCGAAGGGAGCGTTTACAAAATGCAGCCAAATATTTTTTACATTATTTTTTTGCAGATAAAAAAGTTTAGTTTACATTTGCAGCCAATTCAACAAAAATAGATGAATAAGACAATGAATATAAATAGCGCAAATAGCCAGCTCCTCGTAAAGGGCATTTTTGGCTCATTTAACGCATTGTCGTATATGTTTACCCCCCCCCCCCCCCGACTTTAGGTAGGAGTGGCTTAAATCGCAGATTTTCGCCCTTTGCTAAAG
>JBOFMS010000130.1:0-3135 GCA_051658505.1 Bacteroidales bacterium | reverse complement strand
ACTCTGAACAAGTAGTGGCGATGGCAGGCAAGCGATTCTTCCTTGCGCATGGCGATGGCTTAGGCAATCATAACTTTAGTTATAAGCTTATGAATTGGATTTTTACTAATCGCTTTTTGCAAAAACTTTACGGTAGTTTGCACCCATGGTGGGGCATTGGATTTGGTTTGGCGTGGAGCAAAAGCAGTCGCTTAGGAAAAGGGGTTGCTGTGCCATTTAGGGCTGAGCGTGAACATCTTTTGGCATTTATACAAAAAGAATATAAGGCTCAAGCCATCGACTATTTTGTATTTGGACATCGGCATACGCCTATATTAATGCCTGTAGGTAATGGTGCGCAAATGGCAATTTTGAGTGACTGGATAGAGGGTTGCACCTATGGCGTATTTAACGGAATCGACTTTCAATTAAAAACATTTGAATAGAGTTTGTAATGGTAACTTCTTCTAATTCGCTATCAATTATACGTCAAGCGGCACGCCGAGGTTGGCACTCGGGCTTGCGTACAGCTCGCTGGATATTGGGTATGACCTTGGGCGTATCATTTGTAGTAATGCTGCTTCAGTATTTTGGGTTTACGCAGTTAATAGCAGAGTGGATTAGCCCCTTGTTTATCCACTTAGGATTGAGTGGAGAGGCTGCATTGGTCTTTATCTCGGCAGTATTTGTGAATATTTATGCTGCCATTGCTGTAATCGATATGATAGGCTTTGATATTCGTTCTATTACCATACTTGCCACCATGTGTTTGTGTGCGCACAATTTGATTATCGAATCTACCATACAGTACAAAACAGGTGCATCTGTGATACGAATGCTTGCACTAAGGCTTACTGGAGCAATTGTATCTGCCTTTATTCTTAATCAATTTTTGCCACAAACGGAGGCTATACAAAACGTAAATAAGGTAGTGGTAGAGGCGCAAGCATTTGTGCCCACATTACTACATTGGCTAAAAAATACCGCATTACTACTTGTGCAAATGTTTTGCATCATTATGCTACTTACCATAAGTCAGCGCATACTTGCCGATTTGGGGCTTATTCGCTGGATATCCAAATTGCTACGTCCGTTAATGTATGTACTGGGCTTGCCTGCCAAAACATCTTTTCTTTGGTTTGTAGGACAAACTCTTGGTATCGCCTACGGTGGCGCAGTAATGATAGAGGAAAAAGAGGAGGGAAAGGTATCGGTTGCCGAACTTAATATCCTCAATCACCATTTAGCAATATCACATAGTAATATCGAAGACCTCTTGCTATTTGTTAGCGTGGGGGCACTTGTGCCGTGGGTGCTGTTTGTGCGTGTAGGTTTAGCGGCAATTACGGTATGGTTGCATCGTCTTGAAATTATAATCCGAAAAACCTCGAACTTACAGGTATAATGAAAGCCTACTTAGACCTTTTACAACATATTTTGGATAATGGTGTTGAAAAAACTGACCGCACAGGGGTAGGTACAAAAAGCGTTTTTGGCTACCAAATGCGCTTTGACCTACAAAAGGGATTTCCGCTATTAACGACCAAACGAGTACATATCAAATCCATTATACATGAATTGCTGTGGTTTTTGCGTGGTGATACTAATATCAAATATCTTAATGATAATGGAGTAAGTATTTGGGACGAGTGGGCTGACGAGCAGGGAGAACTTGGGCACGTTTACGGCTATCAATGGCGCAGTTGGGCTACGCCTGATGGTGGTAAAATTGACCAAATTGCAAATTTAGAACAGGCTCTAAAGCAAAATCCCGACTCTCGCCGACACATTGTAAGTGCATGGAATGTGGCTGAAATTGACCAAATGGCATTGCCGCCTTGTCATGCTTTGTTTCAATTTTATGTGGCAAATAATAGGCTCTCTTGTCAACTTTATCAGCGCAGTGCCGATTGCTTTTTGGGCGTGCCCTTTAACATTGCCTCTTATGCCTTGCTTACGCAGATGTTGGCGCAGGTATGTGGTTTGCAAGTTGGCGAGTTTGTTCATACCCTTGGCGATGCGCATATTTACCTCAATCATCTTGAGCAGGTGCATACACAACTTGCTCGCACACCTACTGCACTGCCCAGTATGCATATCAATCCCTCAATAAAGTCAGTTTTTGGTTTTTGCTATGAGGATTTTACCCTTGAAAACTACAATCCGCAAGCAGGTATAAAAGCCCCGATTGCGGTGTAAGAAATAATGCAAATGTTAGGCACTGTAATAATTGCAAAACGCCGAAAACAGATAGCGTCTGTTTTCGGCGTTTTTTTTGGATAGGCTAAGTAAAACTTACTTCTTTACACGCTCAAGGTAAGTACGCTCGTGTGGATTAACCTTTATTGTTTCGCCCTCGTTTACAAAGGCAGGTATCATAATTTCAGCCCCTGTTTCTAAGGTGCAACGTTTCATAACGGTTGACGAAGCAGTGTCTCCACGAGCACCCAGCTCTGCCGATACAACTTTAAGCTCAATGCTGTCAGGCAACTCGCAAGTAAGTACTCTATCATCATCATCGGTGTGTATCATCATTTCTACTACTTGTCCATCTTTCAAAAACTCTGCCGCATCAACCAATTCTTTCGGAAGGTCAATTTGCTCAAAAGTTTCATTGTGCATAAAGTGAAACCCCATTTCATCTTTGTACAAAAATTGATAGGGACGACGCTCAATACGAATTACCTCAATTTTTTCACCTGCGGTAAATGTGTTTTCAAGAATACGACCATTTTCAAGATTACGCAATTTGGTTTTTACAAAAGCACCCCCTTTACCTGGTTTTACGTGTTGAAAGTAAACCACTGAACAAGGCTTGTTGTTGTACGAGATACACAATCCATTACGAAAATCTGCTGTTGTTGCCATATAATTTGTTGTTTTGTATAGTAAGACCGCAAAGGTAATATTTTTCATTATAAACTATGGGCAAAGTTGATAGAATCATACTTCAATGACTATATTTGTGCGAAAAACACTTCATTACCTTATGCAGCCTCTTACTCAAGCCCCTCAGCGATTACTTTCATTAGACATTTTGCGAGGCATTACCATTGCCGCAATGATACTGGTAAACAACCCTGGCACATGGGGTGCAGTATATGCACCATTACAACACGCAAGTTGGCATGGGCTTACTCCTACCGATTTGGTTTT
>JBOFMS010000129.1:0-3139 GCA_051658505.1 Bacteroidales bacterium | reverse complement strand
TATATTATTTTTAATAAAACAACCAATCCATTGATTTACGTTGTGAATTCCCAAAATTAGCGTTATAAGGTGTTATTTTTGTTTCAGCATCAATAAATCCAAGTATTAAAACTCTCCCTTTATTCAGTTCAAGTGTGTGCCTTCCCTCTTCAAATAAGCATGTATAAATATTAACCGATGGCATATTTTCAATCTCGATTCCGTTTACTAGACACAAATCTGCCAATTTATCATTACTCCGTTCAAAGTGTTGTTGAGGTAATGTTGGCTGTAAGTAGTCGTTGTTATCATCATTAAAATAACCTACCAATACTTTTACTGGGGCATAACAAGTAAAAGTAACAAGGCTTGGGCTATGTGTTTGCTTATCACTATGTAGGCGAAGTGCTGTAATATTTTGTAACTCTTTGGCTATTTTTTTTATCATAAAGGGCTTATCTGCAAAAATTCTTTCGCCCTCAATAAGAGGAAACGTGCTTATACTCTTATCTGCAAGTGTAACTTTTACTGATGTAAATGCTTCATTGCTACTATACAACTCTGTTTTGATAAGGGCAATATTTCGTTTTAGATTTGCAAGTTCCATTTCGTAATAAGACGAAATTTCCTCCCATGTTTGTCCCTCAATTTGACCGCCAATAATAGAGATGATACGTTGTTTTGTTTGCATACTATTTGCAAATAAATAACTACCCTGCATACGTTCAACTAATGACCTCCAGTGTATCAAACTATTCTTCAAAAATAATAGTGCACTCTCCAAGTCCTCTGTATTACATGAGTGTTGATAACGCAAAATCATTTCTGCTGCTTTAGTTTTTTGTGCAAAAAAGTTAGCAAAATCATTATAGCAATACACATCATTACATAAAGCCTCAAACTTATCTTTACTTTTTGTAATATGTCGCTCCATTTTATTAATTGCCTCCACAGAAGACTTTGCATGCTGTAAAACATCATCAATAACATCTATCGGAGTTTGCCCTATATAAATCTGATTTTTCGATTCATGCGCAACCCAATCAAAAAGAGTCTTCTCATTAAGAGTTTTCAATTTGTCGCTTTTGTTTTGCGATTTCGGTTCATTAATAAATTGGGGAATAAATGTAGGTATAAAAGCCTCCTGCTGATTAAGTCCAATAACCCCAAACCGCAAAAGAAGTTTTGGTGCAATTTCACCTATTGCATTATAAGTATCTAAAATTCTTCGACCACAACTTGGTTTACAGCCATATATATTTGCAAATTCATTCGACCAATATCGATTATCGACTCGCAGATTATGTGTACTATTCCATGCGTAACGTCCCCACGCTTTATGTAAAATACAATCCTTATTGATTTTTCGCAAATATGGCGAAACACTATCTGATGTGTGCGACCAGTAGAAAGATTTTGGATACAGATGTAACCCATTTATCTTTTGTGCCTCATTTATAGTTATAACCGATTGTCGAATAAACTTAGGGGTGCCAAGGTAAAAAGCTTCAAATTTTGCCAAAACCTGTAGTTTTTTAATATAAGCCGAACTAAATTTACTTGCCTTTTCTTGTGTTACGGTTGATTGATAATCAGCAAACTCCTCTCCATTGTACTGAATCATCATATGTAAATTTTTATACATAGATATAGCTGCTTCAATTATACTTTTTGCACTAGCATCATACGAGGAAATTATAATAGGAGGCTCCTCTTTAATATCAAGAACCCTTAAACCCTCTTTTACGCCTGGTATAATAGTTTTTACAAGCCACTCCTCGTTATTTTTCTGATGCATACCCTCATCAAAACTAACTAATAAGCCCACATTAGGATATTTTTCAATGAATGCAGTAATTGATTTGCGTGTATAGTCTGCAACAACTGGCAGTATGGTATGTCCTAAATCCTGTACAGATAATCTATGCCTTTGAGCAAAAGATTTTGGCACAACAATGTTGTGAAACTTTTGCACCACTAAAATACCTCGTCTATCTGCCTCTTTCAATAAAAATTCAAAAAACTCAACATTCTTTTCAAAATCCTCGTCGCTTATCTCAAGAGCATAGGGGTAATCCTTTAATTTAACAAGTGATGAAAAAGGATGTTTACTCCATAAAAAGAGAGTATTAATTTTATTACTAACCAATAAATTAAGATAATCAACACACATTTGTTTATCATAAAACCAAGGAAAAGTTTTAGGAGTATAAGGAGTATTATCTGACATTTTATCTGACAAATAATAAGGTCTTTGCAAATTGAGGCAAGCACCACGTTGTTGTGTTTGGGGTTGGTCTACAAAATTCAAGAACTTAGGTATTTTACCACTTGTTTTGACTATGCTTGCTACCTCAACACAACCATAAAGCACTCCCGAAGGGTCAGCTCCAGTAATTATCATTGATGCATTTTTGCTTTTTACAACAAAGCCCTCTTGCTTTGGCTGTTTTTCAAAAATAATGCAACTTTGTGATGCGTGCAATTGCACCACATCATCCTTATACAAGCCAATGGTAATTACATATTGCCCTGTGGTATTAGCATTTTTGCTCACTAGTGCAGCCCTATATCCCTGCTTATTAAGCGCATCTAACAAGTACTCAACCCCAAACTTAACTCGCTCTGAAGCCGTCTCCTCTATGATAACAGCAATGGGTAAACTTTCCTTTGTACGCTCACAAGCTACAAATAGCAATAAGGCTGCAAAACATAAACTATAAAAGACTCTTTTCATAAAAAACGAATCAACTCATTCCTTCTAATCTTTTTTTCGCCTCTACAACACAACAAACCAGGCAATACAATATAACAAAGTCCGCAAAAATACTACTTTTTGTTAAGCTCTACTAATCAAAAACATGATTTTTTGTAAACAAATCAATTCACAAGGTATTTTTGCATAAAATCAATAAAATGCTAAATTTGCGAGTTCTTTTCTACAAAAGTTAAACTTAAAATACCATGTCAAACAAAAAACTCTTTACCGAATTCCCACCAGTTGCTACGCAAGACTGGGAGGCGGTAATAACCAAAGACCTTAAAGGGGCTGATTACGACAAGAAATTAGTTTGGAAAACTCCCGAAGGAATTGCAGTACGTCCTTACTATCGTAGTGAGGATATGAAAAACATTCAGCATTTAAATGCTGCCCCTGCAC
>JBOFMS010000128.1:0-12106 GCA_051658505.1 Bacteroidales bacterium | reverse complement strand
CCATCGCCCAATAAGCCAAAAACCATCATAGAGGGAAAGAGAAGGCGAACCTTTGCACCCTTTTTCAAACCAAGCATAGCAAGGTTCAATATCCGATAACGCACCTCTGCACCCACATGAATTTGTAGTGGTTCAGCTTCAGTATAAGTGTAACATAGCGTGCCATCAATGAGCCAAACTCGACCTTGTAAAGTAACAAAGTCTCGCTGTTTACATGCACGTCCACTACCTTGCTCCACCTGTTCAACATAGAATCCATATTGACTTTGCTGCATTTTGAAGCCTTGTCGGTTGATATAAGCTTGCAAAACATCATACTCTCGCTCACTCAAATATCGGTTCATATCTTGCAATGCTTGTTGCGTTTTATCAACAAGTACAGTTTTTTGCTGAGGTAATTGTTCATTAGGGCTACAAGCGTAAGAGCAAGTAAGCAGCAGCAATGCAGATATCAAATAATATAAAAGAGGCTTCTTATTCATTAGCAAAAGACGCTTTGAGTATGCCCTCAAAATACTGTTCACAATTTTTGAGCGAGTCTGCATATTTACCTCCTGCGGCATTAAAATGTCCTCCTCCATTAAAGTATTTACGGGATAATTCGTTTACCGATATTGTTTTTCCTTTGGAGCGTAACGACACACGAATATGCGTTCTATCTAATGCCTCGGTAAAGAATGCTGCAAGTTCAACACCTTTGATAGAGAGCAGTAGATTGACCAAGCCCTCAGTATCGCCCGATTGAAAGTTGAAACGCTCTAATTCTTTGCGAGAGAGTGCAAGATATGCTGCCTTATACTGTGGCAAGACCTGCATTTTTTCTAATAGGCAATAGCCCATCAAACGCATTCGGCTTTCACTATAACTATCATATACCTTTGCCGATATTTCATTTTTATCAATACCAAACTCCATAAGGTCGGCTGCCATGCGAAAGGTTTCGGGGGTATTGACACTAAAGTTGAATGAGCCTGTATCCGTCATCAAACCCACATAAAGGGCATTGGCAATATCTCGGTTAAGAATGTTTTTTCCGCCTAACTGACAAATAATTCGGTACACAAACTCTGAGGTAGAACTCATTGAGGTATCGGAAAATTGCAAGGTAAAATCTTCCGAAGGATACAAATGATGGTCAATTAGCACTTTCTTTGCGGCACATTGCTCTACCTCTTTACCCAACTGCTCCAAGCGGTGCATGGCGTTAAAGTCAAGGCAAAAAATCACATCGGCAGATTTCAGTACTGCTAATGCTTGCTCTTGATTGTCGGCATAAATCATTGCCTCTGGTGCTCCCTGCAACCACGACAAAAAATCGGGAAACTTATTGGGGAATAAAGTGTGTACGCTTAACTGTGAAAAAGCCTTACGCAAGTATGCACTCCATGCTAATGATGACCCTACTGCATCGCCATCGGGGTTGATATGTGAAACTACAATCACATTTTTTGCCTCATTCAGTATAGTTTTCAGCGATTGTATATGGGTATCCCAGTGAGGCATTAGGTATTTTTTAAGTTTTTAGGGCAACGAAATTACTATTTATTATTTGAGAGAGCAAATGCAATCTTAATCGGTTAAACTTTTTTAAGCATAAGAGCAATTCCACACTCCAGCGTCATTATTACGATAGGTACTATACATACTGCGCCATTTGTTGTTGCAGGCTTTGTGCCTGATGCGCTGCCGCCTCAGCAAACTGCGTATCGCCTTGTGCAAATATGATACTTCGTGAGGCGTTTACCAGTAAGCCACATTGTGCGTTGATACCGTTTTGAGCAACCTCATCAAGGCTACCGCCCTGTGCTCCTACCCCTGGCACGAGCAAAAAGTGATGAGGTACAATTTGGCGTATTTGTTTGAGTACGCTGGCTTGAGTTGCTCCTACTACATACATGGTATTATCTATGCTTCCCCATTGCATGGAGGTAGCGAGAACTTGCTCATAGAGTTTTTGTCCATGCTCTAAGTTCAATTGTTCAAAATCAGAAGCAGAGGGGTTAGAGGTTAAGGCGAGGAGTACTGCCCACTTGTTAGGAAACTCCAAAAAGGGCTGCACCGTATCACGCCCCATATAGGGTGATAGGGTAACGGCATCGACCTGCATTTTGTCAAAAAACGCCTCGGCATAAAGTCGAGAGGTATTGCCTATGTCGCCACGTTTGGCATCGGCAATGATAAGTATTTTGGGATAGTGTTGGCGAATGAAGGCTATGGTTTGCTCTAAGGCTTGCCAACCTTGTATGCCTTCGGCCTCGTAAAAGGCAAGATTGGGTTTATAGGCTACGGTGTAGGCTGCGGTGGCTTGTATGATTTGCTTGTTGAATTCGTAGATGGGCGAAGGGCAGTCGTGCAAGTGAGCAGGTATGCGCTTCAATTCGGTATCTAAGCCTACGCAGAGGAAAGATTTTTTATGGCAAATCTCTTGATAAAGTTCGTGTGCGGTCATTTGTAGAGTTATGGGCTATAAATCACTTTCTTTCAAACGCTCTGCATTCTCTGCCACTTGAAGGTGGTCGATTACGTCTTGTATATCCCCGTCCATAAATGCCGATAGGTTGTAGATAGTGTAGTTAATGCGGTGGTCGGTCATACGGCTTTGGGGATAGTTGTAGGTGCGCACTTTTGCCGAGCGGTCGCCCCCCGACACCATTGTTTTACGTTTGCTTGATATTTCATCAACGTACTTTTGGTACTCAATGTTGTAGATACGAGTACGCAATTCGGCCATTGCTTTGGCTTTGTTTTTTAATTGCGATTTTTCATCTTGGCACTGTACCACAATACCCGTAGGGATATGTACTACACGCACTGCCGAGTAGGTGGTATTAACAGATTGTCCTCCGTTACCTGAGGCACAAAAGGTATCCAATCGCACATCACTATCCTTTACCTCTACCTCAAACTCATCGGCCTCGGGCAGTACGGCAATAGAGGCTGCTGAGGTATGCACACGTCCTTGTGTTTCGGTTTGGGGCACACGTTGTACACGATGCACGCCACTTTCGTACTTCAATACTCCATATACGTTATCGCCCGATACCTTCATCACGATTTCTTTGTATCCCCCAACGGTGCCTTCGGAGAAGGAGGTTACCTCCATGCGCCAGCCTCGGCGTTCGATAAATTTGATGTACATACGGTACAAATCGCCTGCAAAGATAGAGGCCTCGTCGCCTCCTGTACCTGCACGAATTTCGAGGATAGCATTCTTTGCATCTTGTGGGTCGGCAGGCACAAGCATGAGTTTTATCTCTTCCTCAAGTTTGGGTTGACGGTCTTCAAGTTCGGTTAATTCTTGCTTTGCCATTTCACGCATATCGGCATCTTTTTCGTTTGACAAGATGTCTTGCGCTGCTTCGAGGTTGCTTAGTAGGTTACGATACTCGTCGCAAGCCTTAACGATGGGTTCTAAATCACGATACTCTTTATTGAGCGCCACGTATTTTTTCATGTCGGCAATGACTGCGGGGTCAGATAGTTGTTCGCCTATCTCCTCAAACTTATTTTTTAAGCCCTCTAATCTTCCTAATATTTTATTCTCTGTTGCCATAATTGTAGTGAGTAGGATATATGATGCTTGTTTGACAACAGAGCAATTCGCTCTTTTTGCCCTAACAAAGGGCGCAAAGATAGGGATAAATTTTGTTATCCACAGTATCTTTTCTACAGCGATTTGCCCTCTAACGCAAGGTACAATAGGTATAGTATAAGGATATTAGGGGGGTAAATTGAGTTTGTAAGTGAATGTTTTTTTTTACATTTGCTACGCAAATCAACACACCTTTTTTTCAGATGATTGGAATTACCACCACCACCATAGTACCTTTGCGAGGCGAGCCCTCAGAGCGTAGCGAAATGGTATCGCAATTACTATGGGGCGAAACATTTACCCTTGAGCAGCAAACCGCAGAATGGTTGCAAGTACGCAGTACTATTGATGGCTATGTAGGCTGGCTCAATCCCCTAAGTGTAGCATTGATAGATGAGGCAAGCCTTCAGAGCAAGTTGCAAGCCCAACAAGGGCGAATACTCAACACTGCCATAGCCTATGCCGTACATATCAACAGTAAGCAACGCATACTATTGCCACAAGGTGCAGTACTGTACAATTACAATGAAAACACAGGCAGTTTTAGTTTAATGCACCAAACGTATCAATTAGAAACATTGCTTGCCCCTACCCTTTCGGCATCTATCCCTAACATTTGTCAGGCAGCCCTCGCCCTAATCAACAGCCCTTACTTGTGGGGGGGACGTACTGCAATGGGCATAGACTGCTCTGGCTTTACTCAATTGCTGTATCGATGTGTGGGGATAGCATTGCCTCGAGATGCAAGCCTGCAAGCTGGAGAGGGGCAGTTGATTGACTTCGTTGAGCAGGGACAGGGGGCAGACCTTGCTTTTTTTGACAATGCACAGGGCAAGATTACACACGTTGGGCTGCTATTGGGCAATGGCACAATCATACACGCTTCGGGCAGTGTACGTGTGGATAAGATTGACAATGAGGGCATCTTTAATCACGATCTAAACCGCTACACGCACAAATTAAGGATAATTAAAAGACTCCTCGATGTAAAGCATCTTAATACCCACCTATAAGCACATAAATAGTTATGGCACTAAAATACACCCTACTCAAAAACCAACTGACCAAGCGAGATGATGACTATAATGCCATTATGCAAGACCTCAAACGTTATGATTTGGAGAGCCTTATCCAGAGAATGTTGTTGAATGGAAGTACGATTACTAAGAGCGATATTTTGGCTGTACTCAACTCTTTTTTTGAGCTCATCACCACAATAAGTTCTGAGGGAGGCTACGTGCAAACAGACTTGTTTAGCACCAAACTATCGATAAAGGGCACATTTGAGGGTTCGCTCGACCACTTTGACCCCAAGCGGCACAAAGTATGTATTAACCTCTTGGCGGGACGAAAACTCAAAAAAGCAACATCATCAATTAAGCTTGAGAAGGTTAACCCACAAGAGTTGCGTCCTCACATCATCGAAGTGCGTGACAGTATAAGTAGCAGCATCAACCAATACATTACCTCTGGAGGAGTAATCGAAATAACAGGAAGTATGCTCAAAATAGAGGGCGAACACCCCAGCAATGGCATATATTTGATAACGACAGAGGGAGCAAGCACTAAGATTACGAGCATAATCATTAACAAACCCGCAAAACTCATTTGCCTAATCCCTGAATTAGAAAAGGGAGAGTACAGGCTCCAAGTAATCACCCAGCATACCAACGGAAAGCCCCTTAAAACCTCTCGTACAAGTACGTTTCACAATACACTTACAGTAGCCTAACTCTACCACAGGCAATAAAGGTGTCTTGTAGCAAGCAACAAGGCACCCTTGTAGCAAGCAACAAGATACCATTGTAGCAGGCAACAAGGCATCACTGTTGCAAGCAACAAGACATTAACGCACAAGGCGATGCTATACTGCCATCGCCTTGCGTGTTAAACTCAAGGGGCTTAAAGCATGTAGTAAATAACGCCACAGGTTGCTCTACTCCAATGGGCTTAGGAGTTTCATTGCGTGAGCTGCTCCAAATCCCTCCAAAAGTCAGGATACGACTTGTTCACACACTCCGCCCCCTCAATGCTCACAGGCGTGGAGCAGCACAAGGCTGCCGTTGCAAGTGCCATAGCAATACGGTGGTCGTTGTGCGATAGGGTATGCGCTCCCTGCATAAGGCCGCCCCCTTGTACTCGCATCATATCGCCATCAAGACTGATGTGAATGCCAAGCTTGGCAAACTCTGACTGCAAACTCAGGGCACGATTGCTCTCTTTGTGCAACAAGCGTTGCGCGCCAACAAGTTGCGTGCTGCCTTGACAACAGGCTGCAAGGGCTACAAGGGCTGGAAACAAGTCGGGACAATGTGTAGCATCAAACGAAAAGGCCTTAAGCGTGGATTTACTTACACGCACACTATCGGGCGTTTGCTCCACCAAAGCCCCTGCCATACGAAGCGCATCTACAATAAGTTTATCGGCTTGAGTCGAAGAGGCTCGTAGATTATCTACCTGAATCTCGCCAGCAATAGCCCCCCCCACAAGCAAGCATGAGGCTCCACTCCAATCGCCCTCGATGCTATATGTACTGGCTCGATACGATTGATTGCCTTTGATGTAAAACTCCTCGTAATGATGATGCTCTATTGTAATGCCAAAATCCCTCAATAGCTCTATCGTAAGGTCAATATAGGGGCTGCTTTTGAGCTGACTCACACTAAGCGTAGAGTCGTGCCCAGCTAAGGGAAGTGCCATGAGCAAGCCTGTGAGTTGTTGCGAACTCAGGCTGCCATCAACCCGAACTCGCCCGCCACGTATCGCTCCTTGTACGTGGAGAGGCAAAAAACCATGGTTTGATGTGATGCTTGCGCCCAAATGCTGCAAGGGCAATTCGAGCATACTAAGGGGACGCATATTCAACGAACCATGCCCCTGAAGCACTACCGATTGCTTGCGTAGGGCAAGCACTGGGGTTAGCATACGCACCAATAAGCCCGATTCGCCACAGTTGATGTGTAGTTGGTCATCTTGCAAAGCAAAAAAATCGGAACTTATACTGTAAGATTGATTGCTCAAAGGTGTACAAACGGCTCCTAAGGTGCTTGCCGCTTGTAGCGCAGCCGATGTGTCGGCACAAAGTGTTAGATGCTGCAAGTGGCTTGTGCCTTTGGCAAGCAAGGCGGCAACTATGGCACGTTGGGCTACACTTTTAGAGGCTGGGGCAATTAGCCGTCCGCTAATGTTGGTGGAGGGTATGGATTTGGTCATATATCTTTTGGCTGATGACTTGTGGATTATTTACACTGGCGTTGATAAGCAAATGTGCTGTATGTGCATACGCAAACTTACGCTCGGCAAACAACTGCTGGGCGGCTTGCAATGGCTCGCTCTGTTGTGCCAACAAAGGGCGAGTTGCTACATTGATGCGCTCTAAACAAACGCTGGGCGAGGCATACAACCACACAACAGTAGCACTTGATTTGAGCCTTTGCGCAAGGGCTGATTGGGTAATAACGCCTCCTCCACAACTAATGACATGTGACTCTGAGCGTGCAAGTAACTCGTGCACTACTGCTTGCTCTTGTTGCCGAAAGTAAGTAATGCCTCGTTGTGCGATGATTTCAGGCACCGTCATTGCACAACGCTGCTCAATCTCCACATCGGTATCTACCGTAGGCAAGCCCAACATCTGCGCCAGCAAAGGTGCAATGGTGCTTTTGCCTGTACCCATAAATCCAATCAAAGCAATGTGGCGTGGCGATGATTTACGTTCGGTAAAGATTGCTCTCATTGCCTCGACATCGGGCGCAACTCCCGTAAATCGACGAAAGGAGGGTATGGCTTGATGCAACAACCAATAGTTGCCTGCAATGTAACGACAGCCTTGTTGTTTGGATATGTCTCTAAACGAGGATTGATGATAAACCGCATCAAAAAGCGTATGCTGAGGACTTAAACTTTGAGTGGGAAGCAAACTCTGCTCGCCCGAAATGGTGTTAACAATCAACTCCACCTGTGGTAAGTAGCCCTCTATCTCTTGTGCCGATATGTGCAAACAGGCAATGGACTGCGCTGCGGATTGTGCTTTTTCAAGCGTGCGATTAACAATCGTAACTTTTGCCCCTACACTATGTAGCGCATAGGCTGCGGTACGACCTGCACTACCTGCCCCTAAAACAAGGCACGATAAACCATCTAAGGGCACCTCGGCTTGCCTTAAAGCACCCAGCACTCCCTCAATATCGGTATTGTAAGCCTTTACTTCATCGCCCTCAAACAATAGCGTGTTGCAGCATGAAAGGGTTTGCACCTCTGGCGAAAGATGTGTGGATAGGGATACAAAATCGGACTTAAAGGGTGCTGTTATGTTGATTCCTCGAATACCCAAGTCCTTACAAATACCAAAGGCCTCACTTGCAGAGTCTGCTGCCAAACGAAAGTAAGCAAACTGCTCTTGTGCCGTGCCGTAAGCAAGGGCAAAGAGTTCGGGGCTTTTGCTGTGTGCAATAGGATTTCCTGTAACGGCAAATAGTTTCACAGTATAAATTATTAGATAGAGAAATTGATGGGAGGTAATAAAGCAATCAACGATTGGGCTTGAGATTGGGTCAATTGTGCAGGGGCGGCCTCTGTCTCCTTGTCTGCCGACACATAGGTAAAGGCGGCTCCTAAGTGCAAACAGGCAAAGCGTGAGATTTGTCCCAAAGCACCCATGGCAAAGGCAATGAGGTTCGACTCTCCCTCGTACAACGAAAGTAAACGTGCAACATCGTGCGAATGTTGCGCTGTGGTAATGAGTTTAACAATGTCGGCACCCATAGCTCGGCATTGCGCTACGATGCTGCGTAAATCCTCAAGGCATGGCGTACCACTAAAGTTGTGATATGAAAGGATAACTCGACAGCCATACTTGCGTGCCTCGGCAATCAATGCCAAACGCTGCTCTTCGCTTGCCTCAAGTTCAATATCTACATACTTTGCTCCTTGCTGTATGGCGTACCGCAAATATGCTAAGGGTGATATGGATAAATGCGTACAGGGACGACAAGTAACCACACAAGTGATGCCCATCTGTAGTAGGGCTTGCACTTGCTCAAGTGGCAATTGCATGAGGTCGAGGCGCAACTCTGCCATACGGCTGCCTTGCAGTAGGTTTTGGCATTGCTCAAAATTGGACGAGGTTATACTAAGGCAAATCATTGTAGAGAGATGGGGGTTATAGGGCTGCACACCATGTTTTGAGTCTATTGAGCGATACTTCCTCTACTCTACACTTGCCGATACGCTCTGGAAGTATCAAGTGTAGGCTGTTGCCACTCTTCTTTTTGTCGGCACACATAGCATCAAACAAGTCGATGGGGGCAATGGGAGTAGTTGTGGGCAATTGTAAGTCTTGTAATAGTTGGGTAATCTGCTGCACTTCATCTTGGGGCATAATGCCTTGTTGATACGATAGTTTACTGGCAAGACAAAGCCCTATGGCTACGGCCTCTCCATGTGTGTGCTTCGACAATTTTTCAATAGCATGGGCAAAGGTATGCCCTAAGTTGAGTAAACGCCTTACGCCTTTTTCTCGTTCATCTTCACGCACAATATTTGCCTTTATCTGCACCGCTTGGTGTATGAGGTGATTAAGCAAGTTGGCATCTTTGTTAAGGGCTGCTGTGCTGTGTGCCTTGAGGTAGTAAAATAGGTCTTTGTTGGCAATAATGGCTGCCTTTACAATCTCCGAAAAGCCTCCGACAAACTCTTCATGGGGCAAACTGGATAACATGGCTGTATCGCACAACACAAATTGGGGTTGTGCAAATACTCCAAGCATATTCTTGTAGCCCTCTACGTTTACACCGTTCTTGCCGCCTACGCTTGCATCTACTTGTGAAAGCAAACTTGTAGATACAAAACCAAAACGACAGCCTCGCATAAAAATGGAGGCAAGAAACCCTACTATATCACAAGTAATACCTCCTCCTATACCTAATAAAAAGGTGTTGCGGTCGGCTCCTAAACGTATCAATTCTTGACAAAGATGTTGTATGGTGGCAAGGGTTTTATTGCCCTCGCCTTGTGGCATACTTATACAAGTATACTCCTTGAGCAGGTGTGGGTAGTGCTGCTGCACGCCTTCATCTATAATGGCTACAACTTGCCCTTGGGGAAGGTATGTTGCTAAGTTCTTATAACTCTCTCCAATAAAGATATTGGACTGATGTAAGGAGATATGGTGCATAGGAAAAAAAGTTCGGCGTTATACTAAGTGTGATGGGAGTTCAGAGTAAAAGGGTTAATGGCTTTTTTAGAAGTAACTCAACCACCATTTCTCTTTGTGGCCTTGTTTATAGCGGTCAAATTTCTTGCAAAGGGGGTACATAAGTAAAATCACAAAAAACCAAATAGTGTAAACAAGCCATAGCGAAAAACCATATCCTTTTAATTGGGGACTTTTGGTAACCCAGTCTTTTAATATCATGGCACGCCAGCCAAATCCCGAAAGTTCTGCGAAAATGAGCGCAAGTAAATGTATGAGATACAAATGTGTGATGTAATAGAAAAATGGAACTCGTCCAAATATGCTGAAAAAGTCAAGCACTTTGCCTCTTAATTTTTCGGCATTGCCTAAAAATAATATTGCGGCTCCCAAGGTCATCAATAAAAACAATAATGAGGGGGGGTATTTGGAGAGATTGAAAAACGAGATTATATTTTTTGCTACAGTTCCGTAATCCTTATAATGTATTGGGTCGCCATACAGATTGTAGTATCTTAAAACGAAAAATAATACGAGTCCTGAAATGCCTATTATCGTAAACACTTTCTTTCTTTTATCGGCTTCGTACGATTTGTCATAAAATGCCCCAAAGTAATATCCTAAGGACATTACTGCTATCCATGGAATTATTGGATAGCAAACTTCCAACTCTACGCCTTCTGCTATTTGAAAAATCGAGAATTCGTGAAGTATTGCCCAAAATATACTGCCATCATAGTGTATCGTATCTAAAAGATTGTGTCCAAAGATGAGCAAAAGACTGAAGATTAAAATAATGTTTCGCGGAAGATGCACTAATGCCGCTAATACAATCATACTAATGCCCAAAGCCCAAATAACAAACAAACTTGGACTATTGAAATAAATATCAAAAAACCACGCAAAGTTAATAAGGGTCATTTGAATAAAGGTCAACCAAATTCCTCGTTTTAATAGATATACAGATAAGGCTCTTTTGGTTTTTCTTTTTCCAACCATAAAGGCAGAGGTGCCTGCAAGGAAAAAAAATACGGGTGCACAAAAGTGCGTAATAAATCTTGTGAAAAAAATAAGCATACTGCTTTGTGTTGGGTCTGTGGGAGCAAAGCAAAATGCGGCGGAGTGAAAATATTCTCTTACATGGTCAAGTGCCATTATGGTCATTACGAATCCCTTTAATAGGTCAATGGTAGAGATTCTTGTTTTTGCCATTTGGGTCATAAATATTCTTGAGACGATTGTAGGAAAATTTGTTAAGGTCTGGATTCGTGCACTGAATGCTTGAGATAGATGCGAGGAAATGGCTACTTTATAGTGTTTGCTCGTTTGATATAGAATCTATTGTTGACTACCGTGAGGCTGGATTCATATTATTTCATTCACTAAGTTGAATGTTTCAACGAAATGAGAGGGTCTTTGTTTGGTATAACTACTTTCGTATGCTCATATTTAATTTGGCGTTGCAAAGATACATTTTTTCAACAAACTTTATTGAGTTGTCTCAATAGATAATAGTTAATAAGGTAACAAATTTCACGAGTCGTACATGAGCCATGCAAACCATAATAAAAGGGCAATATGCCTCCTCTTCCAAGTATTATCTTTTGCACAATAAAACTTTTATCTACCTTTGCGCCCGCTAATCAAACAAATAAGGTGCTTATGTTAGGAGTTTTATTTACTGCAATCATGCTTACTGCAAGCCTACTAAGCCCTGCAACAATTTAGAATAACAATTAAAATATAATAATTATGAGATTTATTTGCATTCTGCTTTTTTTATTGAGTATTCAATATACTTATGGCAATGATACAATTCCTGTGCAAGTTAAAACTCCATTAAAGAGTGACATAACTCCTATGCAAGTTAAAAACTCATTAAGCTGGTCAGGCTCGGTATTACTCTTGAGAGGTGCCTATTCTTTTAATTACGAACGACAATTGTATAACTATTCTTTTATGAATTTTTATGTGAATACTGGCTTTGGTGGAGTGTTCTTTTTTAAGCCAGTTTACCCAACCAATTATTCTCGTTTTACATATCTTATTTCAAGTTATGCTATTCCTGTTTCAGGAGTAGTTTTAATGGGCAAAAAGAATCATCATTTTGAATTGAATCTTGGCTGTTATATATTGTTTCATACAACTGCTAAATTGTTGACGGCAAACGGAGATAGATTTTCTCCAGACCACAATAAATATGTAATGCCAATCTTTAATGCAGGATACAGATATCAACGACCACAAGGGGGATTTTTTATGCGAGCCTTTACGGGTGTAAGCGGTATTGGGTATGGCTTGGGATATGCTTTTTGATGAAG
>JBOFMS010000127.1:0-10863 GCA_051658505.1 Bacteroidales bacterium | reverse complement strand
TTTTTACGGTAGGGGTGATATTTCTCATAACGGTTAGTGTTTCAAAAAACGTTTGTCAAACTCCTCAATATTCATAATGTTGATAGTTGGCTTACCATAGGGGCAAATGTCGGGTGATTTGCACGCAAGCAAGCGTGTTACTAAACTTTGCATTTCTTCTTCAACTAAAGTAGTTCCTGTATTTGTTGCAAGGCTCTTTGCCATACTTGCAGACACAATATGTTTGTGATTGTCTTGTAAACTGCGTTCTTCTAATTTAAGTAGGGTAATTAGTTTTTCAATCAATTTTTCGGGGTTTTGCTCGTGTGCTGTTGCTGGCATGGCTTGCACTACGATGCTGTGCGTGCCAAAGTCGTTAATCTCTAAGCCCATTTGTTGTAGGTCGTCTTGCACACTGAGCAGTAGCGAATGGTCAGCAGGTTGCAAATCCATAGAGTGCGGAAAAAGTAATTGTTGACTCGGCATGGCATGGTCGCTGTGTTGTAGAAAGTCTTCATACAATATACGTTGGTGCGCTCGTACTTGGTCAATTACCATAAGCCCTGATTGCGCTATGCAAAGTATATATTTGCCTTTGAGTTGCATACATCTTTTTTGCGAATCATTCATCTCGCTTAGGCTCAATTGTTGCTCTTGTTGTATGTTGATTTTAGATGCTACAATGATGCTGTCGTCATCGTTAAGCGTAGTGTCTTCACCAGAAAAAAAAGGGTGCTTATTTTCACTTGTCAAACTATTGTACATCTTTTGCCAATCTCGTTGCGATGAATTGCTACGCACTGAGGTTGGCTGCTTGTCTGTATTAAAGGGGTTGTAACTATGATTCACTGCAATTTGTGGTGCGGTGATGTTATCTCTGCTTGTTGGGATTGACATGCGCACTTCGGGAGGCATATCAAAGTCAATGCGAGGAGCAAGTGCGTATTTACCCACTGCTTCACGCACCGCAGCATTTACAATCTGCCAAATGATTTTGTCGTCTTCAAACTTTACTTCAGTTTTGGTGGGGTGAATGTTTACATCGAGTTTGTCAAGCGGTACCTGCATGTAGAGAAAAAACGAGGGGTAGTAGCCCGAAGGTAGTAATTGCTCGTAGGCACGCTGTACTGCTGAACGAAAGTAGGTACTATGAAAGTAGCGTCCATTGACAAAAAAGTATTGCTTGTCTTGCTCTTTTACGGCACTTTCAGGCGTGATTATAAAGCCGTTTAATTGCACCACCTCTGTTTCGATGCCTACTTCAAGCAAGCCCTTTGTCCAGCGAGTGCTCCCAAAGATAGAAATAATGCGTTGCTTGAGGTTTGAGGCGGGCAAGTCATACTCCTTGCGTCCATCACGTTGTAGCACAAGGGCTACATTAGGATAACACAATGCCACTCGCTTAAACTCTTGTTCAATGTGGCGAGCTTCAGTTGTGTCGGCTTTTAGAAACTTGCGCCTTGCAGGTACATTGTAAAACAAATTGCGCACAGCAATTGATGTGCCTATTGGATTGCTTATTCGCTCTTGTTTATCAAGCGTTCCTCCATTGATAACAATGCGAGTACCTATTTCTTCATCTGCTGTGCGAGTTTTAAGTTCTACTTCAGCCACAGCTGCAATTGAGGGTAGGGCTTCGCCACGAAATCCAAAGGTTTGCAGCGCAAATAAATCCTGTGCCGAGCGAACCTTTGAGGTGGCATGACGCTCAAACGCCAAGCGAGCATCAACCTCACTCATGCCTGCGCCATTATCTACCACCTGTATTAGGGTGCGCCCAGCATCTTTTATAATAAGGGTTACTGATTTTGCTCCAGCGTCTATTGCGTTTTCAACTAATTCTTTTACCACAGAGGCAGGGCGTTGCACCACTTCACCTGCAGCAATTTGGTTGGCTACGCTATCGGGTAATAATTGAACTTTGTTTTGCATATCTGTTTTTTACGACTTGTGCAAAGGTAATAAAAATGGTAGGTTTCTGTTTTCGCCTTATTTATAAGGTATTCACAACACTCATCTGTGCTAATGGTGTGGCATCTAAGTTGGCAAACTCTTTGTTGTGAAACTTAAAAAGCCCAGCAATTGCAATCATTGCAGCATTGTCTGTGGTGTAGCGAAGTTCGGGCAAGTAAACATTCCAGCCTTTTTGCTGTCCAATTTGTGTTATCGCATTGCGCAAGCCTGAGTTTGCCGAAACGCCTCCTGCAATAGCCACTTCTTGAATGTTTGTTTGTTGTACTGCTTTTTCTAACTTATTCAGAAGGATTTCGATAATGGTGCCTTGCAGAGATGCGCATAAGTCTGCTTTATTTTCTTCAATAAAGTTGTTGTTAATGCCCATTTGGTCACGCAAAAAATACAAAAACGAAGTTTTAAGCCCACTGAAACTGTAGTCTAAATTGGCTATTCTAGGTTTAGCAAAACTAAATCTTTGCGGATTGCCCTCTTGTGCTAATTTGTCAATTACAGGTCCTCCAGGGTATGGTAAACTCATCACTTTTGCGCATTTATCAAAAGCCTCACCTGCTGCATCATCAATAGTTTCGCCAATTATATGGTGGTTAAGAGGCGCATCAACTTGCAGAATTTGAGTATGTCCGCCTGATACAAGCAAACACAGAAAAGGAAACTTTGGGTGTGGAAGCACTTTATCTGGCTCATCAATAAAGTGCGAAAGTACGTGCCCTTGCAGATGATTGACCTCTATCAAAGGCGTGTTGTTGGCAAGTGCCAAGCCCTTGGCAAATGATGTGCCGACAAGCAAAGAGCCCATTAAGCCTGGTCCTCGTGTAAAGGCAATTGCGCTTAAATCTTTAAGCGTAATTTGGGCAAGACTAAGTGCACGGTGTATAACAGGCACTATATTTTGTTGATGGGCACGTGAGGCTAATTCTGGTACTACTCCGCCATACGCCTCATGTACACTTTGGTTAGCTATGACGTTTGAAAGCATTTTGGTATTGCAAAGTACAGAGGCAGAGGTGTCATCGCAAGACGATTCAATGCCTAAAATAAAGTGATTCTGTGTTGCCAAAATTCGTACAAATTAAGGGATTGTGTAGTAGTACATAAAAGAAAGCCAGTGCAAAAGTACTATTTTTGCTCACTTATAACAAGTTGGGAGTAGTTTCATGTTTCATTATCGGCCTAAGATAGCACAAGTTGTAGTAAACTTTTTTACAGTTTTACTATTGTTTGCCTTGTTAGTGCCTACATTATTGTTTTTTGCGGTGCAGCACCCACAAGTGCAAACCTATCTAGTGCAGGAAACAACCAAAGCTTTATCTCAAAAATTAAACACAAAGGTTAGTGTTGAAAGCATTCACTTTCGACTATTTAATCGCTTGCTTGTAAAAAAAGTGTATCTGCAAGACCTAACGGGCGATACACTGACCTATGCAGCCTCGCTTGACCTTTCGATTAGGCATATTAATTTGCAGCAACGTCAGATTGGGATTGGCACACTGGCAATAGAGGATTTTCAGATGCACTTGGTGCGAGATAGTGTAAAGGTGGTAAATCTTAGAAAAGTATTTCAAGGCTTATCTAAGCCGAGTGGGGGAGACTCAGTGGATACTGTACCTGTTGAAAGTCGTCCGTTTTCTTTGCAAGTAAAGCACGTTATTCTTAAAAATGCCTCCTTTGTTCTTGATGACTACTCTAACTATATTCCTCAACCGCCTACAGTTATAAATTATTATGACCTTGATGTAAAAAAACTTTCGTGTTCAATCAGCAACATATCTATGTGTGGTGATACCATGCTTTGCTCTTTAGATGCACTTGCCTTGCAAGAAAAAAGCGGATTTCATCTTCGTAGGCTTTCAGGCAAAGTGTCTATTGCTCCAAACTTTATTGAGTTGAAGGAGTTAATCTTGATAGACGATTATTCGGATATTCGTGCCGATTTTTATCGTATGGACTTTGAGTCTTTTTCAGAATTCCCTAACTATATAGAGAATGTGCGAATGTCAGCACACCTTCGTAATGCAAAAGTTGATTTTTATACCATTGGCTTTTTTGCACCAAAGCTTAAGCGGTTTCATTTACCTGTTTACGTAACAGGCTTTGCTGGTGGCACTGTTAGTAATTTGAGGGGAAAAGACCTTGATATTCGTGCAGGCAAAAATAGTTATACAGATGTAGGCTTTTCAATGCGAGGCATTCCAGATGTACCCAATACGTTTTTTACCTTTGATGTACGAAAAATATACGCCAGTTCGCAAGATCTATTACTGTTTGATAGCCTTTTGATTAAGCCTCACGCTTACCAGAGGATGATAAAGCAACTTGAGTACATTGATGGTCATGCTCGCTTTACAGGCTTTTTTAGCAGTTTTGTAACAGAAGGCAAAGTAGCAACCTCTAAAGGTGAGGTAGTGGCAGATTTGTCGTTTACCCCCACTATTGATACCGCAGTTGAAGTACGAGGGAGTCTTGGAACAAATAACTTTGATATGGGAGGACTACTCAATGACTCTATCCTCGGCAGACTAAGTTTTTTTGGACAGGTTAACGGCAGCATACATAGTTTACGGCATTTCGAGTTGAATACTGACGTGAAAGTACCTCAAATCGAGTTGAACCAATATCTCTACAACGATGTAACTGCACGAGGTACGCTTACTGAGCATTCGTTTAAGGGAGATTTACAATGTAAAGACGAAAATCTTTTGTTGTCATTTATTGGGCGTGTGTATTTTGAGAGGGATAAAAAGGCTGAGTTTGATTTTAATTTAGGGGTAGAGTATGCCCATTTATCAAATCTTAAATGGGTGCGGCATGACAGTACTGTTGTATTTAATGGGCGACTTTTGGCAGCGGGAACAGGGCTATCTATCGACAGTTTTATTGGACACCTTGAACTTATAAATGCAACTTGCGCTTTTGGCTCTCAATCATTTAATACTAAACTTTTGGTCTTAGATGCAACGCAAACAGGGGGTTGGCATAATCTATCTTTACTTTCGGATATTGCAGACTTGCGCTTGCAAGCTATGGGCGGCTTGTCGAGATTGCCCCATACTGCAAAGATGATTGCTAAGTATTATGTGCCTGCTTGGGAAATTAGCAGTGATTCACTATTGCACCTTGATGGTGCTCAAACTCAGCAGTATGTATTCTCCGCCAAAATCAAAGCACCTCTTCAAAACATTATAGCGACCATCAATCCTCAAGTTAGAGTAGCGGATAGTACTCAGTTGCAAGGGGTGATTTCATCTGATTTTGCTCACCTTCAATTAGCGGTGCAAGCGCCCTATTTACATTTCCAAAAGAATGATTTTAGGGGACTGAAATTTAATCTTCTTACGGCTGCTGATTCTACGTTAAATTTAAACCTACAAACATCAGAGTTTAATGTGAGCACGCAAAAGTTAAGCGATGTGTCGCTTAATGCTACACTACATGAGGGGCAAGCCAAAATTACCTCAAACTATGCTCTGAATGCGAAACGAGGCACACTTAATACGCAGGCGTCAATATTCAAGTCAACTGACGGAAGTAATACCTTAGGGCTTGAATTCAATCTTGATACATCTAAGGTTTTTCTTGGCGACACGCTTTTTTACATTAACCCAAGTAGAATCTCTATCGAGAAAAACAATATTGCTATCAACAACTTCAGGTTATTTAATACACAGCAAGAGTTTTCGGTAAATGGCATTATGTCTTCCAAATTGAGTGACACGCTTCGTGTTGACTTCTCCAATCTGTCCGTTGCACCAATCTTTCGGGCAATCAATGAGGAGGTAGATGTGTCGGGCGATGCTTTTGGGAAGGTCAAGATTTATGGTGGGCTATCATCTGCTCCTGTGTTTCTTGGAAACTTAAAGATTGCCAATGCCTTTTTCATGCAAGACTCTGTGGGGGATATTACTCTAAATAGTTTCTCGGGGGACGATGATAAAGATGTAATGATCGATGTCAAAATTGAGCGTAACAATAAGGAGCTGTTGCATATTGACAGCTATCTTAAAGCAAATGGAGAGTTAACCGCAAAGGCTGATTTGCGTGGCTTAGAGACGGTTTATCTCAACTCTCTTTTAGGGAGCACTTTGTCGGATATTAGCGGCACTTTGCATGGAGATTTGCAGGCAACAGGTGCTCTACGCAATATAATGCTCAATGGAAAACTCGAACTTGAAGATGCTCGTTTGCGAGTGAATATGCTTAACTCAGTATTTAAAGTATCGACTCCACTAACTGTTGAAAATAGCACAATCTCCATAAAAAAGGCTTTGGCGTATGATGATAAGGGAAACCAAGCCAACCTTGACTTTACGCTGAGCAATT
Source organism: Bacteroidales bacterium (assembly GCA_051658505.1). GTDB lineage: Bacteria > Bacteroidota > Bacteroidia > Bacteroidales > UBA932 > JAITMY01. The sequence continues at coordinate 4,590 of JBOFMS010000127.1, read as the reverse complement.
TGACTACACCCGCTCAATTGCGTTACGACCTTAAAGTTGAACCTAAAAAACTACATGTGCTGAATTGCACGGAGTGGCAAAATGAACTCTTTTATGGGCAAGCCTATACCTCAGGAACAGTGCATATTCAAGGCAGTAGTAACGAGATAGATGTATCGGTTGTGGCTGACATTGATGCTAATACACAGTTATCTATTCCACTTGCAGGTACACAGGCTACCCAAGCGTCGGGTTTTATCAATTTTGTTTCAGATGAGGCAAAATCTCGAGTTGTATCAAGTCAAAAGTCTGAAAGCGATGTTAAGTTAGACCTTAACTTTAAGGTAACGCCCGAAGCAGATATTATGCTTGTGCTTAATCGTAATACTGGCGATGTGATAAAGGCAAATGGAAATGGAAGCATAAGAATTGAATCGCAATCAAATAAAGACATACTTCGACTATTTGGCGACTATAATATTACGCAAGGAGAGTATTCCGTATCATTGCAGAACATTATTAACATTAAATTCAAAATCAGTGCAGGGAGCACCATCAACTTTAATGGCGACCTTGCTGCAACTACTGCCAATATTGAAGCCACTCACCGCATGCGTGCTCCATTAGCAGGGCTATTTGCAGATGCCGATAGTTCTGGTCGCTACAATCGCTCGGTACCCATAGAGTGTAAGGTGCGCATTACAAATAGGCTAACGGCTCCAGACGTGCAATTTATTATAGATGCACCTACGGTGGATAATGAAACACGTGACCGTATGCAAGCACAGTTGAGTGCAGAGGACAATCACCTCACACAGTTTTTATCATTGGTGTTAATTGGGCAGTTTTTCAACACATCTGCTTTATCGAATTTAGGTCAGTCAGTGGGCGGGCTTACCGTAAACGAGTTACTTGCCTCTCAACTCACGAGCCTTATCTCGCAGTTTGCAGATATAAACGTAGGCGTAAATATAAATCAAGCCGTTGATGGTGCCACAGGACCCGACTGGGGAGTTTCGCTATCCACAAATATTACCGACAGAGTGTTGCTTAGTGGAAGTTTTGAATATCAGTCGCAGCGTAGGCAACTTAACCCAAACTCAAGCGAATACTTTGGAGACGTTGACGTAGAGGTGCTTTTGGACAAGTCGGGGAAACTTCGCCTCAAGGCATTTAGCCATGGCAACGACCAATATACTGAAATGGTTACAGGCGTTAATCGCTTTGGAGTGGGGCTTGTGTATCAAGAGGATTTTGACACATTTAGCGACTTGTGGACATCGGTAATTAAACGCTTACAGCAGAATGCAAAGAGGAAACCAAAAGAAAAGCAACCCTCAAAGTAGGTTTTGCGTTTTTTAACCCTGCAAATTAGTTTCACTTCTTATCTTTTGCAACCTTTGCAATCGTTTTTTCTAGGGGTATTTTTAATCAAACATCTTGTTTTATGAGTTTAACGTTATTGCAGATTACAGAGAGTCCACAACTTGATTTTATAGAACTAGCATTCAAGGGTGGTTGGGTAATGATTCCCCTGTTGATTTTGTCCGTTATTGCCGTATTTATTTTCACCGAACGTCTTATTGCAGTACAGCGTGCCTCTAAGGTAGATAGCCATTTTATGGGCAATATTCGTGAGTACATTCAAGCCAACAGAATAGAGGCTGCCATTGCATTATGCCAAGCAAGTTCTACACCACAAACACGCCTTATCGAAAAAGGTATTAAGCGTATTGGCGCACCACTTGCCGACATTCAAACCACCATTGAAAATGAAGGAGGGCTTGAGGTTGCTCGCTTAGAAAAAGGCTTAGCCATACTTGGTATGGTGGCTGGAGGAGCACCCATGTTAGGCTTTTTGGGAACAGTAACAGGTATGGTACGTGCCTTTTTTGATATGGCAAATGCAGGTAACAACCTAGACATTAAAATCCTATCATCAGGAATTTATGAGGCAATGGTAACCACAGTTGCAGGTTTGGTGGTAGGGATTATTGCTTACTTTGGCTACAACCTTTTGGTGTCGCAAATACAGCGAGTAGTCTTTCATTTAGAAGCTAGCACAATGGAATTTATGGATATGCTATATCTTAAAAACGACGTAAAATAGCATGGCAATTAAACGCACCCTTAAGACGGATTCGTCATTTGCACTCTCCTCAATGAGCGATTTGGTATTTCTCTTGCTCATTTTTTTCATGATTACCTCTACCATGATTAGCCCCAATGCACTTAAACTCCTTTTACCCAAAAGCAGTAGCCAAGTGCAAGCCAAGCCAGCCATTAGTGTATCTATTCAGCACAATAACCCTACCCTTTACATCGATGGCAATTTGGCAGTATCTATGTCAAGCCTTGAACCAAAGTTGATAGACTTATTGCAAGGCAGAGAAGAGCCTACGATATCCATACATGCAGACAAAGCGGTTACCATTGAGCAGATTGTGCAGGTAATGAATATTGCCAAGCGCAACCAATGGAAGGTTATTTTAGCCACAAGTCCAGAGAGATGATGACACTAGTCAAACAAAACTAGATGTGTTACACCCCATTTTTTCTATAGCTTTTGAACCAACGCCCATCTTATAAAAAAACAGCTGCAATAGTAACCTTATTATTCCATGGAATAATTGTGGGGCTTTTGTTTGTTTTGGGATTTCAAAAGCCCTTTCCTTTGCCCGAAGAAGAAGGTATGCTTATTAGCCTTGGAACTACTACCACAGGGCGAGAGCAGGTGCTGGCACAGCGAAGTGTAGCACGTTCCACACCCACTGCCCATGAGTTAGGCGAAGAGTATAATACCCAGCAATTTGAAGATGCCCCAGCTGTGCAGTCAAAGAAGAAGAGAAAGAAGAGAAAAAAAGAAACAGAGCAAGTTCAACCAGAAAAGCATGACTTACCTAAGGAACCACAACGTGAGGTAAACAGAAATGCACTTTTTCCAGGTAAATCAACCAATGAAGATAGTACACAGGGCGACTCCGACACACAAGGGAATCAAGGCAGTGCCCAAGGCTCTAAAAACTCACGAGGAAAAGGACTCGGTAGCGAGGGTAGCGGTGCAAGTTTGAGAGGACGCTCACTTGTAGGAAAACTCCCCGAACCCGAATACAGTACACAGCAATCGGGCAGGGTAGTGGTACGCATTAAAGTAAACCGTGAGGGGCAGGTTATCGAAGCCAAAGCACAGCAATCAGGTTCTACACTTATAGATGCCACCCTATATGCAGCAGCAGAGCGGGCAGCCTTACGAGCCAAATTCTCAGCCTCAGGCAAAGCCAGTTTACTCCAATCGGGCACTATTGTATATGTATTTAAGTTGGGGGTTTAAAGCGCAACTTTTTTATTTCGGGGCAAGCATCTTACACACTCTCTCCTTCATTATCTAGCCAATACAGCACACTCTGTTTATAGGTGCAACAAAAGAGAATATTACAGCACCTTTCCCTTTTTTTAGCTTTGTATGAACCCAAAAAGCTACTATATTCACCACCCAAAGCATATTTAGTAGGTATACGCCCCTCTCTGTATATAAATAACTCACTACTATTATCCACAAAACTGCCAATATATATAGGAGGTGCCTAAGCAAGATAGAGCGTAGTGCATGATGGCTAAAACTTGCAACTAAGTATAGTAGCCCTATATAACAACAATAAACGGAGTAAGCCGATAGCCGTATTTAAGTGGAGGCAAACATTAAAATATTTATCTTATGAAAAAGACTATTTTGAATGTAAAGCAAGCACTCTGTGCTTTAATGATGGCAGCCGTAGTTCTTGCAGGCTGTATCAAAGAAGAGGATACCCCCAATGTTGTAGACCCTAACCTTGTTACGGTTACATTCCATGCCAATGGTGGTGGTGGCTCTATGGGAGCGCAAGTTTTTACAAAAGAACAAGAACAAAAATTGAATAAGAACACATTTACTGCACCTGCAGGAAAAGCCTTTGCTGGTTGGAGTACACAGGCTGATGGTACAGGAAGATACCTGCTCTCTGATGAAGAAAATACGGAATTTCGTAAAAACACCGACCTTTATGCACAGTGGACAGAAGCCTTTACCATTACCTTTAAAGCAAATGGTGGTACAGGAGATGACTATACACAAATTGTTGCAAAAGGTGAGTATGTTAAATTAGATGCAAATAGATTTACTGCACCTGCAGGAAAAGGTTTTGTAGATTGGAATACAAAGGCTGATGGTACAGAAAAATTCTACTTTGATGAGGCGGAGTATTGCCTATTCACTGAAAGCGTAATATTATATGCGCAATGGGGCGAATATCTTACCATTACCTTTAAAGCAAATGGTGGTACAGGAGATGACTATACACAAAAAGTGGTAAAGGGTGCATATGTTAAATTAGATCCAAATAAATTTACGCACCCAGACGGAAAAGGATTTAAATATTGGAAAGAATCTCAAGGTGGTTCTTCTGGACTTGAACATCTCGATGAGAGTGCATGGATTTTTTCGAAACCCACAACCCTATATGCACAATGGACAGAAGCGGTTACTATTGCCTTTGATGTAAATGGTGGTGGAGGAGCAATGTCTAAGTAAATTGTAGGGGATAAGTTTAGAACTCGTTTGAATTAAAACACATT
>JBOFMS010000126.1:0-2530 GCA_051658505.1 Bacteroidales bacterium | reverse complement strand
GTTACGGTACTTTAAAGTTGCCAAACAATATTGTTTTAGATAATGTTTTGCGAGTAAAAACAGTAGAGGAGCGCACCGAATTTTACTGTCAGGCACATCATTATGAGGAGGTTAAATATGTGTGGTATTCTCAGGATTTTCGCTATCCAGTTTTTATTCAGACAATTTCCACGAGTACGCTAAATAACACTCCAAAACAAACTGTAAATTCTTATGTTAATGTTGATGCTCTTATACCAGTAAAAACATCTCAATATGTAAATACTCCATTTTTAGAGCCGTCTGTTGATATTGAATACAGAGTTTATCCAAATCCTGTTGAAACTACTGTAAATATTAATTATATTTTGCCATTTGAGGCAAAGGTAAGCGTGGCAATATATTCTGTTGCTAATGTCTGTGAACGCAAATTAGTTGATGGTCAACAGCAGGTTGCTGGTACTTATTCATATAGTTATACTCCAAGATATCCTGGTATTTACTTTATTCGCTTTGCTTTTGGAAATAGAGTCTATACGGAGAAAATTGTAAAGAAATAGAACTGCTAATATTTGCAGTTCACATCAAAAGTTTTTAGCCTCAGTTACATATCAATTATACTTGACATAAGTTGATTGAAATCAAGAAAAGCCCATAACATTTATGGGCTTTTTCATTCTAATAGCAAAAACGCCTTATAAGTTTATTGCTTGTAAGGCGTTTTAAGATTTTAATAGGCAATGATTTACTACTTGTATTTATTCGACGAGAATCGGCGATTGCCTCCTGAACCGCCTTTGTCGCCTCCTCCTCTATAAGGTCTTCCGCCATTACCACCTCCGCCACCTTCTTTACGGCGAAATCCACCACCTCTATTATTTTGAGGTGCAAAGTCGCCGCCACCTGACGAACGCTCTTTTTTAGAGATTTCAGCAAGAGGTTTCTCTCCCTTTCTTCTTAAAGCATTAAGTGAGTGAAGTGCCTCTTCTGCATCTTCAAATGGAACGGTTGCAAATGAGAATGCATCCATTACTTTAACGTCATCAATCTTACTATCAGTAAGTTTTGTGTGTTCTTTTAAGAAGTCAACAAGGTCTTTCGGACTCATATCGTCTAATTTTCCAAGAGAAATAAAGAGTCGAGCTGTACCTCGTTTATCAACCGAGAAGTTGCGAATTTCAGGATAGTTTTTTATATCCAACTCACTTTTAAATGTTAAGCGAATTAACGCAGCTAGGGCAGTATCTGCGCCATGCTCTTCAATAATTTCTTGCGCTAAAGGCAGATACTCGCTATATGTATTTAATTCAATGATTTCAGCAAGTGAATCTTTTATTCTATTACGTTTTACTGCAACTACATCTGCTGCTTTTGGCAGTACCTCTTTACGCAATTGAGTTTTGATAACTTTTTGCATTTGCATAAGTTGCCTGTATTCATTTGGCGAGATAAATGTAATGGCAGTACCCTCTTTTCCTGCACGCCCAGTACGTCCAATTCGGTGTACATAAGCATCAAAATCTTGAGGAAGTGAATAGTTTATAACATGGGTCAAGTCATTGATGTCAATCCCTCGAGCAGCAACATCTGTTGCTACTAAAATATTGATTTGTTTACTTCTAAAGCGTCTTAAAATCTTTTCTCGAGCCATCTGGGTTAAATCGCCATGTAGACCGTCTGCCTCGTAACCTCGCTGTATAAGTTTACTAACTACTTCATCTGTGGTAACCTTAGTACGACAAAATACCAAGCCATAAAACTCTGGTTCTACATCAATAATACGAGTTAGGGCATCAAAGCGATCTGCTTGATTTACCTCAAAGTAAATTTGGTCTGTAAGTTCTGTTGTTAATTGCTTTGCCTCTACCTTCAGATGCTCAATATCTCGCATATATTTTTTTGCAAGTTTTGATATGCGCTCTGGCATTGTTGCAGAGAATAACATTACTCGTCTATTATCAGGAGTTTGCTTAAAAATAGACTCAATGTCATCAACAAAACCCATATTGAGCATCTCATCAGCCTCATCTAAAATAAACCAGCGAATGGAACTTAAATCTAAACTGCCTCGATTAATATGGTCAATCATGCGACCGGGTGTGCCCACTACAATATCTACCCCTTTCTTTAGACGGCGTAGTTGTTCAGTAATTGATGCCCCGCCATAAATTGTTGCAATACTTATTTTGCGTTTGCCTGTAAAGGAGATTAACTCATCACTAACCTGTAGTGCAAGTTCTCGTGTTGGAGCTAAAATAATTGCTTGAACTTTTCCAAGTGCCTCTAATTGCTCCATAATTGGCAAACCAAAGGCTGCTGTTTTTCCTGTACCTGTTTGTGCTTGTGCAATAATATCATTTGTACCTTTCATTAGGGCAGGTATTGCCTTTTTTTGAATAGGAGATGGAGTTTCAAAGCCTTTAAGTTTAAGTGCTTCAAGAGTTGCTTCAGAAAATCCAAAATCCTTAAAATCAACAATATCGTCTGTCGTTGTGTTTGAGTTCATAGTGAGTTGTAAAGTGTATAAAATCTTTTTTTGTAAACTATTTTT
>JBOFMS010000125.1:0-4359 GCA_051658505.1 Bacteroidales bacterium | reverse complement strand
AAAATTGCCTGCAAATATAAATATGTCCTCAGAACTATTTGATAATCCACTCAAAAGAATACTTACAACATCACTGCTTTGTGATGAGGGGTTTTCGATTGTCGCAGGCTTCAAGAAATTATTGATTATTGCTATGTCCGCAGAACTTAACTGAAGTCGATCTGCAACATCATTTTTCAAATTAGGCACACCGTCTTTATATTCTACAAGAGCTAGGGATTGTGTTGTGTCGGTTAATATATTGTATGCCAAAGTATCTACTGCTGCTGGATCTTGATTTGCTATTGCATCTTGCCAAATCTTATTTAAACTTTTAGTAAAGTCGTTCTTTGCGGATGACTGTAAAAATTTTTCGACTTTTAATTCGGTTTGTCTTATGAGAGGAATCGCCCAAGTTGGATCCCAATCAGAGTTGTCATCGCATGAGTAGTTTACCCCAACAAGAGCAATGCAAAGTGTCAATAAGAGAATCTTTGATAGTAGGAGATTTTTCATAAGGTTATTTTTGTTTCAACTAATTGAATTAGTGTGTGAATTATTTTGATATGTACTTCTTGTATTCTGTCGGCATAGCCACTATGTGCTACGCATAAGTTAACATCGCAAAGTCCACCCACAATTCCACCGTCTTTTCCTGTAAGTGCAATGGTTTGCATATTTAGAAGTTTCGCTTGCTCTACCGCCTTTATTATATTTGCCGAATTGCCACTTGTACTAATGGCAAAAAGGACATCGCCTGCTTGTCCAAAGGCTTCAATAAAGCGAGAAAATACACTTTCAAAACCATAATCATTTGCCACACAAGTTATATGCGAACTATCACTAATAGCAATTGCAGGTAAAGCCCGTCTGTCGTTGCGAAACCTTCCAGAGAGTTCTTCGGCAAAATGCATGGCATCACACATCGATCCTCCATTACCACAAGCAATTATTTTTCCTCCAGCATTGATGCTATTGACCATAAGATTGGCAGCACGGTCAATCTCTTCAATGTTAGCGTTATTATTAGCAAATGTCTCTAACACTTGTAGAGCTTCTGCAAAATTATGCTTTATGATTTCAACACTCATTTCCGTTAATAACGATAATGTTCGGGTTTATATGGTCCCTCAACTTTTACGCCAATATAATCAGCCTGTTCTTTAGTAAGTTTTGTCAACTTTACTCCAATCTGTTCTAAGTGCAATCGCGCTACTTCTTCATCTAAATGTTTTGGAAGCATATATACACCTACTTTCAAATCTTTATTTGTCCACAACTCAATTTGCGCCAAAGTTTGATTAGTAAACGAGTTACTCATTACGAATGATGGGTGTCCTGTCGCGCAGCCAAGGTTTACTAATCGTCCCTCTGCAAGCAAAAAGATGGCGTGTCCATCAGGAAATACATATTTGTCAACTTGAGGCTTAATATTAAGTTTTTGCACATCTTTTTGAGCATTCAATTTATCAACCTGTATCTCATTGTCAAAGTGCCCAATGTTGCAAACAATGGCTTGGTCACACATCTTTTTCATGTGCTCCAAAGTTATAATGTCTTTATTTCCAGTAGTGGTAACATAAATATTTCCTTCGCCTAAAGTGTCTTCTACTGGCTTTACTTCAAAACCTTCCATTGCTGCTTGTAGTGCACAAATGGGGTCAATTTCAGTAACAATAACACGAGCTCCATAACTACGCATAGAGTGTGCGCAGCCCTTGCCTACATCACCATAGCCACAAATTACCACAACTTTGCCCGCAATCATAACGTCAGTAGCACGTTTAATGCCATCAGCAAGTGATTCCCGACAGCCATATAGATTATCAAATTTACTTTTTGTAACCGAGTCGTTTACATTGATTGCTGGCACTAAAAGTTCATTGCGCTCTAGCATTTGATACAGACGATGTACACCTGTAGTAGTCTCCTCGCTCACACCTTTCCATTCTGCTACTGTGCGATGCCACTTTTGAGCGTCTTCTTTTAAGAGGCTTTTCAAAAGTTCTAAAATCACACCTTCTTCAACATTGCTTGCTTGATAATCTAAGGTTGTTGCATCTTTTTCAGCAATAAATCCTTTATGTATCAATAGGGTTGCATCTCCTCCGTCATCAACAATAAGTTGTGGACCCTTTCCATTAGGGAATGACAGTGCCATTGCGGTGCACCACCAGTATTCCTCTAGGGTTTCGCCCTTCCACGCAAAAACAGGAACTCCTGCTGAGGCAACAGCAGCAGCAGCATGGTCTTGGGTTGAGAATATATTGCAACTACACCAGCGAACATCAGCCCCAAGTGTAACTAGTGTTTCAATTAATACAGCAGTTTGAATTGTCATGTGCAGTGAACCCATAATGCGCACACCTTTGAGCGGTTGCTCTTTTCCATATTTTGCTCGAAGTGCCATCAATCCTGGCATTTCTTTTTCGGCAATTTCTATTTCTTTTCGCCCCCAATCTGCAAGAGAGATGTCATGTACTTTGTAGGGTAGTTGTAAGTCAATCATGCTAATGCTGTATTATTTATATGTTAACAACTCGCAAAGTTAGTAAAAAATCTTGGATGTGTGGCGTGTAGAGGTGCTCTTGGCTAATACACTCTTTACTTGTGCAAGAGAAATGCTTCTTGTTGCATTATCACATATAGCAATAGTTTTCTTTTGCAATGCAGAGTTTATAAGTTCGGAGTATTTTGAGTTTGGAGATATTAAACTCTGTTTTTTCTCATAAATTAGCTTTTAGATAGATATTGCGAGTCAACGCCCTGTTTTGACAAATTGCAGTTAAAACAGGGTGTTAAGATACTTGTAATAATAACTTTGCTATTTTAGCAGCGGCATTTTATCAAGCATATTTTTGAGTTGAATTGCTACGCGAGGCATATGCTCCGCAACAGTTAACCCAACTACGTCATATTGTTTAGCAATATCATTGATGAGGCGTAGCGTTGATTCTATTTTTATTCCATTAGGGTCAGTGCCAACAGCAGCAATGATTTCACTAGGGTCTAAGGCATCTAAATCAAAGTGAATTAAAACCTTTGAGACTTTGGTGCTTTTTAGCCAATCCAAAACTTTGGTGCTATTATCTGCCACTTCATAGGGGAGTAAACTTTTTACTTTAAATTCCGCTTGGCGTTTTTTTGAGGCGTTGGTATCTCCCCAAGCTCGTAGCCCTACAATTAAGGTTTTTGAGGGATCTATTTTTGCAGGCATAATATCCAAAATTTGCTTGTCGCCCTTTCCTAAACACATGGACAAAGCCATTGCGTGATAGCCTGAGTATGAATCAAAGGGCAGGTTTAAGTCGGGGTGTGCATCAATCCATACAATGGCAATATCGTCTTTATATTTATCGGCTAGGTAAGTAAATGGAACTACGCTTACAGAGCATTCGCCGCCGAGGATTACAATGCGATCTGGATTTTCGATACGCAGAGAGTTCATTGCCGCTTTGCTTTGCGCAATGATGGCTTGATAACCCTCTATCCCATTTTCTTTTTTGTGACTTTTGATATCAAACGTTATTGGTACCTCTACTATTTTTTGTTGGCTTGTTGGGGCAAGAAAGTTTAGCAAATGTGCTCCAAGATAGTATCCACGAGCGGCATCTTTGGCAGGAAGTTCAGGTATGTGATTTGCAATAACTCCGCCTTGCCATTGAGGATAAAGGAGTCGTATGGTTTTCATATTGTTGGGATTTGAGAAAGTTGGGAAACCAATTAGATAAATGAAAAATAGTGTGATAATGTGCTTCATATTCTTGAATTTTTGCAAAGTTAGCATGTGCAATAATGTCAAACAAGTACTGTGCAATTATTCATATACTGATAAATTTACCGATACTACATATAGATGACTTCAGATATCGCTATATTTGTGTGAATTAATATAGTATATTCTTATGTATAAAAAGAAGTTGCCCTTTGATATAGAGTGTGGCGTGAAAATAACGATGGAGGTAATGGGGGGTAAATGGAAGACTTGCATCTTGCTTGAATTAAGTGGGCAGTCAATGCGCCCAAGTGAACTGCATCGTAGTTTTCCAGATGCAAGTATGCGGGTAATTGACCAACAATTGAAGGAATTGGAGGTGCACGGTATGATTAGCAAGGTGATTTTTGCAGAGTTGCCACCTCGCTCGGTTTACTCAATTACTGAACAAGGCAAAACCCTCATTCCGATTATCAGATTAATAGAGGAGTGGGGAGATAACTTTCGTCCACAAATGATAAAAATATTAAACCAATCAAAAGCAATGTAATTATGGACAGCAAATTTATATCGAAATCAAACGTTTTAGGCATCTCAATTCTTTGTGGATTTTTTGCCTTAGGGCTTTTTATCTTTAAGGGCTTAAAAACTTTTAGTGATAAAGA
>JBOFMS010000124.1:0-8075 GCA_051658505.1 Bacteroidales bacterium | reverse complement strand
AGCGATGCTTTCAACAGTTTTACTGTTGCGCCACCACCATTTTTGTATTTGATTTGTTTTCATTCTATTTTTATTTTCCCTTGCCAACTCTATGAATCAGACAGTATTTCTTTAATTTTCCTCCTGCTTTCCTTCCGCATCTCTCCCTTGATTTAGTATCAAAGTGCATGCATCGGTGACGAATTTTGTCTAAGTCTTTGTAGTTGGGGTCATCTTTTGTAATTTCATCGCCCACCGCTTCATCCATCGTCTTATTTTCTTTGCGTTGTATGTTTTTCTTTGTGTATTTTTCAGTATTAAACTTATTCGATTGGGCTAATACCTCTACACTAATAAGGATAAATACAAATAAAAAAAAACGCATAATCCGCTACTAAAAAATAATGCACCTATCTTGTGTAGGTGCTTCATGTATCTTGTGGGAGTTGAGGGACTCGAACCCCCGACCCTCTGCTTGTAAGGCAGATGCTCTAAACCAGCTGAGCTAAACTCCCAAAGTGTTATCCTTTTCTCTTTATCAAGGACGGCGACAAAGGTAATGCTTTTTTTTGAAACTGCAAGTCTTGTAAAAAAAAGCAGCAAAAAAAAGTTTATAAATCTTCAAAACTAATATTTGTACCCTCTTTCTTTTCTTTATTGCTATCAAAGTGCTGACGTGCAAAGTTTGGGCTGCTTTTGATAAAGTTTACTGTTTGTTGCAAACCTTCAGCGAATTTATCAAAATCTTCTTTGTACAGAAATATCTTGTGTTTGTCATAACTAAACTTTCCGTCAGAGTCAATTTTTCGCTTGCTCTCGGTAATCGTTAAATAGTAATCGTCATCACGAGTCGCTTTTACATCAAAAAAATAAGTTCGTTTGCCCGCTTTTACAGGACATGAAAATATTTCTTGATCCCTTTTATCCTCATCGGATTTGCTTGAGTAGTTATTGTTCATAGTTGATGAAAATGGTAACAGATTGGCGACAAAGGTAAAAATAGAGTGCTAAAAAACAAAACAAAATCCATTAAAATTGTATAATGGTAGGTTGATATTTGCTAATCCATAGCAGTCCTTACGTGTTAGTGGAGTTTTTGTTCAGGAACTGAAGGTAGCATGAAATACTCCATCTGGTCATTACTTAACTCACTATGGCGTAGTAATTGTACCGAGGGGTAAAATTGCTCTAAAATTGATTCGCAAGAAAACCCTTCCTCAGCCATGCGCATTGCGCCTTCTTGGCACATTCCCACGCCATGCCCATAACCTCTACCTGTAAGGAGTATAAAGTTATCTTCGGCACGTACATCAAAAAACGCTGAACGTAGTCCAAAGTAACCACGTATGCGGGTAAATTTTACTTTTTTTCGATTTACTACATAAAATGTTTTTCGTACATGCTGTTTGCTCTCAAAGTGCTTGGGGTTTTTTACATGAATGCCATATCCTGCCATATAGTTCTTCCATACGGAGAGAGGTATTTTACGTTGCCATGCTGCACCTGCTGATAGTTTGCAATAATTATCGGTAGTGGAGCGCAGGTAGGGGATTGCCTCCTTCCATACATCTTCGGAGTTAGCTGTCTCACCACCACAGTTAGCGTGGTAGGTGGCAACAATGGGGCGTAAACTTGAATCTACTACCACAGTACCTGCAGTAGAGTTTATGGCCTTGCGTATGGGTTTGTGTTGCTTTAGTATGCCTTTGTAAGCTTGGCAATGTACGCCATCACACAGATTAAAGCCTTGTGCTTTGTGCCGTTGATAGTGCGCATAGAGGTAGGTGCGAGCAAGAAGTCCTTGCGCCTTATAGAATTCATATTCGGCATTAGTTCCAGACTCTGACTCTACCACTCCTCGCAAATATATTTGTTCGTCGACGTTATTAATAATCAGTAATCCTCCACCGTCTTTGGCTACCTTAAAGTCTGCGTGTTGGGCATAAGTACATTGTGGCAAAGATGGCTGAGTACACATTAAATTAAAGGTCCCTTCATCTCCAGAACCAATCGCTTTTACAGATTTGTAAGCACCCATTGGCACGCCGTTTATCTTCAAGTGTATGCGCTTATTTTGATATATGAGTACCATTGCTTGTCCCTTATCCATACTGGCTATCAGAAGTGTGTCATTAACAATGACAACATAATCGCCACTTTGTACACTAAAATTTACAATACGCACTGGTGTGTCAAAAACCAGTCCGACATCTACTTTCTCTGCTTGCGTAAATAGGGAGCAAAGAAGTAGAGCAAGTAGTGTAAACGTTTTGTAGTAAAGGATAGATAACTTATCGCTGGTATTTCTATATTGTTGTGTCTTCATATTGATAATACGATGCAAATAGGATTTTTATTTATAAGCAATCTTTTATACAGAGTAATTTTTTTGGCAAATGCTTGCATTTATATCTTTAGCATTATAGGGGATAAAAGAGTTTCCAATATTTACTTTGCCCATTCTCCTATTTCTAGATTAGATGGTTGCCCATTATTTATTTCAAAGCGAACGGCAGTACGCACATTATGAAGCCCATATTTTCCCGCTGCACCAGGATTTATGTGTAGGCAGTTTAATTGTTTATCGTACATTACTTTTAGTATATGCGAATGCCCACAAACAAAAATTTGTGGGCGATTAGCATATAATAATTCGTGAACCTTTTTTTCATATCTTTTGGGGTAGCCTCCTATGTGTGTCATTAAGACTTTTGCGCCAGCACATTCAAACATTTCCGTTTCATTGAGCATTCTTCGCAATTCCTCTCCGTCAATATTACCATACACAGCACGAAGAAACTTAAATTCTTCTAAGGTTTTTACCACTTGTGCATTGCCAATATCTCCTGCGTGCCAAATCTCATCTACGGATTCAAAGAAATGTAACAGATTTTGAGTTAATACTCCATGTGTATCTGAGAGGATGCCAATTTTCATGAAAATTACTGACGAGGAGCAGCAGATCTAGGCGTAGCATTTGCAGGAATATTTAATTCCTTTTTTACTAAGTCGGTAATGTCAATGCTTTGCTCGGTATCCCAATATGCAAAAGCCGCATTACTAATATCATAAATATAAGTGAACTTATTGTCTTTCCCCACTTTTTTTACTGCATTAGCCGCCTTTTCTATTACAGGACGTAGCAATCCTACTTGTTGCTTATTCAAATCTTCTCGTGCAGTTACTTGAAACTCCTGAATTCTTTGTCCAAGTTCTTGTAATTCACGCTCTTTTGCTTCACGAATAGCGTCTGACCATGTTTTTGCTTTTTGTTGATAGGTTTGCAGTTTATTATTATATTCTACTTGCATTAACTCTATTTGCTCCTCAAGGTCTTTTCCATATGCCATAAATTTCGCCTCTGCAGAATCACGTTCTGGCATCATTGATAGTAACTCTTGTCCATTAACATGTCCAAACTTAAATCCTTGCGTTTCTTGTGCATTCGCATATAAATTTGCACCAATAATGCTTAATAGTAAAACTAATTTTTTCATACTTGTATTTTTGTTATGTAATAATTTTTAGTGTAGTGTTCTGTTGATGGCTAAAAACCAACTCGTTTTAATACATCATCACTTTTATCGTAGCGAGAATTGATATAGATGAGATTTGAATTATTTGCAGCATCAAAAACTACTGCATATCCTCCTTCATTCGCCATGTCCTTTACCGCACTATACATTTGGTCTTGTACGGGTTTAAGTAATTCTTCTCGTTTTGTAAAAAGAGTTCCTGTCGGACCAAAGTGTTTGCGTTGTAGTTCTTTTGCTTCTTTTTCTTTTGTTAAAATTTCCTCTTCTCGTTTGCGTTTTAGTTCATCAGAGAGCAACATTTTTTCGGCTTGAAAGATACGAAAAAGTTCGTCTACTTTTTTATATAAATCATCGACTTCTTTTTGATAAGATACAGCCAACTTATCAACTTGGTCTTGTGCTACTTTGTAGCGTGGAATTTTTCGCAAAATATATTCAGAATCAATCACTGCATATTTTTGTGCTTGTACAGCAACAAAAGAGCATAAAATCATTAAAATAGAAAAGAGTATCTTTTTCATAAAAATAAAAATTAGAATGGCATACCGATAACAAAGTGAATTTCACTACCATTTGGCTTTGTGCCACCAGGTGCGACGTCAAATCCATATCCCCAATCTACCCCAAGTAATCCAATCATTGGGAGCATCAAACGAACGCCCACTCCAGCGGACCGTTTCATTGAAAATGGGTTAAAGTCCTTAATGCTTGTCCAAGCGTTACCTGCTTCCAAAAAAGCAAGTCCATAAATTGTAGATTGTGGAGAAAGTATAAAAGGATACCGTAATTCAACGGTAAATTTATCGTAAACATTTGCCATTTGAGCCCCATTATTATAAGGAGTGAGTGAACTATTAGAGTACCCCCGTAAACCAATCATCTCAATTCCATAAAGGTTATAGCCCGACATACCATCACCACCTAAGTCAAAACCCTCAAACGGAGATGAACCTAAACTCGAGTTATAATGTCCTAAATAGCCAAATTGAGCTTTAAGAGCTAAAACCATATCGCCCACAACCGTTCCAAACCAAGTTGTTCTAAAAGTCCACTTATGATACTCTATCCAACGATATCGCTCTTGGTCAGTCATCCCTGCATCATTGTAGTTTTTGTTATTAAACAAAGAATAGGGTGGAGTAAATTGTAATCCTATAGCTATCTCTGAACCTTTACGAGGGTAAATAGGTTGGTCGGTAGAGTTACGTCCTAAAAGAATTTTTACGCTAAAATTATTGGCTACTCCATCGGTGAAAATAAACTGACCTGTCCAATCCTTAAGTGTATATCTTTGATAGTCAATTGAAGTATACAGAGTGAAGTAGTTATCAGGCCATTTTAGTCTTTGTCCTAATCCTACAGATGCTCCTAAAACCTGCATATTACTTGTACCTGCATCGTAGAAGTAAGAACTGTTACTTTGATGTGTGTAATATCCTGATACAGATAAAGATTGAGGCTTTTTTCCTCCAAACCAAGGTTCGGTAAATCCTAAACTTAGTGCTTTATAGTATGAACCATTGGTTTGACCACGAATGGTAACGGTTTGATTATCGCCTGATGGCAAAGGCTTCCATGCTTCTTTATCGAAGATGCCTTTTACCGAAAAATTGGTCAACTTCAAACCTATTGTTCCTACAAACATACCTGAACCCCAACCGCCCGAAAGTTCAATTTGGTCATTTGGTTTTTCCTCTACGACATAAGTAATATCTACGGTTTCATCTGCGGGATTTGGAGATAAACGAGGTTCTAGTTTTTCGGGATCAAAATGTCCCATTTGTGCAAGGTCTCGTATTGAACGAACAATTTGTGTTTTGCTAAATAAATCACCTGGACGAGTCCATATCTCTCGTCGAATTACATGTTCGTTTGTTTTAACATTACCCTCTATCAAAATATTACTAATCGTTGCTTGCTTTCCTTCATAAATACGCATTTCTAAATCTACAGAGTCATCACTTATCGCAACTTCTACTGGCTGAACATTAAAAAATAAATATCCATCATCCATATATATTGTACTTACAGAGTTATCCTCTGTATGTAGATATTTTTCTAACGCAACCTTATCATACACATCTCCTTTCTCCATTCTGACAATATTGTTAAGTGCCTCAGAGGGATAACGAGTATTTCCAACCCAATTTAGATTTCTGATATAATATTTTTTTCCCTCAAAAATCCTAACCTTTAAACCTATACGTTTTGGATTGATTGCCCAAATTGAGTCGCTCAAAATTTTAGCATCACGATATCCTCGCTCATTGTAATAGTCCAAAATGTGCTTCTTATCTTCCTCAAGTTTACTTTCAATATATTTTGTTGACTGCCAAAATGAATACCAGCGTTTGCGGTGGATTTCTTTCATTGCCCCTCTCAATTTTGACGATGGCTCAATGATATTTCCCTCAAATTCAATCTCTGCTACTCGAACTCGAGCCTTTCTGTCAATCTTAAATACAACTCTAATTCCATTGCCAATAGAAGAGTCTGGCGTGATTATAGTATTTACTTCTACATTTTTATATCCTTTTTCAAAATAAAAACGCTTGATTGAATTTTCTGCATTGTTTTTGAAATAGTCCGAGTAGTCCATCCCTCTCCGTATTTGCAAAGCTTGTTGGATGTCCTCTTTATCGCCTTTTTTTATGCCAATAATATCATAACTCATAATACGAGGGCGCTCGTGCAAGTAGATGTCAAGATAAATGTGTTGCCCCTCTATTTTGCGGACTGATAGTTTAACGTCAGAGAACAAGCCATTCTCCCATAGTTTTTTGATCGCTTGTGATGTAATATCACTAGGGATTGCAATCGTGTCACCTACACTTAATCCCGAAATATTGATGATTTGGTCTGTACTGTAATACTTAACTCCAGAAACTGTAATGTCGGCAAGCACATATTTTTGTGGAGTAGTGTAATTTTTAGTAAATGACAAAGCAGAGTCTGGAACAGACTTGGCTAAAAGCACTTGGCTTAACAATACAAAAGAAACTATAAATGCTATTCTATTCAAAATGTAGGAATGCTAGTTCTGTAATTACTCATCTAATATCTTGCCAAATCTACGCTCTCTCAACTTAAATGCCTCTATTGCTGCCTCAAAGTGGGTTTTTCTAAAATCAGGCCAGTACACATCTATAAATAGTAGTTCACTATAGGCAATTTGCCATAATAGAAAATTACTTAAACGCATATCGCCTCCAGTTCGTATAAATAAATCAGGATATGGTATTTGGCTAGTGCTCAAACAAGAGTCTATTATTTTTTCATCAATCTCATCAATACTTAATGTGCCACTATTCACTTTTTGACAAATTGTCTTTGTTGCATTAACAATATCCCATCTTCCACTATAGTTAATTGCCACTACAAGAGTCATTTTTGTATTTTGGGAGGTTGACTGAGTAATTGTTTCAATTCTCCTCTGTACTCCTTTTGATAAACCTTCAATATTGCCAATTGTAACAAATTTAATCTGATTTTGATTTAGCGTAGCCTCCTCTTTTTCAATAGAGTCAATCAACAAGGACATTAACGCTTCTACTTCATTTTGAGGTCTTTCCCAATTTTCAGTAGAAAATGCATACAGTGTAAGATACTGAATTCCCATTTTTGCAGCACTTTCAATTGCAGCACGAACAGCCGCTACGCCATTCCGATGTCCTAAAACTCGCCCTAATCCACGCACTTTTGCCCAGCGTCCGTTGCCATCCATTATGATTGCAACATGTTTGGGGTTACCTTGCGGTTGCGATAAAGAGTCTATCATAAGGCAAGGAGAATTATTTGAATGCAGGACAGTCTGCTTTATCTGATAAATTGTATATAAGGGAAATGCCAATGAATGATATCCAGTCATTGTTATTGATCGTTGAACTACTTACACGGATATTTTCCCAGTTGTCAAGTCTGTCGCTAAATGTTTTTCTGAAAGTCCACTCAAGTGTTGCTGTAAGACGGTAAAATAACCTATACTTTACCCCAAATGTCATCGGGATTTGAAAGAATGGGTTTGAACTTTGATAGGTAACTCCTGCACCTATTGAATAGTATGGAGAAAATGATCTTGTTCTACGGTCAACCAAAAAAGGATCATAAGGCAAAAATCCTAACTCAAATCGTACATCGGCATCAAAAAACATGGAGTTAAAATCTGCTGGGGTTTGCCCAGGTGTATTTGCCTGAAGTTTACCTATGTAATTGCTCGGTGATCCTTTTAACTGCCCTCCTCCTAAGTTAACGCGTAGGGAGTAATAATCTGTGAGGCTGTATGTAACTGTTCCTCCAACATAAGGACCTGGAGTGAGAAAAGGAGTGTCATGGTTAAAATCTCCTAGATAGTATGCCATACTTGCAAATCCCCCTGCTGCTATTTTGTCTTGTGCACTCAATTGTACAGCAGCCCAAAATAGTGGCAAAAAGGCAATTACAATATTTTTCATCTTATATAAATTTTCGTGCACAGAGGCACAAAAGTAATTAAAAGTAATTAAAAGTACTCTATTTTGCATCAAGGCACTTTCCTGCATTAACAAATAATAACGATTTCTA
>JBOFMS010000123.1:0-1711 GCA_051658505.1 Bacteroidales bacterium | reverse complement strand
CTTCCAGCACTCAACTTCATGCGCAAAGACCAACGTGATGAGCCAGACATGTACTTTATCCGTGAGATAATTAATCGAGAATTAGCAAAGTATCCCGATTGTAAATTGTTTATTACACAGGGATATATATGCCGAAATTTTGCTGGAGAGATAGATAATCTCAAGCGAGGCGGGAGTGACTACTCTGCATCAATTATTGGAGCAGCAATTCAGGCAGAAGAAGTTCAAATTTGGACGGACATTGATGGATTTCATAACAATGATCCTCGTATCGTTGAAACAACTCACTCTATTTCTCATCTTTCATTTGACGAAGCTGCTGAACTTGCTTATTTTGGCGCAAAAATTTTGCATCCCAACTGTGTAATTCCTGTACAAGAGGCAAATATCCCTTTATGGATAAAAAACACAATGGCACCAAGTGCATTTGGCACACTTATCTCGTCAGAGACTCCAAAGGGAGCAATTAAAGCGGTTGCAGCAAAGGATAATATTACTGCCATTAGGATTAAATCGGGTCGTATGCTCCTTGCCTACGGATTTTTGCACCAAATTTTTGAAGTATTTGAGGATTATAAAACTCCGATTGATATGATAACCACCTCAGAGGTTGCCGTTTCACTCACCATAGATGACACGTCTAATTTAGTTAAAATAGTCCAAGAACTTGAAAAATTTGGTTCGGTAGAAGTAGATAAAGATATGACAATCATCAGTATTGTAGGAAATAAAATCTCAGAAAGCAAAGGTTCTGTTGCTAAAATCATTGAGGCACTTGCAGACTTGCCAATACGCATGATTTCTTTTGGAGGAAGTCGCTACAATATTAGTCTTTTAGTAGACAATACCCATAAAAAGGCTGCGATGGAGGCTCTTAACAATAAATTATTTTAATCAAATCAATGAATTTCTTAACTGACAAGTTTCGGTGTTTACCCACTCCATTTTATTACTACGATGTAGACTTATTTAAGCACACCATAGAAACTGCAAAAAACGAAGCCGACAAATACAATTTTCACATTCACTATGCACTTAAAGCTAATGCAAATGCACATTTGCTACGCATATTGAGCGAGGCTGGCATAGGGGCAGACTGCGTGAGTGGGGCAGAAGTGCAGCGTGCGCTTGACTGTGGCTTTGCGCCACAAACAATTGCGTTTGCAGGCGTTGGAAAACGTGATGACGAAATCAATTTAGGGATTGACAATGACATCTTTTGCTTTAACTGTGAATCAGAGCAAGAGATTGAAATCATCAATGAATTGGCAAAGGTAAAAGGCAAAAAAGCAAATATTGCTCTGCGTATAAATCCTAATGTTGACGCACATACGCACGCGCATATTACTACGGGCTTAGCAGAAAATAAATTTGGCATCAATCTTTGGCAGTTAGAAAGTGTGGCAAAAAAAACTGCACAAATGTCACACTTGAACTTAATGTCAATCCATTTTCACATTGGATCACAAATAGTAGATTTACAACCATTTGCAACACTATGTAAGCGAGTAAATGAATTACAGGCACAATTAAAATCATGGGGTATTTGCGTAGAGCATGTTAATCTAGGTGGTGGTCTTGGCATTGACTATGATCATCCTGACACACATGCAATTCCCGACTTTGCAAATTATTTTGACATCATTCATCAAAACATTCAGTTGCAAGAGGGGCAAAAACTGCATGTGGAACTAGGTCGCTCTATTGTAGG
>JBOFMS010000122.1:0-6064 GCA_051658505.1 Bacteroidales bacterium | reverse complement strand
AAATACGAAAAATAAAAAATCTAATAAGACTTCAGCAAAGGGCGAAAATCTGCGATTTAAGCCATTCCTACATAAAGTCGGGGGGGGGGGGGTAAATATAGACAATAATGCGTTAAATAAGCCAAAAATGCCCTTTACGAGAAATTGGCTATTTGCGCTATTTATATTCATTGTCTTATTCATCTATTTTTGTTGAATTGGCTGCAAAAATAAAGCTAACTTTTTTATCTGCAAAAAAATAATGTAAAAAATATTTGTCGGTATCTTGTAAACGCTCCCTTCAGGAAATTATTGTATAGGGGGTGTTTTTTTTAACAAACCGAGCAGGGGTCTTGCTTTGCGGGCTTCTGTGTTCGTGCTTCGTGCCTCCGCTACCCTACCTCGCTTTTTTTTGTTCGCTACTCTCACCCCTTTATCACCACCCTCCTACCACGTCCTTGCGGGCTCGACCCGCAATCTCCTATTCATAGGCAAGGCTCTTGCATCAGCACTAATGTAAGTCCTCAATCAATAAGGGAGTTCTTTTTTTTGTTCGCACTTCGTGGCGTGGGATTGCGGGTCAAGCCCGCAATGACAAACAAAGGGGAAGAGGGGCGTTACATGGTGAGGGTGCGCAAGGACGAGTAAAAAAGGGGAAAGGGGCGTTGCAGGGTAAAAGCCCTACCCTACTACTCTGCATCATTAGTCTTTAGTACATTATTATTGCCCTTGCTTTTACACGATGCTCTGCCCTTAGCTCCGCCATCTTGTAATTTTCTTCTTTTTTTAATCCTTTTGTATTACTTCTGTAACATTAAGCCTATTTCTTTGCAGTATCAAAAAATTACAACAGAAGCAATTATGAAGAATACATTTGTAAAGGGATTTATAGCAAGTTTACTTGGGCTACTTTTATCAACTCTTAGTTGGGCGCAGTCTGGCATTAGTGGGGTAGTTATCGACAAAAAAACAGGAGAGCCGCTTATCAGCGCAGGAGTTACTGTGCAGGGTACTACTAAGGGCACTACAACTAACTTTGATGGGGAATATAGTATGCGCTTAGAGGCGGGTAAGTATAAAATTGCAATTGTGTATATATCCTACGAAACGCAAGTTGTGGAACTTGTGGTGGAGGAGGGTAAAACCACAATTCTAAATGCTGAACTTGATGAGGCGGGTGTGCTGCTAAACGATGTGGTGATTGTGGCAAAACGCCGTACGGATACAGAAATTTCAATGTTATCTACCGTAAAGTCAAACGTGCAGGTGGTGAGTGGTGTGTCATCGCAGCAAATAGGCAAGTCATTAGATAAAGATGCTTCGGAGGTGGTCAAGCGCATAGCGGGGGTAACAATACAGGACGATAGATTTATTGTAGTGCGTGGCTTGAACCAACGATACAATAATATATGGATGAACAATGCTGCCGTACCTTCGAGCGAAACGGATAGCCGTGCCTTTTCGTTTGATGTTGTGCCTTCGGGGGCTATTGATAACTTGCTGCTCTTCAAAACTGCGGCTCCTGAACTTAGTGCTGAGGCTACGGGTGGATTTGTGCGCATCAAAACAAAGGCTATGCCTGAGGAGAGTTTTGTGTCGGTAGAATATGCCACGGCATACAATACGGTGAGTACTTTTAAGGAGGCATATCATCTGCCATCAAGTAATGCAACAGACTTTTTGGCTTTTGATGTAAAGCGTGCTTTGCCTAACGATTTTCCTGCTAATTTGAATGATGTGGGTGGTGCAGAGGCAAGTCGTCAAGCCTTACGCTTGGGCAACAACTGGACTACGGAGCGCAGCAGGGCACTACCCTATCAAAAACTTGGGATAAACCTAGCTCGCAAATGGACTCTTGACAACAACAAAATTGTGGGAACGTATACCTCGTTTGGCTATTCCAACAACTCTAATGCACTTGTTAATGCTGAAAATAAACAGTATGAAAATGCAGAGCAGATACTCCACGACTACACTACCAATACTTGGTCAAAGGATTTCAAAATTAGCCTACTGCACAACTGGGCTTGGCAAACGAAAGAGGGCACAAGTATTGAGTTTAAGAACTTACTGAATCAAGTGGGTGTAGATAAAAGTTCTGAACTCTTTGGGTGGAACAATTACCGCCAAAGCAACTTTAAGTACTTTAGCAATCAATACTCTGCACGCACCACTTACAGTGGGCAGTTGGTGGGCGAGCATCGTTTGGGAAATGCCAACCACCAAAAACTAGACTGGGTGGGCGGATTTTCATACGCCAATCGACTTGAGCCTAATCGCCAAAACTGGAGTATGCGTGAAACGCAACTTGGCTCTGAGGTGTATGAGTACAGCCTGCCATTGGTTGCGAGTATCAATGAACTTGGACGACTTTACCTAAGCAATCACGAATATACAGGTACGGCTGCTGCAAACTACAATCATTCATTAAAGGAAACCGCCCTTAAAACAAGCCTTAAAACAGGGGTGTATGCCGAACTAAAATCTCGCAAGTACGCAGAGCGAAGCATCGCCTACCGCAAAAATGCAAGCACAATGCTCACAGATGCACAAATCAACGCATTGCCCTTTGACCAACTGTTTACCGAAGAGTATCTGGGGGCTGGCAAAGTACTTTTGGTGGACGACCAAACTAATATTGCCAACAGCTACACTGCCTTGAATAGCTTGTATGCTGCTTATGCTGCTGCAAACATGGAGTATAATGGCTTGACGGCTTATTTTGGCTTGCGGGTTGAGCATAATACGCTACAACTTGATGGATATTATGATGTAAATACGCCTGTGGAGGTACATAAGCCAATACTTACGCTTGCTCCTTCGGTTAACCTAAGTTATCCCTTGAATGAAAAAAATATATTCCGCTTGGGATATGCAAAAACGGTTAACCGACCTGAGTTTAGAGAGATTTCGCCCCTATCGTACTACGACTTTACGGATAGAAGCTTTATTCGTGGAAATCCTGATTTGCAGAATGCCGATATTCACAATATTGACTTTCGCTATGAGTTTTATCCAAGCAAAGCCGAAACTTACAGCATCGCTTTATTTTACAAACACTTTACCAATCCTATCGAGATGCTTAGTTTTGCACCTGGAGCAAACTACAGCTATGCCAACGCCCCTAGTGCGTATTGCTACGGAGTAGAGTTTGATATTCGCCAATCGTTTGACGCATACTTGCCTATCAGTGGCTTTGGTGCATTGTTCAATGCCTCGATTATTGGCAGTGAGGTTGATTTTAGTTCGGTAAGCACTGAGCAAAATCGCCGTATGCAAGGACAAGCCCCTTATGTGGTAAATCTTGGGCTGTCGTACAATAACGACAAGTTGGGATTCTCTGCCAACCTTATGTACAACACCGCTGGCGATAAAATTTTAGTGGCGGCACAACTTAATCAAGGGCAAGTTATCACCCCAAATATTATGGAGCAATCTCGCCATGTAATTGACCTTGCTCTGTCTCAAAAATTAGGTAAGTATTGGCAACTAAAATTAGGAATTAAAGATTTGTTTGCACAAGATTATCATAGCTATCAAATATACGAAAAGGTAGATGGCGGAACCGTAAAACACAGCAATCGCCGATACAACTTAGGACAAAGCGTGCAACTGGGTGCAGTAGTCAAATTTTAACAAACAAAATATCTCATCTACTCGTAAGCACTACGTGTGTAGTGCATAGTAAACAAAAACTCTTTTATCAATAAAAAAAACAAACAACAAATGAAAAAATTTTACATCTCTGCGCTTTGCGCCACAACTCTTGCCCTTGGATTTAGTGCTTGTAGTAAAGACAATGACAATAGTAACAAGAATGAAGATTCTTCACTCGCCTCAAACGAGGTACTTATTAGTGCTGACATTACCAGTAATCGCACTTTTGTAAGCGATTCGGTTTATGTTCTTCGAGGGCAAATCAACGTAAATAATGGCGTAAGCTTAAACATAAATGCGGGCACAATTATCAAAGGTGATAAGGCGTCTAAGGCAAGCCTCATCATACTACCAGGGGCTAAGATTATGGCAGAAGGAACAAAGGAAAAACCCATCGTATTTACCTCTCGTGAGGATAAAGGTTATCGTAGCGCAGGTGATTGGGGCGGACTGGTAATTTGTGGCAATGCACAAGTGAATCAAGATAATGCACAAGTAGAGGGACTCTCACGCCCTGTAAACTATGGACGAAGAGAAAACCCCATTAACGATGAAAACTCGGGTATATTGAAATACGTACGCATTGAGTACGCAGGTATTGCACTACAAACCGATATGGAAATCAATGGGCTTACGCTTTGTGCAGTAGGTGCAGGTACTACCATTGAGTATGTGCAGGTAGCCTTTTGTGGCGATGACTCTTTTGAGTGGTTTGGGGGTACAGTAAACTGTAAGTATTTAGTGTCTTACCACAGCATTGATGATGATTTTGATACTGACAATGGTTATAGTGGCAAGGTGCAATTTGCTCTTGCTGTACGCCACCCAAGTTATGATGACGTATCGACATCAAACGGATTTGAGTCTGATAATGATAAGAATGGTACTGAGGTTTACCCCAAAACATCTCCCATATTCTCAAACGTTAGCCTCATTGGTGCCTACAAAACGGCTGACCAAGCCAACGTAAGTGGAAAGTTTGGGGCAGGCTTACATCTTCGCCGCAACACCAGCCTATCTATCTTCAATAGCGTAGTGGCAGGCTGGAATACAGGACTTTTACTTGATGGTACAACTACCGAAAGCAATGTAACAAATGGAAACTTAGTATTTGCCAATCTTGCTATTGTGGGTACAAAGGATACTCCGCTGAAAGGTGCAAATGGAGTTGAACGTACTGCTGTAGAAGCCTTCTTCAACAATGCAGGCTTTAATAACCTACTTATTGCAAGCAATGCAGAGGCTGGCATATCTGGAGCATTTTATGGCGAAAACAATAACTTTTTGCCTGAGGCAAACTCGCCTCTTTTGGGAGCAGCTGCGTTTACAAATGAAAAACTTAATGACAACTTCTTTGATAAAACAGCAAACTTTATGGGGGCATTCGGTAACGAAGATTGGACGGCTGGCTGGTGCAACTTCGACCCCCAAAACACCGACTACTAATACTCTAAACATTTTCACTTGTATTACCTACTTAATACTCCACAGTACTACTGTGGAGTAGAAGTATAGAAAAAAACAGTTATGAAACATCTATTTTTACTCTCACTCATAGCCTGCATTAGCTCTACAATAGGGGCACAACAAATTGTTGAAGCAGAAGGAGTCTTTTTTACCGATGCCTCGCAAACTAAACTCTACTCGGGCGATTATAAAGAAAAGCACCTTAACGGCAATCTCAAACTTGATGTTGCTATAAAAGATGGAAAACCTGAAGGTACATATGTAGTGTACTACGAAAATGGCAAGGCAAATGAAGTACGTTCGTACAAAAATGGAGTATTGCACGGCACTTGGCGCACTTATAATGATAACGGAGGACTCATATCGGAGGCTGATTACAAAAATGGAAAGAAAACAGGGCGTTGGAAAATATGGGACGATAACGGAATATTGCGCTGCGAAATGAACTACAATGAGGGAAAACGCACTGGCACTTGGTATATGTGGGACGAAAAAGGAAAACTAAGCTCTGAAAAAACATATGAGTAAAACGCTTTTTTCATACTATCTTAAATAGAATGTAACATTATTGTAACATTCTATTGCCATCTTTGCATTGTAGATTTTTGAACAGTAATTTTAATTTATACACTTATATTTTTATCAAAATGAAAAAATTAGTTCTTTCTCTCCTTTGTGGTTTTATTGCCTTTACGGCTGTTGTTTCTGCTGCCTCAAAAGCAGAGCAAACTCTAACGAAGCAAGTAGTTAGCGGACGCATATTAGACAAGGATACACAAGAGGCATTGGCTGGTGCGCTAATCATTGCAGATGGTCAAAAGGTATATTCTGACTTTGATGGCAACTTTCGCATTGAGAAACTTTGTGGAGAGAAATGCCAAATGATGATTAGCCTTATCTCCTACGAGCAACAAACGATTGAGGTTGAGTTCAAAAGCGACTCTCAAAACTTGAATATTCA
>JBOFMS010000121.1:0-2259 GCA_051658505.1 Bacteroidales bacterium | reverse complement strand
TATTTATGCACAATGAGTGTTGTGTGATAGACGATTTTTGAGTATAACTAAATCAGAACTCCTATATTTGTGGCATCTTTAACTCTCCTCAATACTTATCTATATCAATAAACAACAATCTACACTATTCATCATAGTGTTTTATCAAGCTGTCAAAAAAAAACTTAATGCAATGAGAACTATACAATACGCACCAAGCAAATGCTAAGAATAAGAAAAGCTACGGAAAAAGACTTTGATGCACTTGTAGAGATATGGTATGAATCCTCTATAATGGCACATCATTTTATTGCTCAAGAGTATTGGCAAAAAAATAAAGAGGCAATGAGAACTCAATATCTGCCAAGTGCAGAGATATATTTGTCTGTGAACGAGACTGTAATTTCAGGATTTGTGGGCTTGATAGAGAACTACTTAGCGGCATTGTTTGTTCTACCAAAGTATCAAGGAAAAGGTGTGGGGACTTTACTTGTTGATGAAGTAAAAAAACAAAGAAATAGTCTTCGATTAAGTGTATATAAAAAGAATATCAACGGCATCGAGTTTTATAAATCAAAAGGATTTTCGATTCTTTCAGAGTCCATAGACCAAGCAACTAAAGAGCGTGAATGTGTAATGGAGTGGTGCAAACTGCCTTAATGTGTAAAGATACAAACCCTCACGAGCAACGCCCCCACCTCAAAAATATGACGAACGAAGCAATGCTATATAGGGTACACAAAAACAAATATGCAAGATATGCTTGGTGAAGTTATCTGCACAAAAAAAACTCCTAACCGTAAGCAATACAGTTAGGAGTTTTTTTTTGATGCTAAGAGAAACCTCTAAAACGTTAATACTTTATAGCCCTCCTTCAGATAATCGCTCAATGGCACTCCCATAGGTAGTACCTGATAGTTGAGTCGTTTCAAATCATCAACAACACCATAGGCTGAGGCACAAGCAATACATGCCTTAACAATAACTCCATCGTTCATCATCGCTTGTATTTTTGCTTGCAATTCTACATTTCTTGCAATCATTCCTGCCGAGGGACCCCAAATCACAAGTGTTACCTCTTCAAACCATTTGCTTTTTTGAGCTGCATGAGGATACATAAGCGCAACTCTTTCTGCTACCATTGGGTCATCGCTTGTCCATACAACTACCAATTTGTTTTCATTGGATTTACGACGCACCTCTTGTAGCTTATCAATAATCATTGATGGCTCTACTCTACGTTGATAGTCCTTATTTACATAAGCATACTTAATTTCTCCTTGCTGATTGATAATATACGTTGCAGGAATAGGTAACTCTCCTGACTTACTCCCATTATGGGTGCTTAATTTAAACCTATCCTCGTAACGTTGCTCTGTTTCTGCATCTAACTTAAAAACAATGCCATACTCTCGTGCAACTGCATTATTTAAGTCCGATAGAACTTCAAAGTCTAAGTCGTTTTTTTCCTTGGTCGAAAGAGAACTGTCTGGCAATTCTGGACTCATTGCCACCAAAGTTGCCCCTAATGCCTCTATCTCAGGAAGACGAGCGCGTAAGTCTCTCAACGCAATATTGCAGTATGGACACCAGCCTCCTCTATACCAAGTAAGAACCACAGGTCCTTTTTTTAGCAAATCGGCTAACTTAACCGTCTCTCCTTTTGCATTTTTCAGTGAAAACATTTTGGCTTTATCTCCCACCTGTAAGGGTGTAGATGCGGCATAAGCCAGTGCCGATGATGTAAGAAGTGCACTCATAAATAACGTTTTTAATAGATGTTTCATAACTTAAATAATTAAAAATTAAATCATTCTACTACTTGTAATCCACTTGCAAAGATATGCGCTCTACAACAAAAAGATACTTCCTAAAGTTGTTTTTTTTTTTGCTCAATCTCTTTAATGCAAATAGCAGGATTAGTTTACAGTAAATACTAAGGCATAGTGCCAATTTATACACTTATCTTTTTTATTGTAATCCTACCAATAGAGGGTTGTGAGTATCAGTTTCATCAATCGACTTTGTACTTATGCAGGCATTTGGCATAAGCGAAGCGTATTTTTGTGCGCAAATCTTACCCCTAAAACATTTACTATGAAATGCTCAAAAAAAAGAAATCTCTGTTGGCGACTTAAAAAGAAATATTGGCAAATAAAGGAATGGAGCAAAACGGTTGACTTAAAGAAATATCAAAAACCCTCTCTTTGCATTGCTCTCGCAGCAATTATTTTAGGATTAGCCTATCACTATCAAACGTGGAAAAGCCTACAAGCGTAT
>JBOFMS010000120.1:0-4779 GCA_051658505.1 Bacteroidales bacterium | reverse complement strand
TAAAGGGTATTTTATTATCAATAATAATTTTCAATGAGTACTTTTCTCAAAGGTAAGGCTTTATTGTGAAAGACTTTATCGCAAAAGAAGTGTGGTGTAATATTTTTTATAAATTTGCAAGATAATTTAATGATATTGTAGTGGGTGATAGTTTTTTCGTTCATATTGTATGAGGCCAAATATATTTTTTGCATTAATGATTCTTTTCCCAATGCTCACGTATGCACAAAGTGCAGCCTATGAAAGGCCTACGGTTAATTTTTTGGTAGTTAAGCATGGCGATGAACTTGATGCTTCGTCTGAAAAATTTATTAGAAGCATTCGCCCTAAGGAGAAGTTTTACAGTAATAAACTTGGAGAGCACTCCATTAACTTATCTTCTATTAAACGTTTTGGAAAAACGCCTACACCATGGCAGTTTATGTTGAAAGAATTAAATATTGTAGAGATTGCTCGCAAGGAAGTGTCTGCGTGGTATAATGTGCGAACTGATACATTTTTAAATATGAGTACGATTCATGCTCGTAGTGAGCTGAATGCAACAGATGAAAACTATCATATTGCAGTAAGCACTAAGCGAGGGCTTGATGATTTAAAAAATGCAGGCAGTAAACTCATTTCAAAAACTTTTATTATACTACTTGATTTTACCAATGTTAGTTATTCGTCAAGCATTCGAGATAACTCTCATACTTGGTCTACTATCGTAAATGCCTATATTTTTCAATTAAAATATGATGATGAGGTTGAAATAAGTATTTATGACTGTTGGATTTATAAGGAGGATTCACCAGAGGTAGTTACTAAAAAAAAACAGCGTTTTGCCAATTTGCCTTTCACAATGAACTATATAAAGCAAGTGTCCATAAGGTCGGCAGTTGTAGCGCAAATAGGTAGAGGAGGTATGGGTAATACAGGGTTTGAGAGTTTTCTTGGGGCAATTCAGCGTCCACTATCTCGTGCTGAACTTCTTGATGAGATGTATCGCAGAGGATATGTATCAGTACTCAATAATTTAGAAAAGCAAATTGAAGACTTCAACGTGAGTACGGGAGTTACTAATGTGAATCCTATACGTGCTAAGATTGGACGAAAGGAGGGCTTAAGGACCGACCAGCAGTATTATGTAAATGAGTATAGGGCAAAGAGTGATGGCAAAATTTATGCTAGACGGAAAGCGGTAGTGCGTGGAGGTGCAAAAATTGCAGATAATCGAGGAGTTACAAAGGGAGACTCGCCCGAAAGTGAATTTTATCAAATTGCTGGGGGGGGAATTGAAGCGGGGATGACGCTTAGGCAAAAAAATGATGTAGGTTTAGGTATTAGTGTAGGTTATACTGCATTTGATTTCAAGCATGGAGGTGGAAGAGTCGGAGTTGATTACTTGATAAGCAAATTTCTGAATACAGGAACGCGTTCTCTTTATCTGTTTTTTGATGCCGAATTTGACAATGTGCCTTACATCGCGAGTAATACTACAACAAACAGTATTTATTCATTTTGGCGAGTTAGTGGAGGTGTAAGTAAGGGCTATTATTTTATGCAGAATTTTTGCCTTTTGCCTCAAATTGGGTTTGGAGTTGAAGGGACTTCGCTAGGTACAGTGCCTTTTAAGACGCCATATCTTAAGGTCGGGCTTAATCTAAGTATTAACCTCATTTATCCAATTGCATTAGTGGGAGGAATAGGAGTAAACTATTATTTCTCTCCAACTATTGATGAAGAGTATGCGGGAGTGTATCTAGGTTCTACCAGACGCTATAAAGATATTTTTCCTGGACGTTCAAGTTTTAATACAGTCACCCATCTTGGTATAAGAATAAACTTATAGCACTCACTTAACCATTCTTAAAACATGAAAACTATGAAGCAAATTTTACCCATAATGTTAACCGTGCTATTCTCGCTGTTGATAGTATTGAGCATTAGTGCGCAATCTCGCAAAGACCGTAAAGTTCTTTTTGGGAGCAATTATAACTACGAGGTTAGCCCTGTTGCTATAGGGCAAGATGGCACAAAGGTTTTCAAGGTATATGGCTTTGCTAAAAAGGTAGACTTAGCGATTGTGCAAGCCAAAAAAAATGCCGTCGCAGCCTGTATTTTTAGAGGTATTGCAGGAGGCAATGGAGTAGCAGCTACTCCCGCTATTTGTCCCAACAATAAAATTGAGGAGGAGCATGCAGAGTATTTTGAAAAATTCTTTGAACTCGGAGGTCGTTATTTGCAGTACATTAATAATACTACTGATGGAGTGCCGAGTGGACAAGATCGCCTGAAAATTAAAGGAGGATATAAAATTGGGATTACGGTACAAGTATTGTATGACAAGTTGCGTAAAGACCTAGAGACAGATAGTATTGCTCGCCGTTTAGATGCAGGATTTTAGAGCAGAGTCAAGAAATAAGTTTCAATCAAAAATATCATAAAAGATGAAAAAAATATTATCAACCTTACTTGTTATTGTTTTTTGTAGTGCAGTATTTGCGCAAGCCAAAAAGCCTACGATTATGGTAGTGCCTAGCGATATATATTGTATTAGCAAGGATTATTCCCAAAAATTCACTGTTAATGGCTTAGAGCAGGTGTTTCCCGATTACCGAAAAATGCTGCAAAATGACCGTGACATGCGCCTTGCTATTACTAAATTGGCTGCAATAATGGCAGATCGGGGATTTCCACTTAAAGATTTGGAGCAAGAGTTGAAAAACTTGGAGCAAGAAAGTGCAGAAACTGCAGCTATGCAAGGTAAGCAAGGAGGCGAAATAGTAGAAACTCCGATTGAAAAACTGAAACGTACTGCAAAAGCTGATATTATTCTTGACCTTGATTTTAGCATTAATACAAAAGGGCCAACAAGCTATGTGACTTTTAATTTGCGAGCCTTAGATGCTTATACCGCAAAGCAAATTGCAGGGGCTGCTGGTAGTGGAAAGCCATCGTCAGTTGCTGTCCCAGAGTTGCTTTTAGAAGAGGCGGTGCTAAACTACATGGATGATTTTAATGGAAGGCTCACAAGTCATTTTGAAGATATGTTTAAGAATGGGAGAGAGATAAAACTTGTGCTTAAACGCTTCAATAGTGCGATTTTTGATTTTGAAACAGAGTTTGGCGATGAGAGTAAGGAGTTTGGGGAGATCGTAGATGAGTGGCTCGTACAAAATTGTGTGCAGGGCCGATTTAGCCGAGTTGATGCTACGAGCAATATACTCCGATACGAGCAAGTGCGTATGCCTCTATTTAAAACAAGCAATAGTGGGCGAGAGACAGCAATAGATGCTCGTGCCTTTGCTGCAGAACTGCGGTCTGTTTTGCGTAAAGCACCCTTTAATGCAGATTGCAAAGTGTATCAGCGAGGGCTTGGCGAGGCATGGATTATTGTGGGTGAAAAATAAGCAGACAATAAAAAAAACGTATCTTTGTTTTTGCCGTTAACAAGATAAATGATTTTTTTATGAGGCGTATAATATTTTTCTTCCTTATTGTTTTTGCAACATCAAGACTTGTAGCGCAGGTCAACTTTACTGTGAGTGTGAGAATGCCTATCGAGAAAAATATTTTGAGCAAATTTGCTCAACAGGAACTTGCCAAAAAACTCACGCAACTTACAATACTTAATGAGTTTGGAAATGCAGACTCAGCAAGTCGCTTTGTTATTATTCCACAAGTAAGTATTCTTCAGTCAACAGTTGCTCCAAATCCACCAGCACAGCAATTGGTACAATTAAGCATTGTAGTTACAGTTGGAGACACCAATCTCCCCAAGACGACAGTGGCTCAAACTGAGATAAAGGTTAAAGGAGTGGGAGAGAGTGAATCGGCAGCAATAGTAAATGCAATTCAGCAAATAGATATTAGAAATGCAAGTTTGAAGCGATTTATAGGGCAAGCAAAAGCAAAATTGGTGGTTTTGCACACAGAGCAAGCAGCCTTATCAAACAATTTGAATTCCGAGACGACACCTTAACTCTGTAGATAGACAAATAAAAGACGTTTTAACTTAAAAACAAATTCATTATGAAAAAGACATTATTTTGTGCAGCAATAATAGCATTATTCGTAGTTTTGATTTCGTCATGTAGTACTCCACAATCAATTACAAAGGCAAGTGGAGAAAAAGAAATTAGTGTGCCATGTGATGATAAAAAAACGGACAAAGATTTTTTTAGAGGCATGGGTGTCGGACAAAGCAAAGACTTAAACACCGCTCGTGATAAGGCGCGCATGACTGCTAATAGTGAATTGGCAGGGAGCATTTCAACAACAATTAAGCAAGTGCTTGAGCGTTATGTAAATGATGCAGGGCAAAAGCCATCAGATTATGCTGAAACTTTTGAGGGAATGACAAAACAAGTTGTAAATCAGCAAATCAGCAATGTAAGTGTATGTTGCAATAAAACTACGCAAACCCAAGATGGCATGTATAAAGTGTATATGGCTGTGGAGGCAAGTAAGGAAGAGGTCTACAAGACATTGGAAAAAGGAGCAGAAGGTCAAAAAAAACTGGAGACGCTCTTTAATCGTGAAAAATTTCGCAAGAATTTTGAAGCAGAAATGGCAGCCTTTGCCAAGGAATACACACACTAGATTGTGTATTGTGAATGTCAGGCCAGCAAAAGTTATACTTATTGCTGGTCTGTTTATTTTATATCCCAAAAGAGAAAATTAAATGAATAGAATATTCTTCATTTTAAGTTTATTGCTCACCATCGCCTCACTTAAAGCACAAGATAAGGTGATAGAGTGTAGTGGAAAAAAACCAAATTGGGCAAGGGATTTAAC
>JBOFMS010000119.1:0-3844 GCA_051658505.1 Bacteroidales bacterium | reverse complement strand
GCCTTAGAGGCGGAGTAATTGGCTTGAGCCGCATTTCCGCTCACACCAACAACCGAACTCATGTTGATAATACTGCCCGATTTTTGACGCATCATTGTAGGAACTACTGCGTGTGCAAAGTTAAAGGCAGACTTGAGATTCACATTAATCACCATATCCCATTGGTCTTCTGTCATACGCATAAACAAACCATCACGAGTAATACCTGCATTGTTTACAAGTATGTCTATACGGCCAAAATCCTTTACGATCTGTTCAACAACCGTATGCGCATCATCAAATTTCGCCGCATTTGAAGCATAGCCAATTACCTTTACGCCTAATGCTGTAATTTCTTTTTCGGTATTTTTGGCATTATCATCAATTGCCAAATCAGTGAATGCAATATCGGCTCCTTCGCTGGCTAATTTAAGAGCAATCGCCTTGCCTATTCCTCTTGCTGCGCCTGTTACAACTGCAACTTTTCCTTTTAGTAAACCCATTGTTTTTTAATTTGATAAGATATTTAAATAAAACTTTTTCGGGCGCAAAGATACAAAAAAACATAGTCCATCAATACGCGCTTCGCAATCCTACTTTCTTTCATCGATATAAGTTCATAGACTAGATTACGATATTCAACTCAATTAAACAATCAAAAAAAGAACATTATCATAAATTTTATCTATACAAGTATATGTGGTATTAGTTGTTTTTAACATAAACATAGCATACTTTTGTGAACAACCTTTTAAAACTGATAATATTATGAAATGGATGAAAAAAATGTTGACAACAAGTGCAGGTGCACCTGTTGCAGATAATCAGAATGTGCAAACCGCAGGTCCAAGAGGCCCAATGTTGCTTCAAGATGTATGGTTTCTTGAAAAACTCGCACACTTCGACCGAGAAGTAATACCCGAAAGACGTATGCATGCTAAAGGCTCTGGAGCTTTTGGCACCTTTACTGTAACGCATGACATTACAAAATATACTAAGGCAAGTATTTTTGCTAAAGTCGGAAAAAAAACAGAAACATTTGTGCGATTTTCTACTGTTGCAGGAGAGCGTGGTGCTGCTGATGCAGAACGAGATATTAGAGGATTTGCAATTAAATTCTATACTGATGAAGGTAATTGGGATTTAGTCGGAAATAATACGCCCGTATTTTTTCTTAAAGACCCCCTTAAATTTCCAGACCTCAATCACGCTGTAAAGCGAGACCCTCGAACAAATCTGCGCAGTGCTCGCAATAACTGGGATTTTTGGACAAAT
Organism: Bacteroidales bacterium; assembly: GCA_051658505.1. Classification (GTDB taxonomy): domain Bacteria; phylum Bacteroidota; class Bacteroidia; order Bacteroidales; family UBA932; genus JAITMY01. The sequence goes on along the minus strand of JBOFMS010000119.1, from coordinate 2,590 downwards.
CTCCCCGAAGCACTTCATCAAGTTACCATTACAATGAGCGAACGAGGTATTCCAGCATCATATCGCAATATGCACGGTTATGGAAGTCATACCTTTAGTTTTATTAACGATAAAAACGAAAGAGTATGGGTTAAGTTTCATCTACACACACAACAAGGCATAAAAAATCTAAGCGACCAAGAAGCAGAAACAATAATTGGTAAGTGTCGTGAAAGCCATCAAAGAGACTTATACGACAGCATCGAAAAAGGAGACTTCCCAAAGTGGACAATGAAAGTGCAAATAATGACAGATGCACAAGCAAAACAACACAAACATAATCCCTTTGATTTAACAAAAGTTTGGTCTCAAAAAGAATATCCACTTATTGAAGTTGGAGTATTGGAACTGAATAAAAATCCGGAAAATTATTTTGCTGATGTTGAGCAAGCCGCATTTAACCCTGCAAATATCGTTCCTGGTATTGGCTTCTCTCCAGATAAAATGTTGCAAGGACGACTGTTTGCTTATGGTGATGCTCAACGTTATCGTCTTGGAGTTAATAATCATCAAATCCCTGTAAATAAATCACGCTGCCCATTCTTAAATATGTTTCATCGTGATGGACAAATGCGAATAGATGGAAACTCAGGTTCAACTCTTGGCTATGAGCCCAATAGTTACGGGGAGTGGCAGGAAAACGCGTCAAGTAAAGAACCATCTCTTGAGTTACACGGAGTTGCCGATAATTGGAATCATCGTGAAGACGACAAGGATTATTTCTCACAAGCAGGCAACTTATTTAGACTCATGACTCCAGCACAACAACAAGTACTATTCGAAAATACAGCACGCGCAATGGGCGATGCTCCTAAGGAAGTTAAACTTCGCCATATAAACAATTGCTTGCAGGCTGATAAAGCCTACGGCGAAGGTGTGGCAAACGCATTGCAACTTTAGGTATTCATAAAGTCTAAAAGTGCGGACAAAAGTAGTTTCTGCAATATGCTTTTTCTTTAACTAATATATCTTACTGTTTTGGTAAATTGGCAAAACAATTTGCCTTTTACCAAAATAGAAGATATATTTGCAAGAGTAGAGTAAAAAAAATCATTATGAATGACTTTGTAGTATCGGCTCGAAAATATAGACCCCAAGTATTCTCTACTGTGATAGGGCAAGACGCTATTACCGAGACACTAAAAAATTCTATACTACGCAAGCATTTAGCACACGCATACTTGTTTTGTGGACCTAGAGGAGTTGGCAAAACTACTTGTGCTCGCATATTTGCAAAAACAATCAATTGTCTTACGCCTACTCCAGAGCAGGAAGCGTGTAATCAATGCGAAAGTTGCCAATCTTTCAATGAAAATCGATCATACAGCATTCACGAACTTGATGCAGCCTCAAACAATTCCGTAGATAATATTCGCTCACTGATTGAAAAGGTAAGAATTCCTCCACAGATTGGACAATACAGCGTATATATCATAGATGAGGTGCATATGCTATCGCAAGCGGCATTTAATGCTTTTTTAAAAACTTTAGAAGAGCCGCCTGCTTATGCTATTTTTATTTTGGCAACGACCGAAAAGCATAAAATTCTTCCTACAATTCTTTCTCGCTGTCAAATTTATGATTTTAAGCGTATTCGGATAGAAGACACTGTAAAATATCTACATCATATTGCAGGCAAAGAGGGAGTGATAACTGAAGATGCTGCGCTAAATGTGATTGCGCAAAAAGCAGATGGAGCTATGCGTGATGCATTGTCTATTTTTGACCAAATAGTATCGTTTTGTGGTGAAAAATTGACTTATGCACAAGTAATAAAAACGCTAAATGTACTAGATTATGAATACTATTTTCAGTTAACAAAATCCTTCCTTAAACATAATTATGTAGAGGCACTTATGGTGTTTGATGATGTTCTGAATAAAGGTTTTGATGGGCAACATTTTATAGCAGGGCTAGCAACACATTTTAGAAATCTTTTGGTATGTAAAGATAGTGCTACGATACAACTTTTAGAGTCGAGCGACTCGGTAAAACAAGAGTATTCTCTGCAAGCACAAGTGTGTGATGTGTCCTTTTTGTTTGAGGCCTTGCACCTTGCCAATGCTTGTGATATAGGCTATAAGCAAAGCGGCAATCCTCGCTTATATGTAGAGTTATGCCTACTGCAAATATCTGACATACTGTCGGACAAAAAAAAAAATAAGTTAACCAATCAAGAGAAAAAAATAACCCCTGTTCCCACAGTAGTTACGCAAGTTGTACCTATAGTAAGTAATGCTCCTATTGCTAATTTGAGCATTGTCTCTACAGATTCTAAGCCTTCAGTTAATACGATTGAAGATACAAAAAATACACCACTGAATGCAATTCAAATAAAAGATATTCTAAAGGGAAATGTTACAGTAAAGACAGAGGTGAAAGATGAAGTTGTAGACTCATCAATAGTTGTGACTGAGCAAGTGGAAAGTTTTAATATAGAGCAATTACAGCAAATTATTGATCAGTACACTGAAGATCTTCCTGAGGAAAAAACTCGCCTAAAGAATGCACTCCAAACGGCAAGTTATTTTGTGGAGGGAAATAGAGATAT
>JBOFMS010000118.1:0-11544 GCA_051658505.1 Bacteroidales bacterium | reverse complement strand
TTTGTGCTTTTAAAATAAAATGATACTTTTGCAGCCGTTATACTCTTGTATAGTATTGAGGGAATTGGGTGAAAAGCCCAAACTGTACCCGCAGCTGTAATCCTAGTAAACGAGTGCGATAATCTCTAAAGCCACTGTCTATTGAGTTAGGTGGGAAGGCAATCGCACTTTAGGCAAGTCAGAAAACCTATTACTGTACAACATAACTAATTTTGCTTCGGGAAAAAAGCAAGGCTTGTATATTGTCACGTGCACGGTCATTATTCTAGCAATTTTTCTTTTTTTCGCGTTTTTTTTAACTCAACGTACAAAATACCTATTCACGGTAAGTTGTACACTTAACACATTGTAAAAAAATGAGAAATCTATTTTTAGGAGTAATTATCTCCTCAATGGCTTTAATTGCCTGCACAGAAGTTGACGCCACAGAAGAGCTAATCTTACCACCAACGAACGACTCTATACCCTTACCAACTGACTCTGTTCCCTCAACGAACGACTCTACCCCACCCATAAGCCCCTACCCCTTTCGTGTATTAGTTGCCAATGAAGGGCAGTTTACTTATGGAACAGCCTCCTTAACAGGTATTACAAAAACAGGTGAAGTGTTTAAAGATATATTTAGACGCACCAACAACCGCCCCTTGGGAGATATAGCACACTCTATCTTACAAATAGAAGATAAACTCTATGTTACCTTAAATAACTCCAAAAAAATAGAGGTAATGAATGCCAGAACATTTAACTCTCTGACAACTATTCTTACCCCTCCAAACTTTATACCCACCTACATGTGTCATTTAGGAGGCGACTCTATGGCAGTTGCCGATATTGTTACTGGAAATGGAAAAAAACTACTTATTGTTGACCTCAAAAGTAATACCGTAACACGAGAAATTGAAGATATTGGAACAGGAGGGCAAATGATTGTGCATGAAGGGAAATTATATTTAGGCAATAGTCCCTTGCGAATATTTGATTTAGAGAATATCTCAAAAGAGGGAATGAGACGGATAAAAGATAAGAACATTTTTTTAACGGCATGGAATGAATCTAAAATCATATTAGATAAGAATAATAAGATTTGGGTTTTTCATGATGGAGTGTTAACAGGCGGAAAACGCCTTGTGTGTATTGACCCTGCAAGCGAAACCATTGTGAAACAAATTCAAATCAAAGGAGCTACGATAGGTTCATTTCCTCGCCTTGACATCTCGCCAGAAAAAGACGTGCTCTATCTTACAGGAGCATTTAATAAGGTAAATGGCATCATTGCCATAGGGATTGATGCAGAGGTCTTTCCCACAGCACTGCACTTTAGCACTGCCAATGAAATGCCAAGCGAAAAAGAAAGAGTGCTTTATAATATGTCTGTATCAAAAGAAGGAACAATATTTATTTGCGATGTTCTATATGGCTCTATTGCCAGTGGCTATGTACACGAGTATCAAGCCGATGGAACACATATAAGAACAGTGTCCGCAGGCATATTCCCCCAATACCTATTCTTCTATTAAATTGATACCCAAGCCGCTTTTACGTTTCAATAAGCACTTGTTTGTGAAACAATGGAAACTTGTTTGTTTTCTCCTTTTTCTAACGTTTTATGCAAAAGGAGAAAACATTTCTACTCAAGACTCAAGCCAAGTAATCGAAGAGGTTATAATTACAGGCAACATGAGCGAGCAACCCATAAAAAACTTAGGTAAAGTCAGCAAAATCAGTACCATTATACTTGAAAACGCCCAAACACAAAGCCTATCAGAATTACTAACCGATAATAGTGGCATCTACATCAAAAGTCTTGGCAAAGGCGCCATGTCCACCGCCTCCTTTCGAGGCACCTCCTCTAACCACACAAAAGTTACTTGGAATGGCATAAATCTGAATTCACCCACTTTAGGCAATTTTGACTTTGCAAGCATACCCGTATTCTTTACCGACAACGTTACCTTATATCACGGTGCAGGTGGCGACAACAAAGCCTCAGGCTCTATTGGAGGAACGGTTGACTTTACAAATTCTTCGCATAAAATCAATGGTCGAAGTATTGAAGTCCTTTCAGAGTATGGTTCAAATCTGACATTTACCGAAGGCTTATCTTACAAAGATAAATTTGGTCAACTTGCAATTACCAGCCGCCTATACTATCAAAGTTCTCAAAACAACTATGAGTATCTCAATAAAGTATTAACCAAAGACCCATTTGTGGAAAGGCGTAAAAATGCAGAATACATGCAAACCGCTGCCATGCAAGAGTTTTACTACACCTTGCCCAAAGGCACACTCTCAGCAATTGCATGGTGGCAATACGATGATAGAAACTTACCACCCTCAACAATAGTAAATGCTACGGCAAAGGAAAATCAAAAAACACATAATCTCCGAAGCCTTATTAGTTACAACTATAACACGCTTAAAGTATCAGCCTCCTATCTTTATGGACACAACGCCTACACCCGCAACTTTGCCACTTACACAGCAGATTCCTCTATCAGCAACTCTAACAGCATTCAACTCTCTGGCGAGCAATCTTTTCAGATAAAAAAGTTAACTCTTGGTTATGTGGCAAACTACAGATATGACAATGTCATCTCTAATAACTTTCAAAATAATCACGCAGAGCGCAACGCCTTTGGCACATCACTCTTTTCCTCCTATCAGGCATTTGAATGGCTCACACTTGAGGGCAAAGGCATGTTAGAGTTTGTGGGCAAATATGTAGGCACAACTTATAATCTTGGACTCAAGATATACCCCATAAAAGACCTTTGTATAAAATTGGCTAATGCCTATAATTACAGAGTGCCGACGCTTAATGACCTTTATTGGACACCTGGCGGAAACCCAAACTTATCGCCCGAAAAAGGATTCTCCTATGACGTGTCAATAAGTTACGCAACACGCTGGAATAAATTTTATCTCAATGCCGACCTTGCCTACTATCGAATGGATATAGATGGATGGATTATGTGGATACCAACAGGAAATGGCTATATCTGGGAGCCGACAAACTTTGACAAAGTGCTTTCAACAGGCGTAGAACCCTCTATCTCACTGAGCTATTTGAATAAAGATTGGCGTAATAAACTACACTTTAATTACTGCTATGCTTACTCCATCAATAATAGCCATCGAGACGAAGTAACCCTTGGAAAACAAATACCCTATGTGCCTCGAAATAAATGGAGCGTAACGAATTACTTAAATTGGCGAAGCGTAGGCTTTAATTACAGTCTTAACTTTACCGACGTACGCTTTACTAGTGCCGACGAAACGTATCACACCAATGCCTACTTTATACACAACGCTGCACTTTCCTACAAAACGTCTTTTGATAAATGGGGATTTGATTTTCAGTTGAGGTGTGAAAATCTATTTAATGACTATTATGAGAGTACACAGTACTATCCAATGCCCTTGCGCACGTTTTCAATTGGAGTAAAAGTCAGATTTATGTAAGCCCGCTCAATATTTTTTTGTATAAAAACCAAAATGCTGGTGTTAAACTTGAGCCTAATACAATGCGAAGAAAATTGAGGCTTAAAACCAAAATGCAAACATTATTGTAGAGCCTTAAAACGAAAGCAACTAATTACTCTTATCATATATAAAGGTGCGTATAAGTTGTGCCGTATTAGCAATAGCCTCGTCAAGATTATCGTTTATCACTCGCTCGTCAAAATATTTAGCAAATGAGAGTTCTAACTCTGCCTTTGCCACTCGCTCATCAATCACCTCGGAGGCATCAGTATTACGCATCACCAATCTACGCCGCAACTCCTCTACCGAAGGTGGCATAATGAAAATAAGAAGAGCACATTCACCAAAAATCTTCTTCAAACTAATTCCACCATGCACATCAACATCAAACACTACATGTTTACCTGCAGTCCAAATACGCTCAGGCTCAGACTTTAGTGTACCGTAATATTTACCAGCATACACCTCTTCCCACTCTACAAACTCATCATTTTTTATGCGGGTTTTAAACTCTTCAAGACTCAAAAAGTAATAATCCTTACCATGCACCTCTCCCGTACGACTTGTACGACTTGTAGCCGAAATAGAAAACTCTAACTCTGGCATCGTTTTTAGCAAGTGCTGCACAATAGTTGTTTTACCTGCACCCGAGGGGGCTGAAAATATGATGACCTTTCCCATAAGTCTTACAAGTATAAATTAAGCGTACCTTACAATATATTGAGCAATTGCTCCTTTATTTTCTCTAACTCATCTTTCATACACACCACCATACGCTGCATACGACCGTCATTTGCCTTGCTCCCTAACGTGTTAATCTCACGCCCCATTTCCTGCGCAATAAAACCCAACTTGCGCCCCGTAGCCTCCTCTTGCGCCACTTGTATAAAATAATCACAATGTGCACGCAAGCGTGTCTTTTCTTCAGTTACATCAAGTCGTTCAATATAATAAATCAGTTCTTGCTCTAGCCTATTCCGATCTACCTGCTCTGCACCCACAGCCTCACTCAACATCTGCTCAATACGCTCTCTAATCTTTATTATCCTTTGCCCATCAAACTGCTCCGTTTCAAGCAACAAAGAACCAATAATTTCTACTCTATGTAAAATATCACTCTTCATCGCCTGCCCCTCTTGCTGCCTAAAGGTCAATAGTGCATCTATTGCTTGCTGCACAAGAGGCACTATTTGTTCTCGCTCACTATTTGACACCTCCTGCGATATAGCAGAAATAACCTCAGGCAAACGCAAAATCTCCCCCACAGGTACAACACTATCACCCAACTCTCCCAATAGCATCTTCAACTGAGTATAATACGCCTTAAAACTCGGCTCGTTAATACTCATCTTTGTCTGAACACTTTTTTCTACCGATATAAAGCACTCCACCTTACCTCGTTGCAGTACTCCCAATAGTTTACGCACTTCAGTCTCCAACTCTCGATACAAACTTGGCAAACGTAAGGTCAAATCTAATTGCTTACTATTTACCGAGCGCAACTCCACCATTATCTTCTTTTCATTTAGCACAATTTCTGCCTTGCCATAGCCTGTCATCGATTGCAACATTGGATTATTTTTTATTGATGTAGATAGTAAAATAAATGCAAACAAAGTTATTTATAAAAACGGAGCAAAAAAAGCACTTTTACTTATAAATTGAAACCAGACTCAGAGCAAATAAATAAGGTAGGTTCAATCAATTTAATCTCTTAAAAACCAAAAAAGCAAAACAATTAAAACAAAAACAGCAAGAATAAGAGTAATGTCAAAGTCATTGTAAGAATACAACATCTACCACAAACTGTTTTGGACGAAAATGCAGTACCTTCGCAAACGTAAAGTTTTAAGTTAAACCACAAAATATTACTAATATGAAAGCACAAGAGGTATTGGAGAAACTGAAAAGACGTTTCCCAAATGAGCCTGAATATCATCAGGCAGTTGAAGAGGTATTGATATCCATTGAGGAGGTATACAATCAATATCCAGAATTTGAAAAGTATAATCTAATTGAAAGACTATGTATTCCCGACCGTATTTTTTCATTTCGAATAACGTGGGTTGACGACAAAGGCAATACTCATGTAAATATGGGTTATCGGGTACAACACTCTAACGCAATCGGGCCATACAAAGGCGGGCTCCGCTTTCACTCCTCAGTAAACCCATCAATCTTAAAATTCTTAGCGTTTGAACAAACCTTCAAAAATTCACTAACTACCTTAGCAATGGGTGGTGGAAAAGGGGGTTCAGACTTCAATCCAAAAGGCAAGTCTAATAACGAAATTATGCGCTTTTGTCAAGCCTTTATGCTTGAACTTTGGAAGCATATTGGCGCAGAAACCGATGTGCCCGCTGGCGATATTGGAGTAGGAGGTCGTGAAATAGGTTTTATGTATGGCATGTACAAAAAACTAGCTTGCGAACATACAGGAACACTTACAGGAAAAGGTATCGAGTATGGTGGTTCATTGATTCGTCCCGAAGCCACAGGCTATGGCAATATTTACTTTCTAATGAATATGCTTAAACGCAAGGGAATAAATGATTTAAAGGGACAAGTTGTAAGCATATCAGGATCTGGAAACGTAGCAACTTATACTGCTGAAAAAGTATTAGAATTAGGCGGCAAGGTAATTACTCTATCAGATAGTAGTGGATATATTTATGACGAAAATGGCATTGATGCCGAAAAGTTGAAATATGTCTTTGATTTGAAAAACATACAACGTGGTCGGATTAAGGAATATGCTGAAAAATATGGCTGCAAATACGTAGACGGAGGTCGCCCTTGGGCAGAGAAGTGTACGATTGCTTTACCAAGTGCTACTCAAAATGAACTTAATGGAGATGACGCACAAAGTCTTATAAAAAATGGCTGTATTGCAGTTGCAGAGGGTGCAAATATGCCTTCGACTCCTGAGGCAATAGAGGTATTTTTGAAAAATAAAATTCTTTATGCTCCTGGAAAAGCTGCTAATGCAGGTGGAGTATCAGTCAGTGGCTTAGAGATGACACAAAACTCCATTAAATTAAATTGGTCTCGTGAAGAGGTTGATCAAAAACTACAGGATATTATGCGTAATATTCATGATGCTTGTGTAAAATATGGCACAGAAAATGATGGTTTTGTCAACTATGTAAAAGGAGCAAATATTGCTGGATTTATGAAAGTGGCAAAAGCAATCATGTCACAAGGTGTACTATAAACCTAAAAAAATATACTTGGATAAAGCAAAGCCTCCATTTTCTTAGGAGGCTTTGCTTTTTTTTATCAAAGAAAAAAGGCTCAGAAAACTAAGTTTTCTGAGCCTTACAACTATAAGTTAAAGGATCTTAGAAAAGTACTTTTCCTCTCCAATCTTTTACTTCTGCTTCACGATGCATTACATCAAGCAGTTCATATCCCATACGCATGGTTGCCATATTTTTCAAACGCCCTTTCTCTTGGTTTACACTCGGATCCTCTGGTTTAATATTTTGCTCTAGTACTGCACACACATACACTCCTGCATTACCAATTATTGGTTTTGAAATTTTTCCTACTGGCAGTATAGAAACTGCAGCAATAAGCTTTGGTTCCATACCCAAATTAGGAATATAAGTAGTTCCAAAACTTATATTATTCGCAGTATTTAAGCGTAAATTATGCTCCTCTGCAAGTTCTGCAAGCGGTTTTTCAACCTTAAACTCATCAACAATAACAGCTGCTTTTTTCTCACGCAGTATCTCTGGCGCAATCTGAGATGCAACTTGCTCTAAGTTAGTATATCCGTCCTCTCGAATGGTTTTTAAAACTCCAACTACAAAGTTGTTATTTATCTCAAATACAGGAGATATACTTCCCTCCATTTTCTTTTCATATGCCCAACGTACTAATTCACGAGCATTTTCCAAACTTTGTACCTTTTTATCATTCAAATTTATACGACTTGCAGTACGTAGAGTATAGGCCTTATCTTTCGCTTTAGCCACAAAGTCTTCATAAGTTGCAGCAGTAGCAAAGTCATTTGCATTAGCAAAAATACGTTCCCGAGTTGCTCTACTAGGCTCTAGACTTCGTTCAATTATTGCCAATTGCACCTTTTTTTCCTCCTTACCTCTATTCGTAACTTCTACTATATGTATGCCAAACTGTGTTTCTACAATCATAATACGACCTTTAGTAGCAAAAAAACAAGAGTCTGCAAAAGATTTAACCATAGCACTTTGAGCAAACCAACCCAAGTCGCCACCTTGCTCATTTGCAGCATTATCTACGGAGTATTGACTGGCAAGAACCTCAAAATTAGCACCCTTTCTCAAAGCAGTTTTAATACTATCTGCTACTTTTCGAGCAGAATCCATCCCTTTTCGCACGTCTAATAGTATATGGCGAGCCCTTACAGAATCAGGCATCATACGTATATCTGCAATGCGAGCTACTTTGTAACTATTCTCATGCAGTATAGGAGTAAGCATATCTTTTTTATCTGACGAAAAAGCAAACTTATCAAACACATCAGGGAGTTCTCCCTTCTTAAAGTAATTTGCATTAAAAGCCACATCTGAGTGTAGGGCTGCAAATTGCCTCACATCTGAGGTTGTCTTAAACTCAATAGAAAGTTTTTCAATCCAGTCTTTTACTGCATTAACATCATCCTCAGATGGCTCTATTGCAAATGAAATATACTCTACATCACGTGATGCTATTTGTTTGTAATTTTGCTTATTCGCCTTATAAAATGCTTTCAAATCTTTTGAGGACACTTTAAGCGTACTATCACTAATCGCAGAATATGGCTTTAATACATAAGCAATATTTACGTTGTTTTTTCCATTATTTACTACATTTTGGGCATCAATATCAGTGGAATACATTGACTTTGTCATTAATGCTGTAAATTTTGCTTGTAGACGTTGCTGCGCAATCTCTTTTTCTAAAAATAACCAATACGTCTTACCATCTATATTATCCGCTTGGTCTAAGTTTTGGAGGTAACGTAATAGAAAGGCACGATCAAAGTCACCTGTTTGTGGATTGGCAAAATGCCGTAAAATAATAGGAGATGGTGTACTTCCCTGAATAAGTTCAAATAATTCATCACTTGAGACTCTTAGATTCAATGCATCATACTTCTGCTCTACGGTGTATTGACGTATAAGTGATTGCCACGCCTGCTCTCTAACCTCTTCTGTAACAGCCTCATTATTTGCATTTTGACCATACATAACACGATAAATATTATTATAATAGTCAACCCTACTTTGATATTCTTGATACTCAATACTATGCCCACTTACCTCTCCCAATGCTTGTGATGAAAACATACTTCCACTTGAAGAGTTTCCAAACATATCACCTAATACAAAACTAAGTAGTGCAACACCAATAATACCAACCAAGAGAAATCCTCCCTTTCTCCTAAGCGTTTCTAATACAGCCATTTATAAATACATTTTAAGATTTACGATTAAGTTAGCGAAGTTAGTACTTTTTTATTGAAGTAAAAAATGTTTACGTGCCTCCCTTTTAGTCATGTAACTTGGTTAATTGCAACAATTCAAGTTTAGAGGAAGAGGTACGTATTATTCGGATATTAAAATCTCCTATTGACAGATTTTCACCACTTTTTGGGATATTTTCGCAGCCATAAATTACAAAACCGGCAAGAGTTTCATATTCCTCTGACTCAGGAATATCCAAACTATAATGCTCATTTAAATAAGCCACCTCAAGACGCCCTGAAAATACAAACTCATTCTCCGATAACTGCTTTTCAAGTAAATCGTCAGAATCATGTTCGTCTTCAATTTCCCCAAAAATCTCCTCCATCACATCCTCCATTGTTACCATACCTGCAGTACCTCCGAACTCATCTATTACTACTGCAATAGAACGCTTTTTCTTAATAAACAAAGTCAAAAGTTGTTGTGCAGGCATACTTGCTGGAATTGACTCTATGGGAATCATCATCTTACGAATATTTTCATATAACTTAAATAAATCTGTAGACTTTACATAACCAATAATATTGTCAATATTATCCTTATAGACCAAAATGCGAGAATAGCCTGTTTGAATAAACAAATTACGCAACTCTTTCATGGAACTTTCTAGGGCAATCGCTTTTATCTCGGTACGAGGCACAGTGCATTGTCGTATTTTTACGGTTGAAAAATCAAGAGCATTCTGAAAAATCTTCATATTATGCTCAATCTCCTCTTCTCTCTCTTCAATAGCCTCTGTTGCTCGCATTGTAAGCAGTTGCAAATCTGACATTTCAAATGATGGGGCAGGCATTTGTGCATTTACTTTTTGACGAAAAACAATACGCAATATAAGCACAGATAGCCATGTGGTAAATTTAGCAAAGGGATAACAAATGATATACGCAATCATTGCGGGAAAACTAAACAATTTGAGAAACAAATTGGAATGCATGCTACAGATTGCTTTGGGTATAAATTCACCTACTAGTAGTATAACAACTGTTGATGCTATAGTATTAATAACTACCTGTTGATTGCTACTAAAATTGGACAAAACCCCTTCAAACAACTTTGTCATAGCAAGTCCATACACAACAAATGCTAAATTATTGCCCACTAAAATAGTACTAATGAATTGCCCTTGATAGCGCATAAAAACACTTACAATGTATGTGTATAAACTGCCCTTTTGGCGATCAATTTCAATCTTTAATTTATTAGATGTCAGAAATGAAATCTCTAGTCCCGAAAAAAAAGCGGAACAGCACAACATCAAAACAATGAGTAGTAATATATTGAAGTCCATTTATTTCTTTTTATCGTTCACATAAATTATACTACGAGATATTTTTTTTACCTCGTAGTTATTAAATTGTTCGTCAGACTCAAGCCCTTGCCCATTTATAATTGCATCTTGATTAGTTATTCTTACCCAAGAGTCCGTATAAATGCGTTTAGCATTTTGATCCCAGTGTAACTTATCTGTTTCCAACAACTCCCCTTTGGCATTTGTTACCTTTACATTTTGAGTTGCAGTCCAAAGTTTAGCATCTTCCATGTAAATAGCCTTGTCAGCAAGGATACTTGCCTCAAGACTACCATCTTCAGCATATCTATATAAGGTTATACCTAAGGGGAAGTCTGTATATTTTTCGACAGCAAAATTATATTGTAACATTTGTGGAGTTTGATAGCGCATCGTAACTCGCCCCATCTGCGTAATATTTCCATCTAAATTTTCTATACGCAGCGATGGTATATTTTGAGCATCTTGCAATGCTTGCACTTTTTCAATATCATTTTTGCATGCAAAGAAAATTAGTGCAAGTATAATAAAAATACTTGCACTAATAATACTTGTAGAGTGGCGTACTTTAAATTTCACAAAAACTTTATTCGCGTGGGCGAATGGTAGTTTTTTCATCAATCCAACAATTGATAGTATAACTTTTCCCTCGCTCTAAGTTATGAAAAAAGATATCCTCTTTTGACGGAAAATATTGCTTGTAGGCTGCAATATATTTATTGGAATTTTCAGCAAGTGAAGCGTCTACTTGTTTTGCCTTCTCATAGCAATCTACGACAACCCAATACACCGAACGCTTTTCAAAGTCATTATTCCCACAGTTCTTTTCATTTGAATAAATTTCTCCCAACAAAAAATAAGCATAACCATTTGTTGGAACAAACTCAAGGGCTTTTTTTGCATAAATACGCGCCTCTTTAGGATTACTAAGATCACGATTTAACATATTGCCTAAATCAACATAATACTTAGATTTTAGAGCATTATCGCTCTCTGCCTCAATCGCTATTTTATAATACTCCTGTGCTTTAGTATACTCTCCTTGTTGCTTAAATGTTTGCGCTAATCCCATAGCAGCTTGTGCCGATGGCTTTGCTTTAAATAATGCCTCACTTGCCTCGAAATACAAATTATTGGTATTACATTGGTTAGCACTTAAAATATTTACTAACTTTTCCAAAAACTCAACATTATCTTTGTTTTCATCAAAACGTGAAGTGTATAGACTAATAAGATTTTCACAACTAGCCACTCCACAGCGCAAAAATATTTCATCTA
>JBOFMS010000117.1:0-4843 GCA_051658505.1 Bacteroidales bacterium | reverse complement strand
CTTCTCGAAAAAGTTCATATCTGTCGTGATGACGACGATAAAAAATAGAGGCATTAAGAGAAAATCTCTTGATAAGTTTTTCCCATTGAGTTGAGGCAATCAAAGTTTTTACGGCTTCAAATTGTTCGGGATAGGTGCTTGAGTAAAAAGCATTGGCTCCATAATCTTTTGTCTGAAAACCAACCTGAATGTCAAATTTTCCTATTTCTTTGTCTTTATAATTAGTTTGAAGAAATAGATTATTGTTATTGAAGTCAGTATTATGGATGTGTCCATTTGAGGAACTATGAGAAAGGGCTCCCATAAAAGACCATTTGTCTTTTGAAAAATTACCCTTTATTGAAGGAGTAAAAAGTCCATAACTTCCACCCACAATAGAAGTGAGAAGTTCATTGTCTTTGGATTGTCCGGTAACAATATTTATTGCTCCACTAAAGGCAGATAATCCGAAAAGAGACATCGAAGAGCCTTGCAAAATTTCAATTCTATCAATTTGGCTTAGTAAAATGGGTATATCAAGCGAGTAGTGTCCCGTTTGTACATCCGTAATATTAATGCCGTTTAGTAATACAAGCACTTGGTCAAAGGTGCCGCCTCGCAAGGATAAGTCGGCTTGAGTTCCACCTGCTCCACGTTGTCGAACGTCAATGCCTGGCAAGAAATTAAGTAATTCGTTTAGGTCTTGTGCTGGCAAGGAGGCAATTTCTTGTCTTGAAATTGAGGAAATAATGCGCAATTGTTCTGAGATTAATGCATTTTGTTGTCCCAAAATAAGGACTTCGTCTAACAGAGTATGTGTAAGAGAGTCTTGTGCACTAATCTGAATACTTCCTGCAAGCACAACGAGTACAGTACAGACTTTGCGTAAGACTTTTAATGAGCAATTGCAGATGTCAACCGAAAGACGTCCAATCGAAACTTCTTTATTTAGGGAACAGAAAACGGCGTAAGACTTTCTCGAAAATCGACGAAAACGGATGGATATTGGTTGATTAAAATTTTTTTTCATAAAGAGTGTCATTTTTAAAGTAGATTGTTTATTAATTTATCAAAAATAAAATGCTATAAAACTATTACAGTAAGTTTTTTTCAATCATATATTCTGCAATTTGTATAGCATTAAGGGCCGCTCCCTTGCGAATTTGGTCACCAACAAGCCACATGGTAATTCCATTGGGGTTGGAAATGTCTTTTCGAATGCGTCCTACGTATACATCGTTTGAATTGGCAACAAATAAGGGCATTGGGTATGTGCTGTTTTTTGGGTCGTCTTGCAGGGTAATTCCTTTGGCTTGCTTCAGTGCGTTTTGTACTTGTTCTGGAGTGATTGGAGTTTCGGTTTCGCACCATATTGCTTCGCTGTGTGCTCGTAGGGTTGGAACTCTTACGCAGGTTGCACTTACTTCAATGTTACTGTGCATTATTTTACGTGTTTCGTGATACATTTTCAATTCTTCTTTTGTGTAATCAAAATCGCCAAACACATCAATTTGTGGAATAACATTGTAGGCTAATTGAAATTTGAATTTTTCAATCGTTGGTTTATCTCCTTGAATGAGTTGTTTGATTTGTGTTTCAAGTTCGGCCATTGCTGCTGCGCCTGCACCGCTTGCACTTTGATAGCTGGCAACGTGTACGCGTTTGATGTGTGAGAGTTTTTCGATGGCCGCTAATGCAACTACCATAATGATAGTGGTGCAGTTTGGATTGGCAATAATATTTCGTGGGGGATTTTTGCAGTCCTCTGGATTTACTTCTGGCACAACCAATGGAACGTCCTCGTCCATACGGAATGCGCTTGAGTTGTCAATCATGATTGCTCCGTGTTTGGTAATGGTTTGTGCAAATTCTTTGGAGATGCTTCCTCCCGCAGAGGTTAGAGCAATATCAATATTTTTGAAGTCGTCATTGTGTTGAAGTTCTTTTACAACAATTTCTTTTCCTTTAAATTTATATGAACTTCCTGCGCTTCTTTTTGAGCCAAATAGTACTAATTCAGTAAGTGGAAATTTACGTTCTTCAAGTAAGCGTAAAAATTCTTGTCCAACGGCTCCGCTTGTGCCTACAACTGCAACTTTCATTTGTTAGATGATTTTTAGTGATATGAAATAAGTTTATTTGCGTGCAAAGATAAAAAAAATGGGGTATTTAATTCTAATGAGTTGTGATGAAAGTGTTGTTTGGAGTGTTTTGTATTGTTTTTTGCTTATGTTAATGCTTGCTTATTATTTGTGGATTTAGGTGTTTGTTGAGGGGGATTTAGATGTTTGCCCTTGAGATATTAGGGGTTTTCTTTGGTTAAGTTAGTGCTGACCTGTACAGGCTATTGATTGTGGGCTGTACAGGTCAGTGTTATTAAGCTGTACAGTCTATCTATGTTGAGCTGTACAGCTTGTGCTTAATAGTTTATGAGTAGAGGATTAGTTTGTCTATAGTTTTTGTCTAACCTATGCTTTGGAGTTATTTAGTTAGTCTATGGGAGGGGATTGATATTGTTTGTGTGTGGAGGATAAAAAAGAAAAGCGGTGTTGAGCATTGCTCAACACCGCTTTTTCAGGATAAATATAAGTTTTGTATTCTTACATCATTCCGCCCATTCCACCCATTCCTGGGTTAGGCATTGGTGCAGGGTTTTCTTCTTTTTTATCTACTAAAACACATTCAGTAGTAAGAAACATTCCTGCAATAGATGCGGCATTTTCAAGCGCAACACGCGTTACTTTTGCTGGGTCAATTACGCCTGCTGCTAAAAGGTTTTCGTATTTATCGCTACGAGCATTGAAGCCAAAGTCGCCTTTTCCTTCTTTTACTTTTTGCACGATAACGCTTCCTTCTAATCCAGCGTTTGCAACGATTTGGCGTAATGGTTCTTCAATAGCGCGTTTGATGATTTGTATGCCTGTTGTTTCATCTTCGTTATCGCCTTTAAGTGTTTCAAGGGCTTCGATAGCGCGAATAAAGGCAACGCCTCCTCCAGGAATAATTCCTTCTTCAACGGCAGCACGTGTTGCACTAAGTGCATCATCTACACGGTCTTTTTTCTCCTTCATTTCCACTTCGGTAGCTGCGCCAACGTACAATACGGCTACTCCACCAGCAAGTTTGGCTAGGCGTTCTTGAAGTTTTTCACGGTCGTAGTCGCTTGTAGTCGTTTCGATTTGTTTACGAATTTGTGCTACGCGGTTGTCAATATTTGCTTTTTGTCCAGCACCGTTAACAATCGTAGTGTTTTCTTTATCGATAGAGACTTTTTCAGCTTTACCCAACATTTCAAGTGTGGTTGCTTCAAGTTTCAATCCTTTTTCTTCGGATATAACCATTCCGCCTGTAAGGATTGCAATGTCTTCTAACATTTCTTTTCTACGGTCTCCAAAGCCTGGTGCTTTTACGGCGGCTACTTTAAGAGTGCCTCGTAGACGATTTACTACTAAGGTAGATAGTGCTTCTCCATCTACATCTTCGGCAATGATAAGTAATGAGCGACCTTGTTGTGCTACGGGTTCAAGCACTGGCATAAGGTCTTTCATGGTGGAGATTTTCTTGTCTGTAATCAGGATTGCAGGATTTTCAAGTACTGCTTCCATTTTTTCTCCATCGGTCATAAAGTATGCCGAAATGTAACCACGGTCGAATTGCATTCCTTCAACAACCTTTACTTCAGTATCGGTTCCTTTTGCTTCTTCTACGGTGATAACGCCTTCTTTTTTCACTTTACCCATTGCTTCTGCAATAAGTTTTCCGATAGTGTTATCATTGTTTGCAGAAATTGTAGCAACTTGTTCAATTTTTGACAAATCATCGCCAATTGCTTGACTTTGATTTTTGATGTTTGATACAACACTATTTACGGCTTTGTCGATACCACGTTTCAAATCCATTGGATTTGCTCCTGCAGTAACGTTTTTAATGCCGACATTGATAATTGATTGTGCTAAAACAGTTGCCGTTGTGGTACCATCTCCTGCATTGTCGCCTGTTTTAGAGGCTACTTCTTTTACCATTTGTGCGCCAATGTTTGCAAATCTATCTTCAAGTTCGATTTCTTTTGCTACAGTAACGCCGTCTTTGGTTACTTGCGGTGCTCCAAATTTCTTTTCAATTACCACATTGCGACCTTTAGGTCCAAGGGTTACTTTTACTGCATTTGCTAATGCATCTACACCCACCTTAACAAGGTCACGGGCTTCCATATTAAATTTTATTTCTTTTGCCATTTTGTTTATGGTTTTTTAGAGTTTACAAAAATTAGACTATCGCTAAAATATCTGATTGACGCATAATAAGGTAGTCTTTTCCATCTACCGAAAGTTCGGTTCCACCGTACTTTCCGTATAGTACCTCATCACCTACTTTTACTTCCATAGGTTCGTCTTTTTTACCTGTGCCTACGGCAATTACTTTGCCACGCTGAGGTTTTTCTTGTGCCGTATCGGGGATATACAATCCACCAACTGTTTTTTCTTCGGCTTCCTTTGGCTCTACGAGCACTCTGTCTTGTAAGGGTTTTACTGCCATAATGTTTTAAATAATTTAGTTTGTAAAAAAAATAATAATTGTTTAAAAATGGTTTTTCTGTACAAAAATAACCGTGTACAAATATCTTTGCACTTTCTGTGCCAAAAGTAGTTTGGCTTCAAAATACTGCCATTTTGACGCACAATAATTTTGGTTTCGGAAAAAAATCTAACTTTGTGGCAAAAAATCTGCCATGTTATACTTCTCCAATGCAAAAATTAATCTTGGGTTGCATATTACCGAGAAGCGTTCGGATGGATTTCATAATCTTGAAACCGTTTTTTTGCCGATTCTTTTAGCTGATTTATTGGAATTGCAGTCTGCGCCA
>JBOFMS010000116.1:0-4499 GCA_051658505.1 Bacteroidales bacterium | reverse complement strand
ACAGTACTGCAATACGGCTCATCATTTACAGATGTTGCTAATGTAAGCAGATGATGTTGACGAATTACTTCTAAAAACTGTAGCGGAAGTGTGCTCATCTAATAATAAATATGTTGTCAATAATCTCCCCCACATAGTGTGGCACAAATAACAGAAGGTGGTATCTGAGCCTTTATTTCATTTTACGAGCCTGAAGAACCGCCTCTACTTCTGAAGAATCCTCTTCGAGTAGGCACTACTACTTCTTCTTCCTCTTCGGCTGCTTGAGCAGGAGCAGCATCTTTAGACTTGCTTGTTGAACGTTTATCCTCAACACTCGCAGGAGGTATTGCTGCGGGAGTTTCCTCTACGGCTCCTGCATTATCCTTTGCGGGGGGATAAACTGCGGTAGGAGGATTGATTGCCCTAGATGAAGTGGGTTCAGGACTTGAGTTTGCCCTAGTTGGTACTGGATGACCGCTACTACTAGGGGGATAAACTGCGGTAGGCGGGTTAACTGCCTTAGACGAAGTGGGCTCAGGGTGCGCACCTGCCCTAGTTGAAGTTGAATGACTACTAGGCGGGTAAACTGCTGTAGGCGGATTAACTGTAGTGCCCGACGACGCAGGAGGTGTAGGTGCTACCGTTGGGGTGATTGTGGTTTGCAATGTAGACGCAGGTACAGGTGCTTCTCCTGAATGAGACGTTGCACTTGCCTGTGCTTGAGGTATAGGCACGATAAGTGCGTCTGCACCTGTTGCACTACGATAAACATTTTGAGGAATATCTGAAGGCGAATTTGAGGGAGCCGCGTCACCAGTACCTAATTTACGCAAGAACATTCCCTCAAGTTCAGTAGTAGTATAATTAGTAGGCACACCCATGTCAAACACATATTCCGTACCTGCATCTTTTGAAACCAAGGTAAACCTTGTCATAATCAATCGTCCAGTAATCATTGAAAAGTCTAAGTCCTTTATTTGTGACTGATAAAAGTTTTGCTTAAACTTTCGTGCTGCTTTAACATTAACATTGAGCATATAAAGCCCAAATTTGCATGAGAGCAAAAATCCCTCCTCATCGGGATAATAGCGTACAATTTTGAAATCTCGCACCGTGAAGTTTGAGGTTTCTTGTCGCTTAAACTCGTCAAAGCATGAATTTGCTGCCTGTTGAATTTTCAAGTTACGATTCGTCACCTTTATGCGCTCCAGATAGGCAGCACTTTTCTCATACTCTCCCTTTATCAAAAAACGATACATTTGCGACTCAACATATCTGCGAACAACTGTATCTATTGGTTCTTGAAGGTTTGCTTTAAAGATAAAAGTATTTGCATTTGACAGCTCTAAGAATAATCGGCTTGCCTCCTCATAACGTTGTTCATTAAAGGCAGCGTATGCACGCTTCTCCATGTCCATTATATCCTTTTCGCTTCGTGAAACGGTTGGTATGCTTACCTCTCTGACAAGCGGTGTTTCAGGAGTTACAGCAAAGGTTGGTTTTTTGCGTGGTACAGTTGAGGTTCTCTTCTTGCTTGAAGAAGGTTTTTTCTTCTTTTTAGTTTGTGCCACACAATCGGTAGAGTAAACACTAAGAGAAAGGAGGAATATGAGAAAAAAAAGTAAATTGCGACACATTATCTTCATAAATAACGGAAAGTTTACAAAAAGCAGAGCGCAAAGATAAAAAAAAAACCTAAGCTAGCATTAACTTTCCTCTAAATACACAAAAACATTATAAACCAAGTTCTACTTGTGCCCTAAACTCCCACCGATTAGGCGAGTTTAGCGTGGCTAATGTATAGTGATTATACGACACATCGGCTTGTACCTTAAGCGAATGCCCAATGATATATTTAGTAACGGCAAGACTAGTTTGTTGACGACGAGTATACCGCACCGCCTCTTTAATTTTGTCATTCGGCATAAGCATTGAGTTGCGTACAGCAAACTCCCAATTACTTTTGAGCAAATAGCTGGTTTGCAGATTTAGCCCATTACCACTAAAGATAGTCCCCCCCTTATATTCTGGCGCATCACAGTATCGCCCCATATAGTCAGCGTAAAAAGCCCATCCCTGATACTTCATAATAAAGTCAACAAAATAGGTCTGAAGGTCGCGCGTTTCATCTATAAATATACTACCCCGTGTACCCCGTGAGCGCAAGGCTCTGTCGTTAAAACTATAGCTTGCTGCTACAAGTATTTTTAGTTGATCTTCTCGTTCAAAATCGCCCTCAGCAACATCACCTAAAGACTTAAACCGCCCCAATGGAAACATCTCAAAACGCCCTGTATAGCACAATCCACTATTGTTCGACTTGGCATAATTACGCCCTTCACCCATAGTTATAGAGCCTTTAGTAGAGATATTAAAATCCGCAAAAAGAGCTTTATGATACTCACCAAAGAGTCCAAAATCTCGGTCGATATTAAACTCACTATTAACAATACTTCGGTCAACAAACTGCAATGCGCTAGAGGAGTTAACACGAGCTCGGTTGGCACGAATCTTGGTTTGCCCAAAACCTAAGTTCCATGTAGAATTGGGGATATAATACACCATAGCATCACGCACTACATTTACATTACCATTAGGGAGTTCCTCTGCATCATAAGGGGTAAAGCCCAGTTGTATGGAGTAGGTAAGTTTTGGAGAGTAGATATACCCATCAAAGCGTAAGCGCAAACGCTTTACACGTGCCTCTGTTTCGGTTTCTGAAAAATCATGATTACCATAAAAACCCATCATATTTTGCATACGAAAGCGGACTGTCATTTTATAGCTATTATTATTGGGCTGAAAGGTAATTCCCTTGCCCACCTCAATATTAGGCAGATTATTGATTACCTCCACAATCTCGTGTATTGAGTCAAGCAAATTGACGTTTGGCGATTTTGGCGAGGTATTTATAACAATCCCCTCCTCTACCCTTTGTTTTATGACACTGAAGGTAGATGATGAATCAGGCTGTCCCAATAAATTTATGGAGCAAAGTAGAGCGGTTAGATGTATGAAAAGGCGTTTTTGCATACGAATGAGAGCTTTTCTTTTACAGATGTATTAAGTATATCTAATTTTAGCAAAGGCGTATCATCAATTTATAAGCCTTTGGCGTACTGCCTCAAACAACACCGCCGTAGCAGCGGCACTTACATTGAGTGATGCAATGCTTCCACACAGTGGAATTTTCATCAGCACATCTGCCATGCGCAACAGTTCGGTCGAGATTCCATCTTCCTCAGAGCCTACAATTAGGGCGGTGGGCACTTCAAGCGAAGTGGCATAAAGCGACTGTGCACCTTTTTCGGTTGCTGCCACAATTTGCAATCCGCTACTGCGCAAAAAATACAGGGCAGTGCGCAAACTGGGCACTCTACATACAGGGAGTATGTTAAGCGCACCTGCTGAAGTTTTAAGGGCATCGCCATTGATTTGCGCGGCGCCCTTGCTGGGCACAACAATAGCGTCAACCCCTGCACACTCTGCCGAGCGAGCAATAGCCCCAAAGTTACGTACATCGGTAACGCCATCAAGCAATAGCACCAATGGATTGCGCCCTTGTTCGATAACACGAATAACCACCTCCTCAAGATTAGCATACTCAATAAGTGAGGCATACGCCACCACGCCTTGATGCGCCTTAGAGGTAAGACCATTCAGTTTTTCGAGCGGAACATACTGTATAGGGACTTGATGTGCGGTAAGTTCATTGATAAGTTGATGTGCGAGTTCCCCATCTAAGTTTTTTTTAATTAGCACCTTGTCGAGTTCCTTACCGCTTTGTAGAGCTTCCATAATGGGACGAATGCCAAAGAGTAAGTTTTCAGGGCGGGGACGTGGTTTGTGTGCTTTGAAAAAGTGTGAATTCATGTTGCTGTATTATTTTTGACAAAGGTAGTACAAATTTGAGATGCATACCCAAAAAAATTTTGCTTGAATAATGAACTGCCTTTGCTCACTACTGCCACTACAACCGCCCTCCTACCACGTCATTGCGGGCTTGACCCGCAATCTCCTATTTATTGGCAATACTCTTCCCTTACGGGGATAATACACACAGTGCGCTTGGCGAGGGATAAAGAATAAAGCAAGGGCATGAGGCTTATGGGCAAGGGCACTTCGTGGCAGGGGATTGCGGGTCGAGCCCGCAATGACGAATAAAAAAGGGAGAGGGGCATTGCATAGTGAAACCAATGCAATGACGAGCCAAAAGGAACAGCAGCATTGCATGGTAAACGTGCTGCTCTACTACCACGTCATACCGTGCTACGACACGGCATCCCCTATTTATGGGCACTGCGCTTGCCTCACTATGGAAAAAAGGGGGGGTACTCCATAGTGAACGCCCCACCCTACCACCACCCTACTACCACGTCATTGCGGGCTTGACCCGCAATCCCCTATTTATACGCAATACTCTTTCCCTTACGGGGATAATACACACAGTGCGCTTGGCGAGGGATAAAGAATAAGCAAGGCATGGAGCTTATGGGCAAAGGCTCTCCGTGGTGGGG
>JBOFMS010000115.1:0-5661 GCA_051658505.1 Bacteroidales bacterium | reverse complement strand
ATGAAAAAACTTCTCAGCAATATCCCCACCAAAGTTATCATTCCCCTCTTTATTATTGGCGGATTAACCGCAGGACTTATCGCCTACACACTCTATGCCGCACGCCTACACGCCTACATGAGCGATGAACCCGCAGCTTGTGTCAACTGTCATATCATGACCCCCTACTATCAATCATGGATGCACAGTTCACACGGAAACAACACAACTTGCAACGACTGTCATATACCCCAAGATAATATCTTTCATAAATACTACTTCAAAGCCATTGATGGACTATATCACTCCACAGTATTTACCTTTAGAATGGAACCCGATGTAATCAGGCCTCGCGAAGCAAGCAGTAAAGTAATTATGAATAACTGTATTCGATGTCATACACAACTCAATACAGAATTTGTAAAAACAGGCATGATTGCATTTACAGACGTTAAAGACGGAAAAGGAAAGGCCTGTTGGGATTGTCACCGAAACGTACCCCATACCATGGTAAGCAATCTATCATCATCGCCAAACGCCATCACTCCAATGCCAAAAACCCCTGTACCAAATTGGCTCAAAAAAATGATAAACAATAAATGATAATCAATAAATAAAAACAATTTTAATATAAAGATATGCTTAACAAATTATCAGACGCCATCAAAAAACGCCCAGCAATCGGTTGGGGAATCTTTGCAGCAAATATGCTCGGTGTATTTCTATTGGGACTTTTAGCAGCCTCGATTACCGAACGAAGAGCAGAAGTAGCAACCTTATATGCAAACAAAAAAATCCAAATCACAGGGATAAATGCCAAGAACGAAGAATGGGGAATAAACTATCCTCGAGAATACAATACATGGAAGAGAACAAAAGAGATGAACTTCAAAAGCAAACATCTCGGAAATATGGAAGAAGATGTATTAGAAAAACGTCCTAAAATGGTTGTTCTTTGGGCAGGCTATGCCTTCTCTCGTGACTACACAGCTCCAAGAGGACACATGCACGCAATTACAGATGTAAGCCGCACACTTCGCACAGGCACCCCCGACCACGAACACAAAGATATGCAACCCGCAACCTGTTGGACATGTAAAAGTCCAGACGTACCCCGTATGATGGCAGAAAAAGGAATAGAAGAATTCTATAAAGCCTCATGGAGTGCCCTCGGAAGCGAGATTGTAAACCCAATTGGCTGCGCCGACTGTCACGACCCACAAACCATGAATCTTGCCATTACTCGCCCCGCACTTATTGAAGCCTTTGAACGTCAAGGCAGAAAAATTGAAGATGCAACACCACAAGAAATGCGCTCACTTGTATGCGCACAATGCCACGTTGAATACTTCTTCAAAGGCGATGGAAAATACCTAACCTTCCCTTGGGACGGCGGATTTACCGTTGAAGCCATGGAAGAATACTTTGATAAAGCAGAATATGCCGACTGGACACACTCCCTTAGTCGTGCCCCTATGATTAAAGCACAACACCCCGACTACGAACTGTTTTTACTTGGACCCCACGCACAACGAGGATTAAGCTGTGCAGATTGCCACATGCCCTACAAAGCAGAAGGAGCCATCAAATACTCAGACCATCACATCATGAGTCCTCTTAAAAATGTAGCAGGAACTTGCCAAAGCTGCCACAGAGATAGCGAAGAAAATCTTAAAAATTACGTTTACGAATATCAAGACAAAGCCCTCGAAATACGCAACCGTATCGAAACCGAATTGAGCAAAGCACACATCATGGCAAAAGCAGCATGGGATAACGGTGCAAAAAACGATAAGATGAAAAAATCACTTCAACTTATTCGTCAAGCACAATGGCGTTGGGATTTTGCAGTAGCCTCACACGGAGGCTCGTTTCATGCCCCTGTTGAAACACAACGCATCTTAGCACACAGCCTTGACCGCTCACTACAAGCACAATTAGAACTCCAAAAAGTACTATTCTCGCTGGGTGTAAAAAACGATGTCGAACTACCAGACATCTCTACAAAAGCAAAAGCACAAAAATATATCGGACTTGATATGGAAAAACTCCATAAAGAAAAAGATAAATGGCTTAAAACCACCTTCCCTACTTGGATAGAAAAAGCAAAGGCAGAGGGTAAAATAGTTTCAAGCCTTTAATGACAAATACAACACGTAATACCGCTATCTGGCAACAACCATGGGGATACACACACAGCGCAATATCTGTTAGTGCCATCGTTGTTGTCGGACTGCTATTACAGCTCATCATCGGCGACTTTAACTTCTTTCTTCTTGCTCGCCCAGCAAACTACATTGCCCTTGCCATCATCACAGCCATCATCGTACTATTGAGCTCCCTGAGCGCAATCCGTAAAACGGCAAACATCCTTTCAGGAATCCCAATGAGCCTCAGCCTAATTGTAAGCTTCACCCTCCTTACAATCATCATGGGCATTACACCACAAAGCAATCACCAAAGCCATACCCGCTTAGCCCTTGATGCAATGACCAAAAATTGGGCATTTATCCTCATTTACATTCTTTTGCTTCTCTCCTTAGGAACACTTATTGCACGACGAATAAAACAATTTAGATGGAAAGACTACTCCTTTTATCTAAATCACATTGGATTATGGATTTTTCTTGTTGCCTCAGGTCTTGGATACGCCGATATGGAACGATACGTTATGCACGTACAAGAGGGAGAAACAGAGTGGAGAGTATTTGACGATGAGGACAATATGAAAGAACTCCCTATTGCCATTACACTCAATGACTTTGATATGGATTACTATGCTCCAAAGCTTGCCATTATTGACAAAGAAACAGGAGACATTTTACCCCACAACAAACCCCAATTTCTTCAAATAGATACCCTCTCTCCTATTGGCAAACTAAATGAATGGACAGTTGAAATTCACCAATACATTCACCAAGCAGTTCGCAGCAGCGATAGCACCTACCGAGCCGTACCCATGCCAGGAGCCACACCTGCCGTAAAAGTTACCGCCACAAAAGGAAACACAAAATACACCTCTTGGATATGTGGAGGCAATCAAGCACAACTATTTATGACGATGCCCTTAGATGAACAATCAAGCATGGTGATGACCGTTGCAGACCCACGAGTATTTACCTCAAACATTGCCGTATATACCCAAAACGAAAAACAAGCACAAGCCGTAATTGAGGTTAATAAACCCTTGAGCATTGATAATTGGACAATCTATCAATACGGATACGATAATGAAGCAGGGAGATTATCCTCTTACAGTAGTTTTGAATTAGTATATGACCCTTGGATAACACCCGTATATCTGGGAATCATCATGATGATGATGGGCTCTATTACTATGTTGTGGTTCGGAAAAGCAAAAAAAGAAAAATTGCTATGACATGGAGTAACTTTATAAGCTTTGCAATTCCCTCCATACTATTATGGCTATTTGCAGCGGTACTTATCAATTTCAAAAAATACGAAAAGTCTGCAAATCTAATTACCATTATAGGAACCATCATTTTTGCAAGTTTCATCACCGCCTTTTGGCTACATATCGAACGCCCACCCATGCGTACAATGGGCGAAACTCGTCTTTGGTACTCCATGTTTATTGCCCTTGTAGGCTACATTGCTTATCGAAGATGGAAATACCCATGGTTACTTAGCTTCTCCAATGTAGTGGCTACGGTATTTGTAATTGTTAATATTGCAAAACCCGAAATACACTCAAAAAGCTTAATGCCAGCACTACAAAGTAAATGGTTTATTCCCCACGTTACCTCTTACATCTTATCCTACGCCATGTTTGGTGCCGCCACCATTGGCGCAATCGTAAAACTACTCAAACAAAAAACCCAAAACGACATACTACAATTCATAGATAATATGATATATGTAGGATACGGCTTTTTGATGCTCGGACTACTTATGGGAGCAATTTGGGCAAAAGAAGCATGGGGACACTATTGGTCTTGGGACCCCAAAGAAACTTGGGCAGCGGCTACCGCTGGAGGATACTTAGCCTATATTCATATACGTTTACGCAAAAATGCTCGCTTAGACAACATCGCATTATGGATTGTAATCATTGCATTCGTGCTACTAATGATAACTTGGTTGGGAGTAAACTATCTTCCTGCAGCACAAAACAGTGTTCATGTTTACCAAAATGGATAATCAAATCAATCAAACATCAAAACTCTATTACTTTTATGAAAAAACTACTCCTCACCCTTTTCGTTAGTTGCAGCATAAATGCACTCATAGCGCAAACAAGCGATTCAATAAACATCAAAACTATTGCAGACGACAACAACTTCTCTATCTCGGCACAAGTTCGTGCAAGAGGCGAATATAGAAATGGCGCATTAACCCCCCTTAATGAAGGCGGAAAACCCGCAGGATTTGTAAATAATAGAACCCGAATCTCAATGGGTTACAAACGTAGCAATCTCGAAATGCAATTCTCTGCACAACACGTTGGAGTATGGGGACAAGACCCTCAAACCGATAAAACAGGACGTGTATCCGTTAATGAAGCTTGGGGAAAAATGAACTTTTTTGATAAAAAAGCCTTTGCACAAGTAGGACGTATGATACTATCCTATGACGATGAACGTATTCTCGGTGCATTAGACTGGCATGTAGCAGGACGATTTCATGACGCTCTAAAATTAGGTTATGAATACAATCAACACAAACTTCATTTGATTGGAGCATTTAATCAAAATGATGAGCGAACAGAAGGAAATTACTATGCAGCAGGCGGACAACCTTACAAGAATATGCAAACCCTATGGTATCAATATCAAGCCACAGATGCTCCCTTTAAGGCATCTTTTCTTGCCATGAATCTTGGTTTTGAATCAGGCACTCCCGATACCTCTGACAGTAGATATATGCAAACCCTTGGTACAAATTTATCGTATAAACTTGACCGCTGGAATTTTGCAGCAAGTGCATACTATCAAATCGGCAAAAATAAAAACCAAGATAATATTTCAGCAGCCTTAGCAAGTGCAGAAGTTAGCTTCAAAATAAATGATGCTTGGGCATTGAGTGGGGCATTTGACTATTTGAGTGGAAACAGTAGCACTACAAGTAAGTATGGAGCCTTTGACCCCTTGTATGGTACACATCACAAGTTTTATGGATTTATGGATATGTTTTATGTTCCCAATAGCTTTAAAAAAGGATTTAACCCAGGGCTTACCGACTCTCGCTTTGGCTTAATGTATAAAGTAGGAGAAAGGGTAAATATGAGTTTACACTACCACTATTTTACAACCGCTGCCAAGATTGATGACTTTACAAAAAGCTTAGGTTCTGAAATTGACTACCAAATAAACGTAAAGATTATGAAAGATGTATCGCTTGTTGGCGGATACTCTTTCTTTGTAGGAGCAACAGAAACTATGGAATTGGTGAAGGGTGGAGATAGAAATCGTTGGCAAGATTGGGCATGGCTTTCTATCAACATCAACCCACAGATATTTAAAACAAAATGGTAGAGCAAGCTTTGAGGCTTTGCTAAAAGATAAAAAAGGCGCAAGTTTCATTGAAGTTTGCGCCTTTTTTTATGCGCTATCCTTTTACGAGTAACTCCTCTAAGGCAGTAAAATTGATTATTTTTCCCTTGCGCAGTTGAAAGCTAATAAGCCCATCATTTACCATTTCAGAAATAGCCCGCGATAAAGA
>JBOFMS010000114.1:0-9256 GCA_051658505.1 Bacteroidales bacterium | reverse complement strand
GTTCAGTTACAAGCCGAAGCTTGTACGAACTTTATTGTTACCAAAGGAGCCTCAAAAAATGGCACAAGCATTATCTCCTATGCTGCCGATTCGCATACCCTGTATGGTGAGTTGTATCACTTTGCTGGAGCCTCACATGCTGCTGGCACAAAACGTCAAATTATAGATTGGGATAGCCAAAAACCACTTGGTGAAATTCTTGAAGCGCCTCAAACCAACAATGTGATTGGTAATATCAATGAGCATGGTGTTGCTATATCTGAAACTACCTTTGGTGGACGTAAAGAATTGGTAGACACTACAGGTATTATGGATTATGGTAGTCTTATTTATGTTACCCTACAGCGTGCCTCTACTGCACGTGATGCTATCGCTATTATGGGCGAACTTGTGGCAAAGTATGGCTACTACTCAAGTGGAGAGTCTTTTTCGATTGCTGACCCTAATGAGGTTTGGATTTTGGAAATGATTGGCAAGGGAAGTACTCCAAAAATGAATGCCAAAAAGAAAGCCTTTGCTAAAGGTGCTGTGTGGGTTGCGGTGCGTATTCCTGATGGTTATGTGAGCGGACATGCTAACCAAGCTCGTATACAAACTTTTCCTCTTGCTGATGGCAAAAAATCAATTACATATAAACAAATTTCAAAGAGAAATTTACCTGCTATTGAAGCTATCTACAGTGAAGATGTAATTGATTTTGCTCGTGCTTGTGGCTATTTTACAGGTAAAGACAATGAGTTTTCGTTTTCAGATACTTACAACCCAATTGATTTTGGTGGAGCACGCTTTTGTGATGCTCGTGTGTGGGCATTTTTTAGAGGTGTAAATCCTACAATGGATACCGCTTATTTGGATTATGCTATGGGACATAATCTGAAAAATCGTATGCCTTTATACATTAAGCCCGATACTCTTTTGGGGGTTGAGGATATTGCCGCCGCTATGCGTAGCCACTACGAAGATACGCCTTTGGATATGCGCAAAGATGTTGGCGCAGGTCCCTACGCTTGCCCTTATCGTTGGCGTCCGATGACTTGGGAGGTGGATAGCGTAAAGTATGTACATGAGCGTGCTACCGCAACTCAACAAACAGGCTTTTGGTTCGTTGCCGAGTGTCGCAATCCTGCACCATTGAGCACTCTTTGGTTTGGAGTAGATGATGCTGCTACCTCTTGCTTAACGCCTATTTTTGCCTGTGTTACTCAAGTGCCTAAGTGCTTTGCACAAGGCAATGGCGATATGCTAACATATTCCTCTACATCAGCCTTTTGGTTGTTTAACCGAGTGACTAATTTTGCTTACTCTCGCTATGATGCTATAAGTGCAGATATTGTTAAAACACAACAATCTTTTGAGGCACACATGCGCCGAGATGTGCAAAATTTCTTAAAAGAGAATGCTGAAATTACTAATATGTCTCTCTTGGAAAATAAAGCAGCCGCCTTTTCGGTTGCCAGAGCACAAGTTATGATGCAAACATGGCAACAATTAGATGCTTATCTTTTGGTAAAATATATGGATGGTAATATCAAAAAACAAACGAATAGTGGCTTTGAAAAAACTCCTTATGGAGTGGCAACAAGCCCTATACAAACTGAACTTCCTGAACGTAAGCGTCGTGCTATTGTTAATGACAATGGTGAGATTCTGAAAATGCGATAAATGCAGTTTGCAAAACAAATCATCGCTTGGTATGAAATGAACAAGCGAGATTTACCTTGGCGTAATACCTCTGACCCCTATTTTATTTGGGTGTCAGAGGTTATTTTGCAACAGACCCGTGTTGTGCAAGGGATTGATTATTATTATCGCTTTCTGCAAAAATTCCCTACAGTAGCCCAGTTAGCCGCTGCTCCTCTTGATGAGGTAATGCGTGTATGGCAAGGCTTAGGTTACTATACTCGTGCTCGTAATATGCACTTGGCGGCTCAGCAAGTTATGCGTGATTATAATGGCGAGTTTCCCTCTACCTATGATGCCCTCCGACAGCTGCGAGGCGTGGGAGATTATACTGCATCAGCAATAGGTGCATTTGCCTTTGGCATTCCTCGCCCTGCGGTAGATGGCAACGTATATCGTGTGATTGCTCGCAACTTTGGTATTTGTACACCAATTGATACGCCCGCTGGACACAAGGAGGTTTACGCTATTGCTCAGGCGCAATTAGATATTACGCAAGCTGCAGTTTTTAATCAAGCAATAATGGAGTTTGGAGCAACCTTGTGTATGCCTAAAAATCCTAAATGTGAATACTGTCCACTGTGTAAGGATTGTTATGCGTATCAAAATGATAGCGTGTGCAATTTGCCAATAAAGAGTAAAAAAACGAAAGTAAGTACTCGACATTTTACATATCTGCTCATTTTACATGAGGAGAATACTTTTGTGCTGCAGCGCATTAAAAAGGATATTTGGCACTCTCTTTATGAGTTTCCTCTTGTTGAAACGGAGCGAGAACTTTCGCTGACTGTGTTAAGAAAAAAACAGGAGTGGAGCAGTTTGTTTGGCGAGCAAAATGTAAAAGTAGTGTATTCTTCGCCAGTTGTTAAGCATGTTTTGAGTCATCAACACTTATATGTAAAGTTTCATATTGTTAGACTTACTCAACTTTCTGCAAAACTAAGTGCATACAAATGTGTGCCATTTGCTCACTTACATCAACTCTCAATGCCTCGTGTTATTACTGCATTTTTAGAGGAACTTCCTCAGTCGTTTGAATTATAGCCAAAAGTAATATGGAAGAGGGGAGTGGTTTAGGGTAAAAAGTTTTTGCCCACTACTACTTTTATACAATGAGGTATAATCTCAAATTTAAAAGGTGAATATCCGTAAGCCTCTCCGTCAATTTCGATAGGAGTGGGAGGATAAGAGTTAATCTCAATGTGTTTGCCTTGTGCTGCAATCACCTTGTAAAAGTCATAGATAGTGCCAGAGTATAGTCGCTTAAAGTTCATGAAGAAGCGATACAGACTCATTTTTCGCATAAGTGTAATATCCATGAGTTCATCGTTAACAACGGCAGCAGGCATTTGCAACATACCCCCACCATTGTACTTTCCTACTCCGATGGCACCACTAAATAATTTTCCGTCAAATAGTAATTTTCCGTCAACCTGTACTACAAAGCGGTTTGCTTTATACCTAAGGAGCGTGCTTAACGTGCTCAAAATATATAGACTTTTCCCTTTCTTTCCCGCAGCTTTAAGTCGATTATAAGCGCGATTTACCATGGCGTCAAAGGCAATGCCCGAAACATTTGCCATATACCGAACTTGACGCACTTTTGCCTCTTCAAAGGTTACTTTTCCGACATCCTGCAAAATTGTTTGCTCGTACTTAATGCTCTCGACTGCTCCTGTATAAGTACGAGGGATACCTAACATACGCACCCAATCGTTGCCTGTGCCTACAGGTATTACGGAGAGTGTAATTTCTTTTGGAACTACTTTTTGTTGAATAAAGAGCCCATTTACTACCTCATTTACCGTTCCGTCTCCTCCTACTACAATGATTTTTCGGAAGCCATCATTAATTGCCTTTACCGTAAGTTCAACGGCATGGAATTTTTTTTCGGTAAATACACAAGTAAAATCAATGCCACTAAAATTGAGACGATTCGATATTGTAGGCCAGTCTCGTAAGCCGTATCCGCTCCCTGCCTTTGGGTTAACAATAACCATCCATCGGGATAATTGAGAGTTCAATTCCATGAAGAAAAGAATTAACAAAGTTATTAACAAAATCAAGCCTGCAAAGGTATAAAAACATTTGGCGATTTTAGAATTGTTAAAAAAAAAAGGCGCAAAAGTTGGACTTTTATTGCTATACTTGCAGGATATTCTGCGTACTGAATGTATGCTACTTAAAACTATAAGAAATGGCAAAAGTTATTGCAATTGCAAATCAAAAAGGGGGAGTTGGTAAAACAACAACAGCGATAAATTTAGCAGCGAGTTTGGCGGTACTCGAAAAGCGAGTGCTCATTATTGATGCCGACCCGCAAGCAAATGCAACTACGGGATTGGGTTTTTTTGAGAAGAATATACAAGCCACGATTTATGAATGTTTGGTAGATAATGCAGATCCCAAAGGAGCAATTTTGCAGACTGAACTTAAAAACTTGCATTTATTGCCTTCACGAGTTGACTTAGTAGGTGCGGAATTGGAGTTGGTAGATATGCAAAATCGTGATTTGCAGATGAGAGGCATCATTCGCAAACTGCAAAATGATTATGATTATATATTTATTGACTGCCTGCCTTCGTTGGGGCTAATTGCACTTAATGCTTTGGCTGCGGCGGACTCTGTGCTTATTCCCATACAATGTGAGTTTTTTGCCCTTGACGGATTAAGCAAACTCCTCAATACAATAAAAACTGTGCAAAGCCATCTTAATCCAACTTTGGGAATAGAGGGATTTTTACTCACGATGTACTTGAACACAAACCTCTCAAATCAAGTGGTAGAAGACGTGCGCACGCACTTTGGTGCAATGGCATTTAGCACAGTTGTGGCACGTAATGTAAAATTGAGCGAGTCGCCTTCGCACGGCAAACCCGTGATATTGTATGATGCACAATGTGCGGGGAGTACTTCATATATGAATTTGGCTCGCGAATTTTTGCAACGCAATGAGGCAACGCAAATTAACAGCAACGACAAACAACTCTAAAATAGATTATGGCAAAACAACCTCCAAAACGCTTGGGACGAGGTCTAGATGTATTACTAGGGGCAAAAAACATATCCGCCGAAAATGTTGGTGCATTAAATGAGACACAAGTGACTGTGCGCTCTGAATTGGTGAAGGAGGTTTCTATCGATGAGATAGAGGCAAATCCCAGTCAACCTCGCGTAAATTTTGACGAAGAACAGCTTTTAGAATTGGCAAACTCTATCAAAGAGTTAGGCATTATTCAGCCTATTGTAGTGCGTCCACTTGCTACCAATAAGTATCAAATTATAAGTGGAGAAAGGCGTTGGCGGGCATCTCGTATCGCTGGATTAAAAGCAGTGCCAGTGTATATTCGTGAGGTGAATGACCAAGAGCGACAACTTATGGCAATTGTGGAGAATGTGCAGAGAAAAGACCTTGATGCTATGGAAATTGCGATTGGTTATCAACTTCTGCTGACAGAGTACAATCTAACACAGGAGGAAGTGGCACGTCAAGTTGGGCAAAAACGCTCAACTGTCGCAAACTATATGCGCTTGTTAAAATTGCCTGAAGAAATACAACTTGCCATTAGGGAGCAAGCAATATCTATGGGACATGCACGTGCGCTTATTACCATGAGCGATGCTGAGGCACAAAGAAGTATTGCTGAAAGGATTGTGGTAAAAGGTTTGTCGGTAAGGCAAGTTGAAGACCTTGTAAAAATGTGGGGAAAGCAAAAGGGTGATGATAAGCCTCAGGCTGAGCCTTCAGAGGATTTATCTGAAACTTTTTTCAAACTTGCAGAGGAGATGCAGCGTTGCTTTAATGGGAAAGTCAATATTAAGCGAGGACAAAATGGTGGGGCAAAACTTACATTGGACATAAAAACCGATGCAGATATTGTTACGGCTATTGAGAAATTGCAAAAGATTGCATTGAACTAATTGAACAAAGCGCGTGAGTGTCAAAACCTTTTTGTTAATTGCTTTTATTGTTGTTTTGCCTATAGTCGCTAGTGCACAGCAAAAAGATACGACCATACACTCGCCCACAAAAGCTACTTTACTGTCAACCGTTTTACCAGGATTGGGGCAGGCATACAATGAACGATATTGGAAAATTCCAGTTATTTATGCAGGATTTGCTGCATTTGCCTACTTTATTCAAAGCAACAACTTTAGATACAAACTTTATCTTGATGCTTACTCTACCAAATATGAAATGCAGTCTTTGGACACAAATTTGCCAAACTATTCGGAATTGTACGATGAACTTCAAGATAAACTACCAACTCAATTTTGGAACACAAGCATAACTCAGTTGCAGTATTACAAAAATACTTATCGACGTGATCGAGATTTATTCATTATTGTAACGGCAATATTTTACATTATAAATATTGTTGATGCTACTGTTGATGCACATTTTTTTACCTATGATATTAGCAATGACTTATCGCTCAAATTTCAACCTTATGTTGATGGAGTAGAATTTGCATCGCATAGGCGTCAAACAAATTTAGGATTAAACTTAAGCATAACTTTTTAACCTTATAATTTACAATGGTTTACCAGTATCTTGTTTCTCTACTGATCGTATTTTGCTGCAACGTTCATCTGCTGTTAGCCGATAATACACGAGGTCGAGGACCAATAAATTATGCGAACACTCCCATACTAACGACTCCCACTGAAAATGTTGAGGAGGAAAGTGAGGAGGAGGTCGAGGAGGAAACGGTTCAAGCGGATATAGATGTAGAGGAACTTGGGGCGGAACCGATGCTCCCTCCTGTTGTTTCGGACTCTATCTATATTCTGCGTTTACGCCGTCTGCACACAGTTATTGATTTGCCTTTTAATAGCATTGTGCGCAGTTATATAAAACTCTACACAGACAAAAAACGTGTGAAGTCGCAAGAGATTTTAGGACTTTCAGAGTACTATTTCCCCTTATTTGAACAGATTTTAGATAAATACGGCATGCCACATGAAATTAAATATTTGGCAGTTATTGAATCTGCACTTAATCCCGTTGCAGTATCACGAGCTAAGGCGACAGGCTTATGGCAGTTTATGTATGCCACAGGGCGTATGTATGGGCTCAATGTTACCTCTACTGTTGATGACCGTTGCGACCCTATTGCATCAACACATGCAGCAGCAAAGCATTTAAGAGATTTGTATAATATGTATGGCGATTGGGCTTTAGCCTTAGCTGCCTATAATTGTGGGGCGGGCAATGTAAATAAGGCGATTCGCAGATCAGGAGGACGTAGAGATTTTTGGGGAATTTATAATTATCTACCTCGTGAAACTAGAGGATACGTTCCCGCATTTATTGGAGCAACTTATATGATGAATTATGCAAAAGAACATAATTTGAAGCCTGCTCAGTATGATTTCAAGAAGTTTTTTGATTATGACACAATCCGTGTTAATCAATGGATGCATTTTGACCAAATTGCGGCAGTTGTAGGGATTTCAAAGCATGATTTGAGAGCGCTCAACCCTCAATATAGACGAAATATTATACCTGGTAATGAGCGCACACAGACTCTAAAATTGCCCTCGCGTTATATAGACAAATACTTGCAAAGTGAAAAGGATATTTCTCTTTATCGCGCAAATGATTATAACCCAAAGGTGATGGCTGCACCAGCAGAATTTACTGCACACGTTCCAACAGGTAAGAATAAAATAGCGCACCGCGTGAAGCAAGGTGAAACCTTGGGTGTTATTGCATCACGTTATGGAGTACGAGTACAAGACCTAAAATCGTGGAATGGTTTACGCAGTAATATGATACAGATAGGGCAGAGGTTAAATATTTACATAATTAACCCCAATAAAGCCCAATTACTTGCAGCAAAATCGAGTTCGGGGATACCACAAACCACAAAGAAGGATGGTTTCTTATACTACAAAGTTCGCAGAGGCGATAATATATGGAGTATTGCCAAGCAATTTGCTTATATGGGAGTTACCCAAGTAGATATTCTAGCAATTAATAATCTGCACGCACAGTCAGTTCTTGTTCCAGACCAAATTCTGAAAATTAAGAAAGTAAACTAAAAGGGAATATGATGATCGCTTTACAGCAGACCATATTGCAATTTTGCCAAAAGAACTTTTTTAAGCGATTACCTGAAAATGAGGTTTCACCGACTTATGTACTGTTATTACTCACGCTAATTGTAGTTGTATTTTTGACCTTGTCTCATTTTCTTTCATCTTTAGAGTTCAAGGTTTTTTCGCGTTATACTGTTACTATGCCCCATGTTGATGAATTGTTGGGGATTACATATAATGACGAACATGTTATTTCGGTTGATTGTAGTGAACGAGGATTTTTTCTTTCAGAACCATTGCAAAATGAAGAAACTCAGTCAGCACTACCTACTCCTTGTACGCCTGATGATATTCGTGATTTGCCAATTCAGCCATTTGAATATCCACAAGATAATTATCACATCTTTTCGCCTTTAATGGAGCAATTGCAGCAGCTCTCAGGCTCTCGCAGATTATTTAGAGTTGTGCATTATGGAGACTCGCAGTTAGAGGCAGACAGAATGAGTTTATATCTTCGGCAATCGCTTCAAAAACAGTTTGGAGGTGGCGGTATTGGATACATTGCATTGAACCCACATATTCCAATTAACCCAACAGTTCGCCTCTCAATGTCCGACAATTGGCACCACTCTACGGCAGCCGTTAAGCACAAACGAACAGAGTTGATTCAGGCAGGGCACATACTTTCAAGTGCATCGGTTGCTCCATCTCCCAATAAATCTACGTGGATAAAGATTGCTCGCAGGCAATTGCGTGCTTATCCTCCTTTGCGTTTTTCTTTGGTAAAAATGCAGATTAAGACACGCTCCAAGCCTGTAAAAATTGAAGTTTCCTCTCCCACGAAACATCTTTATGAGGAAACGATTATGCCAAATAGTGACTTGCAGCAAATAGAGGTGAATATTGGCAATAATGCAGAAAATTTACATATCTCCTTTTCGGGAGGAGCCTTTACCTTGTGTGGCTTAGCCTTAGACTATGCCTCTGGCATTGCCGTAGACAATGTTCCGTTGCGCAGCAGTGCGGGGGTTGACTTTAAAAAGATTTCTTCTAAATCATTAAAGCAAAGTTTAGAGCACTCAAAGGCACAGTTTCTTATACTCCAATTTGGCACTAATGTTGTTCCTCGTGTTGTTAGTAATTACAGTTATTATGAGGAGCAGTTGTATCAACAATTAATGCACCTTAAAGAGTTACAGCCACATCTTAATATATTAGTGGTTGGGGTTGCAGATATGGCACGAAGGGTGAATGGAAAGATGGCGTCATACCCAAACATTGAGCGCATTCGTGATGCCCAAAAGCAAGCGGCATTTCGGGCAAACTGTGCGTTTTGGGACAGTTATAAGGCAATGGGAGGGCGAAATGCGATTATATCTTGGGCCTATGCACGTCCCTCATTAGCATCAAAAGACTTTTGTCATTTTAGTGGAGATGGAGCAACCCTAATGGCAGAACTCTTACATCGATCGTTGATGCAAGAGTACTATTGGTATCTTGCAGAACAAGAAGACGCAAAAAATGCCTCTGC
>JBOFMS010000113.1:0-13687 GCA_051658505.1 Bacteroidales bacterium | reverse complement strand
TTAGTGTAAACTGATAAGGGTTGTCTTTAGATAATGGAGTTGTGTCTGTTTGGTCAGTATACCAACCCTCAAAAATCAAGCCCACATTTGATGTGTCGGTTGCCGTAATTGTAACGCTTGATTTGTGGTTGTATTCACCTGCTCCAGTTAGTACAACGCCTGCCTTTGGTGAGGATACAAGGTTTATTTTGTGGTGTACATATATGGGCTCTCTGATACAACTAATAAACGACACTGTCACCGCAATGATAATTGCGATGACAGTGGTGATAGCTTTTGCTCGTTTTATGTTCAAAGTGCAGTTCAAAATTTTTATCTGCCGAGTTTCCAAATAAGTGATATTTTAGCTCGTGTTGGTCCTATCCATGTGTGTGCGCCTTCTTTTAGTATTGCAAGCTTCCACTGGTCATCAACCAATACCGCTTCGTAGGTAGTATATTTGTTTTCCATGTATCCTAATCCTACCGAATATTCTACCCGCATTCTTTCACTTGCTTTATGCGTGTAACCAAGCCCAAGCCCTGCATGGAAAAATGTACTTTGTATACCGTTTTGATTCCACTCTATATCGTACTGTCCATATCCTCCATACAAGCCCATAAACCATCCTGTCATAGCTGGTCTTCTACTGCGATTGCCAAGCCAACAGCGCAATTCGCCTGTGCCACTATATATTTGCATGGCAAACTGGTGCTTGTCGGATTGCCAAAATGGGAAAATTCCCTCAAGTGCTAAAGATGCTCTATTCCCCATGGGTACTTCAAACTCTAGGTTAAGCGCTGTCGCCGCCAAAAATAGCAAATTTGTTTTAAATGTTGGTGATTTTTTTTCTCTTGGACCCTCGCTTATTACGGTGCTCGAAAGTGGAGTGTTATTGTTCTCAAAAGGGGTAAATTGGTAATCTAAATTTATGGTGGGTTTTAATTTGTAACTTATGGTTCCTATGCAAAGTTGTGCGAACAATTTTGTGCGGATATGCTTTCTGTAGATACGTCCTCCGTCTAACTGCTTTATGCTTTTCATTTTTTGTTGACTCGACTTTGAGGACTTTATAATTTTCAGTATCTCTGCTTTTTTTGGCAGATTACGTGCCTTCTTGATGACTCTCTCAAAGGCTTTCCAATTGTTAACACTCGTGCTTGTGTAAATAGGAATGTCTTGAATGGAAGTAGAATAATTGTCTTGAAGATAACGCTGTATGGCAGCAACTCGCTCTTGCGCAATTTGTCGATTTTTTTTTGGCGAACTCTCAAAAAAAGAAAAACTTCGAATGTTTATAGATGCAATTTGTTCTATATTTTGTGACTGAAATAATACATCTAATTGGTCTATCCCTTTTTCATTTGTGCCGTAACTTTTCTCTATAGTGGAACTTTTTGATGGGAAAGAGAATGTGATCTGCCCATTTTTCTTCAGCAAACCTTTCTCTGCCGATATTGCTTGTGCATGCAACTCTATGGCAAAAGTGGTAATAAGTACTGCAAGCAGTATTTTTACAAGGGGCTTCACTATCTTTTCGGTAATTTCTATGATTCTAAATGTTTTATTCGCAAATTTTATCTGCTATATCATCAACCCATTTAACGTAGAGGTTTTTTATTTATTATGGTTAATAAAAGTTAATGCTTTCATGTTGTTGATTTTTAATCAAATGCGTGTTCTTTTTTCTCTTTTGTTTTTTAGCTTTTCTATGTTGATTGCATTTTTTTTTGCGACGATAAATATACTGCCTATTCATGGAAGTTTTGCAAACAATAAAAAAAATAACGAATGATATTTTTATTACATTTACGCCCATCATTACATTAACCTTTAAAATTTGACTTATGAATATTGACGTTTGGCAGCTTTGGTTGGCAGGGGCTGTGATATTTATGATTCTTGAAATCTTTGTGCCATCATTTTTCTGTGTTTGCATTGGTGTAGGTTGTATGGGGGCTGCTATTGCTGCTTTCTGCGGAGGGCAAACAATAGCGCAATTATTATTGTTCTCTCTATTGACTATTGCGGCTTTCTTTGGTGTTCGCCCCTTGATAAAACGCTATTTTTACAAGGCAGGCGAGGCTATTCGTACGAATGTTGACCGATTAATAGATCGCACAGCGCGTGTAAGTGAACGTATTGACTCTAGTAAAAATACTGGACGTGTAATGCTTGATGGTGATTGTTGGAAGGCTGTAAGCCAAGATGGTTCAATCATCGAAGAGGGTGCAATCGTGAAAATTGTGGCGATTGATAGTATTGTTTTGACGGTGAATAAACAGTAATTATTTAATTCTTAAAAATATATAAGTTATGGATGGTGGAACAGTTTTATTTTTTTGTATTGCAATATTTGCAGTCATATTTGTACTCTCGGGCATAAAGATTGTGCAGCAGTCAGAAACTATCGTGGTTGAGCGACTTGGACGCTATCATCGCACGCTTAGCTCGGGAATTAACATTCTTATTCCCATATTTGATAAGCCTCGTGAGATTACCTATCGGCACGTACTACAGGGCTATAATGGTGAGACTTTAGTTACTTTTCGTAGTAAAGCGCGTATTGATTTGCGTGAAATGGTGTACGACTTTCCTAAACAAAATGTAATTACTCGTGATAATGTAGGTACAGAAATTAATGCTTTGCTTTATTTTCAAATTACCGACCCCGTAAAAGCATTGTACGAAATTGAAAATTTACCAATGGCAATTGAAAAGCTTACACAAACGACCTTGCGTAATGTTATTGGTGAACTTGACCTTGATGGAACTCTTACCTCGCGCGATACCATCAATAGCAAACTGCGTGTGATTCTTGATGAAGCAACTAACAAATGGGGGGTAAAGGTGAATCGTGTCGAACTGCAAGACATCAATCCGCCAAAAGATATTCGTGATGCTATGGAGAAGCAAATGCGTGCGGAACGTGATAGACGAGCAAAGATACTGGAGGCTGAGGGATTAAAGCAATCGCAGATTCTGGAGGCAGAGGGCTTCAAAATATCTGAGATTAATAGAGCTGAAGGAAATAAAGCAGCGCAAATTTTGAATGCTGAAGGCGAAGCCAATGCGCGTATTCAAGTTGCAGAGGCAGAGGCAGAGGCAATTCGCAAAATATCTGAAATTGTTGCTGCTAAAAGTGGAGACCCAATGAACTATCTTATCGCAATGCGTTATATTGAAACCCTAAAGGAAATGACCTCTGGCAAAGATAATAAAACAGTATATCTGCCTTACGAGGCATCGGGAGTGCTAAGTTCTCTTGGTGGAATTAAAGAACTACTAAGTAAAAGTTAGTCCTAACTATGCAAACATTTAAGCTTGCTGAGGAGCAAGAGTTTATTCAATTGATACAATTGCTGAAGGCTGCAAAAATTGTTTTTTCGGGAGGAGATGCCCAGCAGTTAGTTATTTCAGGTAGTGTCAAAGTAAATGGAGTGGTTGATTTGCGTAAGCGAGCAAAAATACGGCGTGGCACAGTGGTTGAGACAATGGGCATAGTCCTACGAGTAGAGTAAATTCTTTTGTAGTATTCTCTACTCAAAATAATGGTGGACAAAAAGGATAAAAATGAAATCCCCAGCTATAATTGTCAATGATAAAGGACTGAAAATATATGAAAATATTATTTGCAGTCGTCTTGCGCAAGCAAAGGAGATGGAGCAGCAACTTACAGGAGGTACAAAAAACCTTAGTGAGGTTGCTAATAATCATTTGTTTTATGGTTTGCACTGCACTCCGTCTGCTTGGGTATTTCGTGAATGGGCTCCTAATGCACAATATATCTACTTAATTGGCGATTTTAACAACTGGCAAACGGACAGTCGCTGGGGTTTGAAAAATATCGGAAATGGGAACTGGGAGATAAACGTGCCTTTTTCATTTCTAAAGCACGGAGATATGTACAAATTGCTTGTGGTCTGGGAGGGCGGTAGCGGAGAGCGTATTCCCTCACACTGTAGGCGAGTGGTACAAGATGATACTACACACATTTTTTCAGCTCAAGTGTGGCAGCCTGCCACGCAGTACACTTGGCGAAATTCTGCACCGAAAAAAGTTGCAAATCCCTTGATTTACGAGTCGCATATTGGTATGGCGACAGAGGATTGCCGTGTGGGAACTTATGAGGAGTTTCGCGTAAAAGTATTGCCTCGTATAGCCAATTTGGGCTACAACGTTATACAACTTATGGCGATTCAAGAGCATCCTTATTATGCTTCGTTTGGTTATCAAGTTTCTAATTTTTATGCTCCAAGTTTTCGCTTTGGCACGCCTGAAGAACTTAAATCCTTAATTGATGAGGCACATGGCTTGGGTATTAGCGTAATTATGGATATTGTACATTCCCATGCAGTTAAAAATGATAATGAGGGATTAAGCCATTTTGACGGAACGGATTATCAATTTTTTCATACAGGTAGTCGAGGGAATCACCCTGTGTGGGATTCTCGCTGCTTTAATTATAGTAAGCATGAGGTTATTACCTTTTTGCTGTCCAATTGCAAATACTGGCTCGATGAATTTCACTTTGATGGATTTCGCTTTGACGGAGTTACTAGCATGATCTATCTGAATCATGGTGTAGGTGTTGATTTCGTTAATTACGGAATGTACTATGATGAAAATGTAGATGAGGCTGCTATCGTTTA
The DNA here is from genome assembly GCA_051658505.1 of Bacteroidales bacterium. GTDB lineage: Bacteria > Bacteroidota > Bacteroidia > Bacteroidales > UBA932 > JAITMY01. The sequence continues at coordinate 9,056 of JBOFMS010000113.1, read as the reverse complement.
TTTGCACTTAGCCAATAAGCTGATTCACGAAGTTAAGCCCACGGCCTTAAGTATTGCCGAAGATGTAAGTGGAATGCCTGGACTTGCTGCTCTTCAAAAAGATGGTGGTATTGGGTTTGATTATCGCATGAGTATGGGTGTGGCGGAGTTTTGGATTAAAATGCTCAAAACAAAAAAAGATGAAGAGTGGCAAGTTGGGGATATGTTTTATGAGTTAACCAATAAGCGTGCCGATGAACAAACTATTTCATACGCTGAGTGTCATGACCAAGCTATGGTGGGCGACAAAACAATTGCATTTTGGTTGCTCGACAAAGAGATGTATACAGGCATGAATGTTTTTGAGCCAAATGCATTGGTTGATAGAGGCATTGCTCTTCACAAACTCATTCGTTTAGCTTCGTTAAGCACTGCAGGTAATGGCTATTTAAATTTTATGGGCAATGAATTTGGACATCCAGAGTGGATCGACTTTCCTCGTGTAGGAAATAATTGGAGTTATCACTACGCACGTCGCCAATGGCACTTAGCTGATGATACAAATTTGCGCTATCGCTTTTTGGAAGCCTGGGATAAAGCCATTATCTATTTTGCAAAAGAACTGGCGATATTTGCTGAAAAGCCTTTTGCCATTCTTCAAAATAACATCGACCAAGTTTTGGTATTTAAGCGAGGCAATGTTACATTTGCATTCAATTTTAACGCAACTCAATCCTTTTCCGACTATAGTCTTGAGATTGATGCAGGTAGCTATAAAGTGATCTGTTGTAGTGACAATGAGGTGTTTGGTGGTTTTTCTCGTGTAGATGAAACAAAACAGCACTTTACCTGTGTTGAGGGGAGCAAAAACGTACTCAAACTCTATTTGCCCGCTCGTGTTGTTTTAATGCTCAAAAAAGTAGATTAAAAATCAAATGAATTTAGAGCAACTTACAGCCGATGTTTGTCTGTTGGCAAAAAAAACGGGAGACTTTTTGCGTAATGAGCGCAAAGGTTTTTCCGTAGATAGAGTTGAGGTAAAAGGCTTACATAATTTTGTCAGTGATGTCGATAAAAATGCCGAGAAATTTATTGTAACCGAACTTAAGCAACTATTGCCCGAGGCAGGTTTTATTGCCGAAGAGGGAACAGCACAAAATAGTGGAGAATACTATCAATGGATAATTGACCCCCTTGATGGCACAACTAATTTTATTCATGGTTTACCTCCTTACGCTGTTAGCATTGCCTTGATGGAAGGCAAGAGGGTTGTGTTGGGCGTAATTTATGAAGTGGTTGGCGATGAGTGCTTTTACGCATGGCGAGGCAGTAAGGCTTATCTCAATGGTGATGAAATTCATGTTTCGTCAGCACCAAAACTTGCCGACTCACTTATTGCAACAGGCTTTCCATATTATAACTTTGAGCGTATTCAGGGCTATATGCAAAGCCTTACACACTTTATGAAAAACTCACACGGTGCACGTCGATTAGGCTCTGCTGCTACTGATATTGCTTATGTGGCCTGTGGTCGCTTTGAGGCATTTTATGAATATTCGCTGCAACCTTGGGACGTAGCTGCGGGTGCACTTATTGTCCAGCAGGCAGGCGGTAAACTTAGCGACTTTTCTGGTGAAGATAACTATATTTTTGGCAAAGAAATTATTTGCACTAATGCCAATATATTTGACGAGTTTTTGGGAATTGTAAAACTGTATTTGAACAAATAAAATGCCAAAAACTTCGGTTGTTATTTTAAATTGGAATGGAGAAAAGTTCTTGCAGCAATTTCTTCCCTTTGTCGTTGCTAATACTCAGAGTTCAGACGTTGAAATAGTTGTGGCAGATAATGGTTCTACAGACAATTCAGTGAACTATGTTGAGCGAAAATTTCCACAAATACGCTTATTGAAATTTGACAAAAACTATGGCTTTACAGGAGGCTACAATCGTGCTATTGCCAGTGTTAAAACTATTTATACGGTTTTGCTGAACTCCGATGTGGAAACTCCTCCAAACTGGTTGCCGTCACTTGTACAGCATCTTGATAACAATGAGAGTGTAGGAGCAGCCATGCCTAAAATTCTTTCGTTTGACAAAAAAGATACCTTTGAATATGCTGGTGCAGCAGGTGGATATATTGATATTTTTGGTTATCCTTTTTGCCGAGGGCGTGTACTTGGAACTGTCGAAAAAGATAATGGACAGTATGATGACGTACAAAATATCTTTTGGGCAACAGGTGCATGTATGATTGTACGTACAGAGTTATTCAAAAGACTCGGAGGTTTAGACGAGCATTTTTTTGCACACATGGAAGAGATTGATCTATGTTGGCGTATGCAAAATGTTGGCTTTAGCATTGCTTATGTTGGGGCGAGTCATGTATTTCATGTTGGAGGAGGTACTTTGCCAAACAATAATTCCCATAAATTGTTTTATAATTATCGCAATAATTTGTTGATGTTGCATAAAAACTTACCCTCAAACCTACATATTCCTGTGCTTTTTGTGCGAATGGTACTTGATGGACTATCGGCAATTGTCTTTGTTTTGCAACTGAAGTTTGACTATGCCATTGCAGTATTTAGAGCGCATATTGACTTTTGGCGACTTCATAAAGGGAAACGACAGTTGCGAAATCTCTCAAAGATGCGTGATTTGTTTGGTGTATATAAAGGGAGTGTCATTGCGAGTTACTTTATTTTGCGAAAGCGTACTTTTACAAAACTTTTTCAGTAATACATACAATGGATATAGTTTCACTTGAGGGAATGGAATTTTACGCTTATCATGGCTGTTTTGCCGAAGAGCAAAAAATAGGCACTTACTTTTTGGTCGATGTCGCTTTGGTTACCGATGTAAAGCAAGCTGCACGGTCTGATAATTTGACAGATGCCATTGACTATCAAAAAGTTTATGGACTTGTAAAGACGGAGATGCAATGCCCCTCGCACTTGCTTGAAAATGTCGCAGAGCGTATTGCGCAAAGTTTACTCCAATACTTTACACAAATGCAAGAAGTGAGGATCAAACTAGCTAAGAGAAATCCACCTATAGGAGGAGTGGTAAAGCAAAGCAGCGTAAGTATTATACGAAAACCTGAAAGCGCGTTTGTATAATTTAGTTTTTTGTACTACCTTCGTTGGCTCAAAAATGGTGCCATGGCCGAGTGGTTAGGCCCTGGTCTGCAAAACCAGTTACAGCAGTTCGAATCTGCTTGGCACCTCAAAAAACGACACAAAATCTTGTGTCGTTTTTTTTATTGTGCCAATTAGCTATTGGAAGTGTTATTTAATGTTATTTCTATTCTTCAATTGATTGAAGTATGCAAAAAATTCAACTATCTTTAACGTTTAATCGTCTCTTTATCAGTGCAAGTGCAATGAGTTGAAGGGTAGTGAGTTAAGTTTTTATGTTGGGAGTGTTAAGAATGTCTAAAGTAAAAAAAATAAAAAGTGCCTTAATTTCGGTGTATAACAAAGAGGGCTTGGCTCCTCTTGTTAATGCTTTACATCAAAATGGGATTTGCCTTTATTCTACAGGTGGGACACTAGACTTCATTAACAAATTAGGTGTAAATGCCGTTGCTGTAGAAAGCCTTACAGATTATCCCTCAATACTTGGAGGACGAGTGAAAACTTTACATCCAAAGATATTTGGTGGCATTTTAGCTCGCCGTACTAATGCCTCAGATGGGCAGCAATTGGCGCAATACAAAATTCCTGAAATAGATTTAGTTATTGTTGATTTATATCCTTTTGAGGATACGGTTTCAGCAGGTGGAACAGATGTCGAAGTTATAGAAAAGATAGATATAGGTGGGATCTCCTTGATTCGAGCAGCAGCGAAAAATTTTAATGATGTTGCAATTATTTCCTCAAGAGAACAATACTCATACTTACTTAAAGTTTTGGAGGATAATAAAGGTGGAACAAGTCTTGAGGAGCGAAAATTACTTGCAGCGCAAGCCTTTGGTGTGTCAAGTCATTATGATAGTGCAATTTTTTCATACTTCAACTCAAATCAACAAGTAGATAGTTTTAGGTATAGTGTAAATGGAAAAATGCCATTGCGTTATGGAGAAAATCCTCATCAAACGGCAGCTTTTTATGGTAAATTTAATGAAGTATTTGAGCAATTGCACGGTAAGGAATTGTCTTATAATAATTTGTTAGATATTGATGCCGCCATTGCGCTTATTGCAGAGTTTTCAGAGCCAACTTTTGCAATTTTGAAGCATAATAACGCTTGTGGATTAGCGACTCGACCTACTTTAGTGAAAGCATGGAAAGATACTCTTGCTGGCGATCCAATTTCTGCATTTGGAGGTGTGGTAATTTGCAATCAAGCAATAGATGCTCTAACGGCAAATGAGATTAATTCGCTCTTTTGCGAAGTGGTAATTGCACCTGCTTATGATGATGATGCACTCACAACGCTTAAGCAAAAGAAAAATCGGATACTTCTTGTGCAAAAGGCAGGCGTTAATCCAAGTATACAGGTGCGTACGCTACTTAATGGATTGGCAGTGCAAAGTTGTGATAATTCAACAGAGCAAGTTGATGATATGCAAGTAATGACCAATAAAGTGCCAACGCTTGAGGAGTTAAACGATTTGGTATTTGCTAATAAAATCGTTAAGCACTCAAAGTCAAATGCTATTGTGTTGGTTAAGAACGGGCAATTAATTGCAAGTGGAGTGGGGCAAACCTCAAGAGTCGATGCTCTGCAACACGCTATTGCTAAGGCACAATCATTTGGATTCTCACTACAGGGAGCCGTAATGGCGTCAGATGCTTTTTTTCCATTTGCCGACTGTGTAGAAATAGCCTATAAGGCAGGTATTACAGCCGTGGTGCATCCTGCGGGATCTATCAATGATAAACTGAGCATTGATTTTTGTAATGCACATAATGTAAGCATGATGAGTACAGGCGTAAGGCACTTTAAGCACTAAAACAATTATTTTACTTAATAAGATTTTTACAGATGAAGTTTTTCTCATTCTTAATGCAGGAATTGGCAATTGACTTGGGTACTGCCAATACCGTGATTATTCACAACGATAGAATTGTGGTTGATGAACCCTCTATTGTTGCCTTAGACCAAGTGAGCCATCGTATGATTGCTGTGGGAGAACAGGCAAGGCAAATGCACGGAAAAACACATGAGAATATAAAGACAGTGCGTCCTTTGCGGGATGGTGTTATTGCGGATTTTAACGCTGCCGAGCAGATGATTCGTGGAATGATTAAGAAAATTGATTCTGGAAGTCGTCTTATTAAGCCTTCATTGCGTATTGTTGTGTGTATTCCGTCAGGTAGTACAGAAGTTGAAATTCGTGCTGTACGCGATTCTGCCGAGCATGCAGGAGGACAAGATGTGTATATGATTTATGAGCCGATGGCAGCAGCCTTAGGAATCGGACTAGATGTAGAAGCTCCAGAAGGCAATATGGTGGTAGATATAGGTGGAGGAACTACTGAGATTGCTGTTATTGCTCTTGGCGGAATTGTATGTAACAAGAGTGTACGTATTGCTGGAGATGTTTTTACAGGAGATATTCAGGCCTATATGCGTCATCAGCATAATATAAAGATTGGAGAGCGAACTGCGGAGGAGATAAAAATAAATGTAGGTAGTGCACTTGCTGAACTTGCAACCCCTCCTCAAGATTACATCGTGCGAGGTCCTAACTTAATGACCTCACTCCCTGTTGAAGTTGCTATATCGTACCAAGAGGTTGCTTATAGTTTAGACCGCTCTATTGCCAAAATAGAAAGTGGGATTTTAAGCGTCTTAGAGCAAACACCCCCTGAACTTTATGCAGATGTTGTCTCTAAGGGAGTATATCTTGCAGGTGGTGGAGCCTTGTTGCGAGGTCTAGATAAGCGTCTTTCTGAAAAAATTAACATCCCATTTCATGTAGTTGAGGATCCTCTTCACGCTGTCGCTCGAGGAACTGGCATCGCTCTAAAAAACATTAATACGTTTCCATTTTTGATGAGATAACAAGAGTGCGCCAATGAATAGTCTGCTTAAATTTATTTCACGGTTTCATGGCTTTATCTTGTTTTTGTTGCTAGAGGGAGTTGCGATTTCACTGCTTTTCTACAACTCGTACTATCAACAAACGCAAATATTTGCAGGCACACAGTGGTTACAGTCTAATTTTTACCAATTGCAGAACGAGGTTTTTAGTTTGCTCTCATTACGAGGTGAAAATGATTTTTTAGCACGAGAAAATGCTCGACTGCGCAATCTCTTAGATCATTATCAGAATGTTGACTCTACGCGTAGAAGAATAAATGTAAGCGACCAAAATGGATTATTGTTTTCATATATCCCTGCAAAAATTGTAAATGGCAGCATCAATAGACAAAATAATTTTATAACATTAGACATTGGAATATGGGATAATGTTACTCCAGAGATGGGCGTTGTTTCAAATAAGGGGGTAGTAGGAATTATTGTTAATACTTCAGGGCATTACTCTACCGTTGTTTCTTTGCTTAGTAGAGAGTTTCGTACAAGTGCGCGCTTAAAGCGCACAGGACACTTAGGTACACTCTCATGGGACGGAGTGAATTATCGAGAAGTTGTTTTGTCAGAGGTGCCACAGCACGTAAATATAATGGTGGGTGATACTGTAGAGACTAGTGCTAACTCGCTTGCTTTTCCTGAAGGGATTTTAATTGGAAGAGTTATTTCATTTAAAACCAAAAGAGGAAGTTTTCATGAGGTGCGAGTGCGACTAGAATTAGACTTTAATAATTTGCGCTATGTTAATGTGGTAAAGTCCTTACACTATGGAGAGCGTATGGCTTTGGAGGAGGCAACTCTTAATAAAATTATGCGATAGAAGCAAATGAATAAATTTCTTAAAACGATCCTACTTCCATTTTCGTTGATTATTGCTCAGGTTTTCTTGATTAATAATTTTCAGTTGCGAGGAGTGTTTAGCTCTTTTGTTGCTCCATCTATCTATATCCTTGTTATACTACTCATGCCTCTTGGCACTTCTTATATTCGTTTGCTATTTTCTGCTTTTGCTTTAGGATTAACGGTTGATGCCCTGTCGGGAACTATGGGGGGAAATACTTCGGCTTGTTTGCTTATCGCTTTTGCTAGACCTTGGATATTGAGTAAAATGACAAACTATGAAGAGCGGAGTCGACAAATGCGTCCATCAATAAAGAACTTTGGTCTTTTGCGATTTTTTGTGTACGTTTTTTTTCTTATTCTTACATTTCATTTCGTATTATTTTTTTTAGAGGTTTTTACCTTTTATGAGTTTTATTATACTGCTCTTCGGGCAATACTAAGTTCTGTCATTGCAACAGCAATTATATTGGTTGTTATGTTTTTTGTTGAAAAAAAATCAAAAAAGAGTTATTAGGTGAACGAGTTTGCAAATCGCAAAAAATATTTGATAGTTTTTTTTCTTATTGCCTCTTTCGTTTTACTCGGGCGACTGTTTTATATTCAAATTATTGATGGCTATTATAAGCGTATCGCCAACCAAAATGGGATGCGTTATGAAATACTATATCCTGCACGAGGACTAATTTATGACCGCCATGGCACTCTTTTAGTTGGGAATCAAACCGTCTATGATATAGAAGTGGTGCCTCGGGAGGTTGGAACTTTTGATACGATAACTCTTGCAAGGGCACTAGATCTTTCGCCTGCACAGATTGCACTAAATATAGCCACAATCAAGGCAAAAGCAAAAAAAAATGCGGCATTCCAGCCTGTTCTTTTTCGCCGGCAGGTTTCGATGGAGGCTTTCGCCTTATTGCAAGAAAAATGGTTTAAATTTCCTGGCTTTTATGTTCAACCACGTAGTATTCGTGAATATCCTCGAAAACTTGCGGGAAATCTTATTGGCTATATTGCGGAAGCAGATACAGGAGATATTTCAAAAGATAACTTTTATATACAAGGGAGTTATGTTGGGAAAATTGGGATAGAGCGGGCTTATGAAAGTATATTGCGAGGAAGGCGTGGCGTAAGTATTTATATGAGAGATGTGCATAATCGTGTGCGAGAACCATTTGCTAATGGAAAACTTGATACAACTGCAATTGCGGGTAATAATCTTGTGTGCACGATTGATGTAGAGTTGCAAGAGTATGGCGAGAAGTTGATGCAGAATAAATTGGGTAGTATTGTTGCGATTGAACCATCTACAGGTGAAATACTTGCCCTGATAAGTGCTCCTAACTTTGATCCTGAGGCGTTTATTGATGTGAGGCGTATCTCAGAGCGAACCTCATTATCGCTTGACCCATATAAGCCTTTGTTTAATCGTGCAGTAATGGCACAGTATCCTCCAGGATCTATTTTTAAGACAGTTAATGCACTTATTGCCCTGCAAGAAGGAGTTATTACGCCTTATACTACTTGTAGTTGTAATCGAGGCTATTATGCCGGCTCCCAAAGGGTTGGCTGTCATACACATGTTTCGCCTGTTAACTTGATGCAATCTTTGCAGATGTCTTGTAATGCTTACTACTGTCATTCTTTTCGGGCTATTATTGACAAACCTGCCTTTGGTTCACCGCAGGCTGGCTTTGATGTTTGGCGTAAGCATGTAGAGAGTTTTGGTATTGGGAGTAAATTAGAGTCTGATATTCCAAATGAGTTGAGAGGCTTATTACCTACTCATAAAATTTATGATAAGATGCACGGTGCAAATCGATGGAAGTCGCTAAGTATCATATCTTTGGCAATTGGGCAAGGAGAGCTTGGGGTTACGCCACTTCATATGGCAAATCTTGCTGCTATCATTGCAAATCGAGGCTACTATTATCCGCCTCATGTTATTAAAAACATTCAAGGACGCACAATCAATAAACATTTTACAACTCCTCGATTTACATCTATTGCATCCTCACATTTTGAACCTGTGGTAGAGGGAATGTACTTGGCAGTAAATGGAGGTGCTGGAAAAACAGCAGCTTCGGCTTATGTTCCCTATCTTGATGTTTGTGGAAAAACAGGCACCGCTCAGAACCCTCATGGAGCAGACCATTCCATATTTATATGTTTTGCCCCTCGTCACAATCCTC
>JBOFMS010000112.1:0-4930 GCA_051658505.1 Bacteroidales bacterium | reverse complement strand
AATGTTCGTCAGGCTATTATTAACATTCGCAAAAGTAAATTGCCTGACCCTTCTGAACTTGGTAATGCAGGTAGTTTTTTCAAAAATCCTGTTGTTGCCCAGTCGTTGGCAGATGAGCTTTTGCAATCACAGTCGGCAATGCCGCACTACCCAGCTTCAACGGGAGTGAAGATTCCTGCCGCTTGGCTCATTGAACAAGCGGGATTTAAGGGCGCAAGGCGAGGTAATGTGGGGGTGCATGTACAGCAAGCCTTGGTTTTGGTAAATTATGGCGGTGGTACAGGGGCTGAGGTTTTGGCATTGGCACAGGAGATTTGCGATGGAGTATATGCCAAGTTTGGCATAACCTTAGAAATGGAAGTAAATATCGTATAACTTATGTGGATTTTTCTGTCGCTTTTATCCGCTCTTTTACTGGGAGGTTACGATGTTTTCAAAAAAGTTTCACTGCGAGGTAATGCTGTGCTGCCTGTTTTATTTCTCGCCTCTTGCTTTGGTGCACTTTGTTTTACCCCATTTTTGATAATTTCAAAACTCTCGCCCTGCTCACTCTCTCTTTTATATATGCCTCCAATGAGTTGGGAGCAACATGGATTTACATTTATTAAGTCTGGCATTGTTGGTGCATCGTGGATAATGTCATATTACGCAATGCGTTATCTCCCCATAACTCTTGTGTCGCCCATACGCGCGACCTCGCCTTTGCTCACACTCTTGGGGGCAGTGCTGTTTTTAGGCGAAACACTCAATGCTTGGCAGTGGTTAGGATTAAGTATTACGGTCGCATTTTTCTGGCTTTTCTCTAAGGCAGGTAAACTGGAAAACATCTCTTTTCTTCGCAATAAATGGATAATTTGTCTTTACATTGGCACATTTTTAGCCGCCGTGAGTGGCTTGTACGATAAATATTTGCTGAGTTATTTAGATATGCCCAAAACCAGTATGCAAGCTTGGTTCAATATCTATATGTTGTTAGTTGTGTTCCCTTTTGTTGTTATTAAGTGGTTTCCTGCACGCCATAGTAATCCACTTGTATGGCGATGGACAATCCCCATTATTGGGATTAGCCTTGCCGTAGCCGATTTTTTTTACTTTGATGCTTTGGCGCATGAAGATTCTTTGATTTCCATTGTTTCAGCCCTTCGCCGATGTAGTGTAATTGTGCCTTTTTGTGTGGGTGCATTACTCTTCAAAGAGCACAATGTGTGGCGCAAGTTCCTTATTTTATTGGGAATGCTTGCAGGTGTGGCAATGCTTGTATTGGCAAGTTGATATTTTTATTTTGATTTTAACAAAAGCAACTGAATTTTGTTATCTTTGTGCGGATTTTATCCTTTGGCAGATTATTATTTCATATAACTTTTTAATTTATTCATTATGGTTTCTTACAAAGATTTGGGCTTAGTAAACTCTAAGCAAATTTTCAAAGATGCAATGGCAGGCAAATATGCTATTCCAGCATTTAACTTTAACAATATGGAGCAAATGCAGGCAATTATTCAAGCCTGTGTTGAAACAAAATCCCCAGTTATATTGCAAGTGTCAAGCGGAGCTCGTAAGTATGCGAACCAAACTCTATTACGCTATATGGCACAAGGAGCGGTTGAGTATGCAAAAGAGTTAGGCGCACATATCCCAGTAGTATTGCATCTTGACCATGGCGATTCATTTGAACTTTGCAAAAACTGTATTGATTTTGGTTTTTCAAGCGTTATGATTGATGGCTCACACCATCCTTATGAGGCAAACGTAGAACTTACATCGAAAGTAGTTGAGTACGCTCACAAATATGATGTTACTGTAGAGGGAGAATTGGGTGTATTGGCAGGTATTGAAGATGAAGTGTCTTCAGATCATCACGTTTATACACAACCTGAAGAGGTTGAGGATTTTGTGAAGAAAACAGGTGTTGATTCATTGGCAATTTCAATTGGAACATCACACGGTGCTAATAAATTTACTCCAGCACAATGTACTCGCAATGAACAAGGAATTTTGATTCCACCTCCATTGCGTTTTGATATTTTGGAAGCGATTGAAAAGCGTATCCCGGGTTTCCCAATTGTACTACACGGTGCATCAAGCGTGCCACAAGATTTAGTCGCTGTTATCAACAAATATGGTGGAGCAATGAAAGATGCAGTGGGTATTCCAGAGGAGCAACTACGCCGTGCAGCTTCATCTGCGGTATGTAAAATCAATATTGATAGCGATGGTCGTATTGCAATGACTGCAGCTATACGTGAGGTATTTGCAACAACGCCAGCAGAGTTTGACCCTCGTAAATATTTAGGTCCTGCTCGTGATGCACTTAAAGCAGTTTATAAGCATAAGATTGAAAACGTGTTGGGTAGTAACAACAAAATATAATTGCTTTTAATCAATAACTATTTACAATGTGGTGCAATTATCTTTTTTGGATATATGCACCACATTGTGTGTTTATAGCATATAAATTTACGAGGTAAGCACCTCAAAATATTTTATCGCCTATGAAAAAGAAAAAAGTTCTCATCGCTACAAGTGGAGGAGATTGTCCTGCCTTAAATGCTGTGATTCGCTCCTTTGTAAAGCGTGCGAGTTTTGAACCAAATTGGGAAGTTTGGGGCAGTATGCGCTCATTCAATGGATTACTTGGACAGCCTCAAGATTTGCGTCTGCTGGATTCACATGTGGTATCAGGTATACATGAGAAAGGAGGTACTATTTTAGGTACAACCAAACGTGGAGGACCTTTTAATTGGCCAGTAAAACAAGATGATGGCTCTTTTCAATATGTTGACCGCTCAGATGAGATGGTGGCAATGTGTAAAGAGATTGGCTTTGATGCAGTGGTTAATATTGGAGGAGATGGCTCACAGGCAATGTCGCATCGCTTATTCGAGAAAGGTTTGAATATTGTAGGAGTTCCTAAAACCATTGATAATGACCTTAGCGCAACAGATGTAACCTTCGGTTTTCAATCTGCGGTAGATGTGGCTACTGATGCCTTGGATAGATTGGTAAGTACTGCCGAAAGTCATAATCGCATTTTGGTACTTGAGGTAATGGGTAAACTGTCGGGCTGGATAGCCTTACACTCAGCTATTGCAGGAGGTGCTGAAATTTGCTTGCTTCCCGAAATTCCTTATGATATTCAAAAAATCAAAACTTTTTTGGAGACTCGTTTTGAGGGAGGTAAAAAGTTTGCTGTTGTAGTTGTGGCTGAGGGTGCAACGCCTAAAGGAGGAGCAATTTTAGGGAGTAAAGAAAGTGAGTTGGGCAGCGTGCGCTTAGAAGGTGCGGCACAACGCTTTGTTACAGAGTTAGAAACTTTAGACCTTGAGCCTGGCATTCGCTATACTATTCTTGGACACGTACAACGTGGAGGAAAACCTGTGCCTTATGATCGTGTACTTGCCTCGCAATATGGTGTAAAGGCTTTTGAAATGATACTTGAAGGGAAATTTGGACACATGGTTTCTTATCAAGGTTCGCGAGTAACAACCGTTCCGATTATTGATGCTATTGGCAAAACCAAAACTGTTAGTCCTAAATCTTATTTAGTGCATACAGCAAAGAGTATCAATATTTGCTTTGGAGACTAAATGTGAAATTATAAGGTAAGGAGAGTTATAAATACCAATCCTTGTACATAAGGTAGCCTTTTGCATTGCGCACTATCATACGCTCAACATCTTCGGAGTTGAGCGTTTTTACTTTCTTAGCAGGTACGCCTGCATAAATGCTCATACTTTCCAGTTCAGCGTTGCTAAGAACTAATGCTCCAGCAGCAACAATTGTATTGTCTGGAATATTTGCATTATCCATAAGTGTAGAGCCCATACCTACCAATACATTATTGCCAATTTGTGCGCCGTGAATGTTGCATAAATGCCCCACAGAAACATTATTGCCAATCTTTACCTCTGAACGTTCATAAAGAGTGTGTAGTACGGAGTTGTCTTGAATGTTGACATTATTGCCAATGGTGATAGAGTTAACGTCGCCTCGCAATACTGCCCCATACCAAATACTGCAATTATCTCCAATTGTAACGTCTCCAATAATAACCGCCGTTTCGGCAATAAAACAGTTGCTGCCAATCTTGGGAGTCTTTCCTCGAAGCGATTTTATGATTGCCATTTGTTAATGTTATTGGAGTGATATGTTAGTGCAACTTTGTGCCGATTTGATGGTTAAACTCTTCACGAGTTTTGCTTTCCGATAAAAATATACCTGTAAATGCTGAAGTGGTTGTTACAGAGTTTTGCTTTTCCACGCCACGCATTTGCATACACATATGAGCGGCTTCAATTACTACCGCAACACCAAGTGGATGTAATGCTTCTTGTATGCAGTTGCGAATTTGTACGGTTAATCGCTCTTGTACTTGCAAGCGACGAGCAAAAGCATCTACTACACGGGCTATTTTACTTAACCCCGTAATGTAACCATTGGGAATATATGCAACGTGTGCTTTGCCATAAAATGGAAGTAAATGATGCTCGCAAAGAGAGTACAACTCAATATCCTTTACAATAATCATTTGCTTGTACTCTTCCTTAAATTTTGCAGAGTTCAAAATGTTAATAGGATTTTGCTCATACCCTTGAGTCAAGAACAACCGTGACTTTGCAACTCTTTCTGGGGTTTTTGCTAAACCTTCACGACTTGCATCTTCACCTAGCAGTGTTAAAATCGCATTAACGTGTTCACTAATTTTTGCGACTTTTTCGGCGTTAAAATGGTCAATGCGCTCGTAGTTTTTATTTGACATCTTAGGTTATATTTGGTCTGAGTAGTAGGCTTTTGGAAGTGATCGTAAGTTGTATTGTGATGCCATCACCTCGCCATAAGCTCCTGCTGAACGAAGGGCAATCAAATCACCTCGTTGTGTGTGTGGAAGGGGTGTGTCTTTTGCAAATGTATCACTACTTTCACAAATCGG
>JBOFMS010000111.1:0-11716 GCA_051658505.1 Bacteroidales bacterium | reverse complement strand
AAAACGTAGTATCATCGGCTGGAAAAAGTCATCAAATGGGAAAAGACGAAATGCAACAAGCCATTCAACAAGCAGGTTTTACCCCTTGGTTACGCAATCAAATGTACGAGGAGGTGCAACAGTAAACAAGGCGCATCTTGTTGCTACTTTAGAAAAGACAACTCTTAAGAGCATATAAAAATCAAGCCCATCGAATTTATCAATGGGCTTGACCTCAAAACAATGAAACTGCTTTGGTTGTTTTTCAAAAAAAACACTTATTACTTAGGTAATTCTTCGCCTAACATAAATAAAGCCGATTGCAGAGCAAAGGCATAATCTTTTTCTTTTACCTCAGAAATTTTAATGCCTTCAGACTTAAAGCGATTGGCAATATTCTCCAACAACCAATTAGCTTTAATATTGCTGATGAAATGCAAGAGTCGATTATGCTCTTGTGTAATATCTTTGAAACAAATCGCTTTGTTTCCTGTTAAATTCGGATTTCTATTCTTTTTCTTATCCTCGTCTCCTTGCCCTGTTCCATACCCAAACTCTAATTCGCATGGCAGTTCATTTATTTCGTTCTCTTCAAGATAGAGGCGCACGAGGTAACATAGTGCTGCCCCCACTCTACCATCATACATCATAAAGTCTTTGTTTAATGCTGCATAAATCTTTGTAAATCCTGAACGCATATAATTGACTTTATCCTTCAAATCCTCGATTGCGATGGTGTCTTGATTAAAGATTGCATTCATTTCATTAAAGAAACCTCTTAAATCTTTTAACTCTTTGAGTTTATTCATGCTTACAGTAAGCATTTTTCCTCCACCACCCCACACTAAAATCTTTTCACAGGTATCCAGTAAAACGGTTTCATCTGTCGATAGCATTGCCGTTCTCCACGTTTCAAATTTATTTACAAGAATTGCTAAATCTCCATCTCCACCTTTCTCCCATTTATACTTTTGAGCAGCCTCTTTTAAGTTAGCAAAAGGCAATTTTGAGCAAAAGGCTTTGTTCTCTTTCTCATGTTCGATTAACCAATTCACAAAGTTTTGCGTTACTTCCGACGCTAAAAAATATTGCTTTGATAATACCCCATTTACACTGTCTTCAAATTTTGTTCTCATCGTTTTTTATTTTTTAATTTAGATAACTTCCTTCACTTTTAATACAAACTCCCAATCATCTTCTTGATAGTAATAGGGGTTAAAAAAATCCTCCTCTGTATCATAATCCTCCTCTGGTTCGTCGTCCCTACAATCTATAACTTTAACCTCCTCCACATGCAATTTAACGCCTGAAAATTTATCAAATAGTTTTTGCCTTTTATGTGAATCCAAATATACATAATCGGCGGTATGCGCTATCGGAATTTTATACTTTTGGAGTAATTGTTTTATCTCCTCATCCGAAAAACACAATGAAGCATCTTGCATGGGCAAAGATGAAAGTTCGGTATCCCCTTGCTCTATATCCTGCTCCATTCCCTCAATATTGTAAACCAAAGCCCCTATCAAATTATTGCCATGCTTTTGATAAAATGGACGGTCTTTAAGATTAAAAATAATATGTGAAACACTTTCAATGATAATGTTATACTCTTTGAGGCTTGTTTGGGGTTCCATATTTTTTAGTTCTCCATATTTTTTAGTAATTCTCTCATACCCGATAGAGTATGATAACTAGCGTTGTTGGTTGCAAAATGAATTCGTTTTGCGGTTATTATTTAACCCATAATGCTCGGCAAAGGTACATAAAAAACAAGTTCGCACCACAGCATAATCAAAGAACAGGTGCCGCAAAGCATTCAACAAACAAGCTTTTTTGGCAGATAACACAAGGCTTAAAAATAGATAGATGAATAGAAAATCTATATAGATTTATTGATAATCTAGATAGATTTGCCGATAATCAAGATGGATTTGTTAATAATCCAGATAGATTTATCGATAATCAAGATGGATTTGTTAATAATCTATCTAGATTTATCGATAATCCAGATAGATTTACTAATAATCCAGATGGATTTGTTAATAATCCAGATAGATTTATCGATAATCAAGATGGATTTGTTAATAATCCAGATAGATTTATCGATAATCAAGATGGATTTGTTAATAATCTAGATAGATTTGCCGATAATCAAGATAGATTTACTGATAATCTATATCAAAATAAAAGGGATTTATCAATGATAAAGCCTTTGGTTTTGCACAAAGTGAAACGATGAATGCCTTGTGCATATTTTGCCTTATGCAGAATAAAATTTTTATTGGCAAAGCCTCTGTTGAACTGTTTTATACTATATTTACGCGCAATAAAGTTTGGCAACATACTGTATTTTGAACCCGCAACAATTGAAATTCTTAATTTTACACCCCTTTAATCTAAGGTAAATCTCTCAAAGGGTATAATCTCTCAACACACATTATTTATGAAACATTTCTTTTCTTTTCTTTTGCTATGCGCAATGGCTTGCAATGCCCTTAGAGCGCAAACGGTAGAGCCAAACTGGGAATCTATCAACAGTCGCCCCTATCCAAAATGGTTTTCAGATGCCAAACTCGGTATCTTTATTCACTGGGGTTTATACTCTGTACCTGCATTTACAGGCTTTGAGGGGTATGGCGAATGGTATTACCGAGGTTTAATGACGAATAGCCCTACAAGATTGGCGTTTCATAAAAAGAATTATGGAGAGGATTTTCAATATGCTGATTTCGACAAATTATTTAAAGCAGAGTTATTTGACGCCAACGAATGGGCACAAATATTTAAGAATAGTGGGGCTAAATATGTTTTATTGGTCAGCAAGCACCACGATGGCTATTGTCTTTGGAATAGTAAATATGCCCCTAAATGGAACAGTGTAGTGGGCGGACCTAAACGAGATATTGTTGCAGAAGTAACGGAGGCTGTTCGCCGTCAAAACCTAAAGATGGGGCTTTACTACTCTTTGCCTGAATGGACAAATCCTTTGCATATTTGGACAGTTTCTCCTCACGATTCCATTGCCAACTATGTGGAAAATCACATGATACCGCAGTTTAAGGAATTGGTATCTACCTACAAACCCTCTTTGGTGTTTACCGATGGCGAGTGGTTTAATACAGCGGCACAATGGCATGCTCCAGAGTTAATTGCGTGGTACTATAATTTAGTGGGCAAAGATGCTATTGTAAATGAACGTTGGGGACATGGCACACAGCATGGCTTTCGCACCCCAGAGTATAGCGCAGGTATTGCAGATGATTCTCGCCCATGGGCAGAGTGTAGAGGCTTTGGACGTTCCTTCGGATTAAATCGTAACGAACCCTTATCTAACTATATATCCTCTGATGAACTTATTCGGCATTTTGTAAAGCTGGTTGCCTCAGGTGGAGGATTAACCTTAAATGTGGGTCCTTATGCCGATGGAAAAATCCCCCTTATTCAACAAGAGCGGTTAATGGCACTGGGAAAGTTTTTGGAAATCAATGGCGAGGCAATTTATGAAACACGTCCATTCCATAATTTTTTTGAAGAAAAAGAGGTAAGCGTAGAGCGAATAGATACGGCTATCAACTTTAATTGGGTGCGTAACTCGCCCAACCCCAAAATTAGTTACGACAACTTTACGGCAGAATGGAACGGCTACCTTGTGCCCTCTTACTCCGAAAACTATACCTTTAATGTAGAGGTAGACGATAATGTAAAAATAGTACTTGACGGCAAAACCATTATTGATTATAATCAAAACCGTGCCGCTGCACCAGAAAGTAATGCCGAAGAGGCTAAACTTTATAGCAATACGCAAACCTCGATTAAACTAAAGGCAGGAAAGGCGTATAAAATTCAAGTGTTTTATCAAGAAATAAATACCAATGCTAGCGTAAAAATCTTTTGGTCGTCTAAATCTCAAACAAAAGAGGCGGTCAATGCCTTTTATCGTGATGACAAGGCTACCGAAAAGGGCTTGCATGCGCAGTATAAATGTAAACAACCCTATGTGTGCTACACTACAAAGGGCGATACGCTTTATGCTATTGCTTTGGAGTATCCCGATGAAGAACTTCGATTAAAGGTAGATAAACCATTGAACGATTTTCAAATTAAATTGTTAGGATGCAACAAAGTACTCCCTTGGCGTTATGAAAATAGTACGTTGATTATTGATACTAAACCATTGAAGTACTCGGATATAAAAAGCACAGCGGCTTGGGTGTTTCGAATTAGGTAACTACTCCTTATTATAAACAAAAGAAGCAATATGAAATACTTGCCACAGCGTATCAATTAAAAGAACTCGTCGAATATCTACTGAAAAACCTCGATTTTCAAAAAAAAATTTCTTTATAAACATTTCTTTTCGACTGTGAAAATGTATTTTAATTATATTTGCAGGCACCAACATTCGTTAATTTACATTTCAAAACTCTATTTATAATTACATTACAGATGAAAAAATTAACATTACTACTTTTTGCTGCTATGACAGGGCAATTTGCCATAGCCAATTTGCCTGAATGGCGAGACATGAATATTATTACAGTGGGCAAAGAAGAACCACGAAGTGAATTTATGATTTATGACTCGAAGGAAAAAGCCATTGTCAACAACTATGCAGGCTCAAAAAACTATCAACTACTAAACGGGCTGTGGCAATTTAATTATGCCGAAGATGCCAATCAACGACAACTCAACTTTTTTTCGCCAGAATTTAATGTTGCCAACTGGGCAAGCATAAAAGTGCCTGGAAATTGGGAAATGCAGGGCTATGGATACCCCATTTATACAAATCACCCTTATGAGTTTGCTCCTGTGAATCCTCAACCTCCCTTGTTGCCAGAGCTTGTACCTTGCGGACAATATCGCCGTGATTTTGAACTCTCTGAGGAGCAATTAAAAGGCGAACTTTTTTTGGTAATTGGCGGCGCAAAGTCAGGCTGCTATGTTTTTATCAATGGGCATAAAGTGGGTTACAATGAGGATTCTAAAAATGCCGCTGAGTATAAAATTACCAATTATGTTAAAGCTGGAAAAAACACCTTAGCATTAGAAATTTACCGTTTAAGTACAGGAAGTTACCTTGAGTGTCAAGACTTTTTCCGTATTAGTGGTATAGAGCGTGATGTATATCTGTTTTCACAATCAAAAGCACGTATTGAAGATATACTTGTAAACTCAACTCTTGCCGATGATTATACAAGTGGCAAGTTGACTGTTAACGTAAAAGTAGAGAATAAAACAGAAAAGAACCTTCCTGCCTCCCTATCGATTGAACTGTTTGATGATAAAGGCAAACTTGTATCATCTGTAAACCAAGATGTAGCCACAGGCAAAAGCCAAAAGACTACCGAACTTGAAAGCATTCCGAATGTAAAGTTATGGAGTGCAGAAACTCCAAATCTATACACATTGGTAGTTGGTGTAAAACAAGAAGATGGAACAATAGACTATTCTTCCCAAAAGGTTGGCTTTCGCCGTATCGAAATTCGAGGCAACCAATATTTTATCAATAATAAAGCGGTACTTATTAAGGGTGTCAACCTGCATGAACACGACCAATATACAGGACATTATGTAAATGAGGAAACCCTGCGTAAGGATTTTGCCTTGATGAAGCAAAATAATATCAACGCTATACGCTGCTCTCACTATCCTCAACAACGCCGCTTTTATGAACTTTGTAATGAGTATGGCTTTTATGTGTGTGATGAGGCTAACATTGAGTCGCACGGTATGGGCTATGACCTTAGAAAAGGTCGCTCGCTAGGAAATAATCCCGATTGGTTGAACATGCACATTGAGCGCACAAAAAACATGTACTTTCGCAATAAAAATCATCCCTGCATTACGTTTTGGTCGCTAGGGAATGAAGCGGGTAATGGCTACAATTTTTACCAAACCTACAATTGGTTAAAAGCACAAGATAAAACCCGTCCTGTGCAGTATGAGCGTGCTACACTTGAGTGGAACACAGATATTATTTGTCCACAATATCCAGGAGTCAAAACCTTACAACGTGTAGGTAAGCAAGGAACTGACCGTCCATATATTGCCTCGGAGTATTCACATGCTATGGGAAATAGTTCGGGAAATCTAAAAGACCTTTGGGACGAGATTTATAAGTACCCCAATCTACAAGGTGGATTTATATGGGATTGGGTTGACCAAGGACTCATCAAAAAAGATGAGAATGGTGTAGAGTACTGCGGATATGGTGGTAGTTGGGGTAAAAAAGTTCCTTCAGATGGAAACTTCTGCTGTAACGGCTTGATTGCTCCCAATCGCAATCCCCATCCAGGAATGGCTGAAGTAAAAAAAGCATATCAGTATATTTGGTTTGTGCCTATCGACCTACAAAATGGAAAGTTTAGAGTAGAGAATCGCTTTGACTTTATCAGCACCGATGATTATGATATTCGTTATAAGATTTTTGCCAACGATAAACTACTTAAAGATGCTCCTCTAAACTTATCTATCAAGGCAGGACAAGCTGCCGAAGTTACTATTCCCATTCAAGGATTAAAGTCAAAACAAGAGGTTGAGTATTTTATAAATTTTTATGCTACTACAAAACACCGCAGTGCTCTTGTTGCTAAAGGGCATATCATTGCAAGTGAGCAGTTTTTACTCCCTATTGCAAGTGAGCGAACTGCCTTCAAACTAGCAAAAGGTAAACTCAACTCAAGCGAGAGCGATAGTACAATTACCCTATTCTCAAATAAAATGAAACTTGTTTTTGATAAAACATCGGGAACATTTACCTCATACATTGTTAATGGCGTAGAGTATTTTGCGGAAGGATTTGGCTTTCGTCCAAATTATTGGCGTGGACCTACTGATAATGATTATGGAGCAAGGCTACCAAAAGAACAACAAAAATGGAAGCAGAGTCAGTACAAGTTCAATGTTATTAAAAACAATATTACGCTATTGAACGAAGGGGCTATTTTTGAAGTTGAATATTATCTTGACTCCATTGGTAGTTCACAACAAGTAGTCTATACCATTGGAGCTGATGGGGCTATGAATATTCGCACGCTGCATCAGCGAGTACCCGATGGCACAGCTAAGCCTCCTCGTTTGGGTATGCGATTCCGAATTCCTAAATACTTTCATCAGATTGAGTACTTTGGTCGTGGACCTGAAGAAAACTATATCGACCGTAAGGCTGGTACAAATGTAGGACTGTATAAAAGCACAGCAGAAGAGCAATATTATCCATACGTGCGTCCTCAAGAAAATGGGCATAAAACCGATATTCGCTGGGTTAAAATAACAGGAGTAAACAAAAAAGGATTGCTCATTAATAGTTCCACAAACTTATTTGAGTTTAATATTATGCGCAATGCGGTAGAGGATTTTGATGGAGAGGAATCAAGTAGTCCTTACCAATGGAATTATCGTACTCCTGATGAGGATAAAAATCCGTTAGTCGCAAAAAATATAAAACCCAAGCAAACCTACACAAAAGATATTACGCCTCGTAACTTTGTAGAGGTTTGTATTGATTACAAAATGACAGGAGTGGCAGGCGACAATAGTTGGGGAGCAACTCCTTATGAACAATATACGATTGACCTAAGCAAAAATCACGAGTGGACAATTAACATTACTCCTATTCCATAACTAAATCTTTGATTATGGTAATTAAACGCAACAACTTATAGAGCGTAAAAAATCAAAAGGGGCTTGAAATTATCAAGCCCCTTTTAATTGGTATTTAGCGAAAGATATTCGCTCTATTCTGATAAGATGATAAACATACCGCCTTTTGCATTTACATTTATCGGTTTAGATAGGTCTATATTGCCTTGCTTTTGCACCCCATCCATTACAGGGAGCATTGCTTTTACCTTTTTGGGTGAAAGACCTAATTGCTTGTAGTTGATTTTTAGGTTCACCATTTGCTCTGTATCTCCAAAGTTACCTATAACCAAAAGAGTTTTGCCTTTGTGTACATATACTGTGGCTTTAACCAAATCATTATCGCTTTGTATCGCTGCTTTTGCATCCCAGTAACCTATCATTTTTGCATCTTCAATATTGAAGTCTAACCATAACTTCCAAATTGGCGTTGGTAGTTTATGAAAGTTTGCCTCATAGTAACGGTTTGATGCTCCATAGAGCATACCAAGAAAGTAGTTTCCACCGCCTTGCAACATCTCACTCATTATTCCAAATGGAATGCCCGAGAAGGTTACCAACCACTCATCGTGAGGCATTGTCTCGTATTTGAAGTGTTCGCCAAACCAAACTCTGTCAATGTAAGGCATAAAGTCGGCATATTGGTTGGCAGCACCAATGGAATAGGTGGTATTAGAATGCAAATCAATAAGTGCGCTAGGACGATATTTTTCTATGATTTTTCGCATACGTTGCATCACTGTGCGGTCAAACGAAACATCGTCCATATAAATACCATCAATCTCATAATTAACCAACATCCATTTTAATCCCTCCAAATAGTAGTTAATAAAGCGAGAGAATGCACTCATCGCAAGCGAGGCATCGCTATCTTGATTGGGCAAGCCAGTGTACCAAGCACAACTATAACCATCAATAAGGTGCTCTTGTGGCCAAGTGTAGCCTTTGCCAGGTCCTGGAAGATAAATTTCCCCATTCAAACTCATCAATGCAAATACCTCTGTGGCTTGAGTACTTAACTCCCTAATTGTGTAATACAACTTTACCTTGCGGTTTTCTTTGTGCTGCTCTTTGATATACTGTACCAAAGAGTCTTGAACCACCCATGGGTAGTTAATTACAGGATTGAGATTGCGTGCATGATGAATGTTAATGATATTTGCCATTGGAGCATTCACAATGTCTGTAGGAATGTGATGAAAGTAACGCTGTGAGAATTGATGCTTGGTATCAATGGCTTTAACAGGAGTCATCAAAATTGAAAACTCATATTGACGCTCCTCCTTAGTGATGGTTTGTGTACCTGTTTGCACACAAATCACTGCATTTTTATCCTTCTTGAGACTTAATTTTCCCTTTTTATTATTGCTCCATGCCTCAGGCAATGTTTTTTTGTAATCCCATTGTAGTGGTCCATGGTAATTTGCTCCACGAATTTCGACATGCGTTCCTGCCTCTACGCTCCCAATATAATAACTATCACAAGGACCTGTGAAATCCCACTCCAATTCCTTAGGAGTATATCCTCCTTTAACACCAAGCCCTGCTCCCATAAAATATTGAGAACTGAGGTTTGTGTATTCTAAAATCAATTTCACATCATCAACAGGAATATCTCCTCCTGCCGATGCAAGTGTTATGGTATAACGTGCATAACCGTCAGCCTCTAAAAATGCCTTCATATCAAACTTAAAATTACCCAACTGTGAGGAAGCAGTCCAGCTACTGCGCCCTGAGCCGTCTTGCCTTATTACAAGATTATTGGCTGTAAACTTAAACTCCTTACCTTCACTTACTACGATAAATGCAGGGTCTGTCTTAAATACCTTCTGATGATTGATGGTAATGTTTTTAGGCAATCCATTTTCTTGAAGTTCAAGAACTTTTCCTGCTACATCAATTTTATTACCATTAATACTTAATGGAGTATATGGTTTTACACTCTCGTAGTTACTACCAATGTTTGAATTAAGCCAACGTAAGCGAGAGTGTCGCCACATTTCGTTATCACCACGATTTATGGCAACTTCATTAGTTACAGTAATGTTTATGCTTACCACTTCATTGAGTCCATTGCTATCAGTTACTCTTGCTGTACCCTTGTAAGTTCCAACTTGTGCGTCTTTAGGAATGGAGATGCCACACCAAAGTGCCTGAAGTTCATTTTGAACAACGTTTACCTCATAACGCTCTTTTTGCCCTGTCCAACTCACTCCCTCGGTATTGATACAAGTTACCTCATCTTTACTTATAGTAGCATTTTCACTCTTAAAGTCAGAGAATTCGACATTTAATTTTGAGACATTGCGTTTTGCTGCAA
Organism: Bacteroidales bacterium; assembly: GCA_051658505.1. Lineage (GTDB taxonomy): Bacteria > Bacteroidota > Bacteroidia > Bacteroidales > UBA932 > JAITMY01. Next base: position 1,776 of record JBOFMS010000111.1, on the reverse strand, counting down.
AAACACCAATTTGCCAAACGTAATATTCATCACGTAAAGCATAACCTGTAAAGTTTGAGGATGCCCCCTTCTCAATCCAACGATAAGGCAAACTTTGTTTTCTGCGAATGGGAAAGGCACGGTTTTCTGTAAAAATCAAAACATCTTGATTGTATGTTTTCTTCAAGGCATCTACCTCTGAAGCAGTTGCAATGATACCCATTGAAGTCCAAAAATCATGCTCTAATCTTGACTCAATTACCTCTGTTTTTGCAATTGCAATATTTCCTTTTGTTTTTACCTTCTGTAACCAAGCAGTATCTGCCTTATAGTTTACCTTTAGAAACTCAGTATAATCATTTTGACGACGTGCCTCATACCAAAGTTTGTTGTGTACGTAGGGTAGATAGTAAATGTAGTAAGTGCCAACTCCTGCTGTTGGCTCAAAAACTACATCTGCAAACTCGCTGTTAATTTCTTTTACCCAAACATTATCTATTGCATTTCCTGCTGAATCATTAACCACCACTTGCTTGGTCTCTATTTGTAAATCAGGTCTTCGCCATTGAATACGAGTAATCACTGCCTCATTGACAGCATTCACCTTAACGATACCACGATGATTTCCTCGATAATCCACGTCCCAATTCTCTGGTGAGATTCTGAACGTTGTTCCATCACTCGTTTTAAAACTTTGATACTGACTTTTTCCATCATACTGTGCCATAGTAGTAGATGCTAGTGCCATGGCAATAAGGCTTAACTTAAAGGCTTTCATAAGACAAATGTTTAATTAAAAAGTTTATTATAATCAGCGAAGCAAAGATATCAATTATTGGTTAACAAGACACTATTTGTGTTAATAAGCCGCATTACTGACAGTAATTGTCTATATTTTCTTTAATTATTATTCAGAAATATTCCTACTAAAACTTTTGAATTGTTTATCATATTTTTTCTATCTTTGCGACCGTTAAATAATTCAGCAAACCAATCTAACCGTCATACTATGGCAAACATTCTTTCTTCATCCATTGGAAAAAAGGTAATTATGAGTCTTTCAGGACTCTTCTTAATTACATTCTTATTATTGCACCTCGCAATTAACTTAACAGCAATCTTTTCAGAACAAGCCTACAATGCTGCTTGCCATTTTATGGACACCAATATTTTCATCAAAATAATGGTACCCGTATTAGCCGCAGGTTTCATAATACACATTGTCTATGCCTTTGTGCTTACCATTCACAATATGAAGGCACGTCCTATAAAATATGCCATTGCAAATAATGCAAAAGCCTCAAGTTGGGCATCTCGCAATATGTTTGCCTTAGGCGTTATTGTGCTTGGATTTCTTGCATTTCACCTCACACACTTTTGGGCAAAGATGCAACTCTTACACTTTACAGGAGGCATACCTGCTGAAAACCCTTGGTTATTGGTAAAAACAACTCTTGAAAATCCAATCAATACAGCCATTTATCTTATTTGGTTTTGGGCATTATGGTATCATCTATGCCATGGATTTTGGAGCGCATTCCAATCCATTGGAACAAACAACAGCATTTGGATTCCTCGTCTACAAAATGCCTCACGCCTACTTGCTGGGCTCATCGTACTGGGATTTTCAGTAGTGGTGTTGTGGTTTGTATTCGGACTAAGTGCTTAATTTTTAGAAAGTAGAACTACATATACATTTATATATCATGGCAGAAAAACTTATTTCTCATTGTCCCGAAGGTCCATTGGCAGAAAAATGGACACGCCACAAAGCAAACATACGTGTTGTTAGCCCTG
>JBOFMS010000110.1:0-4087 GCA_051658505.1 Bacteroidales bacterium | reverse complement strand
TTGCGCTAATGTCAGCACTTTTAGCCACCGACAACGGTTTTCAATCCTGCCTAATGGCACCTACTGAGATACTTGCCAGGCAACACTTTACAGGTATAACTGAATTATTAAAAGGGCTTTCCATAAAGGTTGCCCTGCTTACTGGATCAACCAAAAAGGCTGCTCGCAAGCAATTATTTGAGGAGTTAAAAAATGGAGAAATTCAAATACTCATTGGCACACATGCACTTGTAGAAGAAGCCGTACAGTTCAAAAACTTAGCCTTAGTTATTATTGATGAGCAGCACCGCTTTGGAGTAGCGCAAAGAGGCAAACTTTGGGAGAAAAACCTAAATCCCCCCCACATTTTAGTAATGACGGCAACCCCTATTCCTCGCACTTTAGCGATGACAATTTATGGAGACTTACATATTTCAATATTAGATGAACTCCCACCAGGGCGTAAACCTATCAAAACACAACACTATTTTGAGCATAAACGAGGGCTTGTGTTTGACTTTCTAAGAAAGCAAATTGCCGAGGGACGACAAATCTATATGGTATATCCTCTGATTCAAGAATCTGAAAAGTTTGATTATAAAAACCTTTCAGATGGTTTTGAGATGATTCAACATAACTTTCCTGCACCAAAGTATCAAACCTGCATACTACATGGTAAGATGAAGAATGATGAAAAAGATACAGCCATGCAAGAGTTTATAGAGGGAAATGCCAATATTATGGTAGCCACCACAGTAATTGAGGTTGGTGTGAATGTACCCAATGCAAGTGTAATGCTCATTGAAAGTGCAGAGCGATTTGGGCTTGCCCAACTACACCAACTCCGTGGACGTGTCGGACGTGGAGCCAATCAGTCGTACTGTATCCTAATGACAGGATCAAAAATATCAAATGATAGTAGACGACGCATTGACATGATGTGTCGCAGTAATGACGGCTTTGAAATTGCCGAAGCAGATTTACAAATGCGTGGACCTGGAGACTTAGAAGGAACAATGCAAAGTGGACTTGCGTTTAATCTGCGTATAGCAAACCTAGCAAAAGATGGAAAGGTGCTCGACTTCTCACGTTTTATCGCAGAAAAGGTGCTGAATGAAGACCCCTATCTCAACCAAAAACACAATGCCCTTTTAAGGTTACAACTAACTCGCTTACAAAAATCAACAATAGATTACAGTTCGGTAAGTTAGTTGCAAGTGAAAAAGTTAAGCCGCAAGTGAAATTTGATTCTCCTTCACCATTTTGCGGATATTGATTAAAGCGTAGCGCATACGTCCCAAAGCAGTATTAATGCTAATTCCTAGTTCAGAAGAAATTTCCTTGAAAGACATTCCACAATAGTGATGCATCACTACAATATCTCTTTGCTCCAAAGGTAATTTATCTACCAATCGGCGGACATCATTACAAATTTGCGATTGAATAACTCGCTCTTCAATATTAGCATCAGGGCAACTACACTCATGATGTATAGCACTTTCCATAGGCTCCAGAGAGATACCCATTTTGACACTCTGAGCAGAATGCCTGAAATAGTCAAAAGTTTGATTGTGTGCTATACTAAGTACCCAAGAGAGAAATTTTCCCCGTTCATTGTACTGACCTTCCCTGAGGGAACTAAGAACCCGAATAAAAGTTTCTTGCAAAATATCGTCCGCAACGTCTCTCGACTTGACTAAAGAAAAGATATAAGAGTATACCCTTCCACGAACGCTACTAAAAAGAGATGTAAAACCTTCAACTTTACAATCAAAACGAACTCCATCCAATGAAGCATGATCACATTGACTCTTGTAAATCACAATTGCTTAATTTTAAATAAAACAGATTTTTTAAGAGTAAATGTAGAACAATAGGCAGAATGTTTAATTTGATTTTTGTGGGTGCAAAAGTAAGCATTCTAATTTTACTTCGCACAACACGCAACTAAAAAACAATAAAAAAAGGTTAAATGGCAAAAATCACAAGGCAAAACTGATGTTCATTGTTTGTTACGAGTTATTTTTTTCTAACTTTGCCGCGTATTTAGAGTCGCAATTAACAAAACAATAATAAAATAATTATGAGAAAAAGTTTTTACTTATTGACAGTATTGCTCGGATTACTTTTGGCTTGTGCAAGTCCAGAAAAAATGAAAGAGCAAGCAGACCAAATTAAAGCAAAGTGTACGCCTGCTGTTTTAGAAGCAAAAGCGGGTGTTGTCAGGGCAAAAATAGACGTTTCTTTTCCCGAGAAATTTTTTCACCCAAATGCAATACTTGAGGTACAACCAGTTTTAAAGTATGAGGGTAAGGAGGAATTACTTCCAATAAAAATGCTACAGGGTGAAAAAGTAAAAGAAAATCATACTGTAATAACTCAAAGAGGTGGAGGTTACTCTCAAGACGTATCATTTAACTACACAGATAAAATGCGTAGTGCTACACTTGAACTACGTGTTACTCTAATTGTAAAGGGTCAAAGATTTCCATACCCAAGCGACATAAAAATTGCTGACGGAACACTTGCAACCTATACGCTTGCAAATGTAGTACCTGTTCCTGTTTGGATGGGCAACGAGTACCAAAAAACAATAATGGATAGTTTGGATGCGGAAATTAAATTTCTTATTAACCAAGCAAATATTCGTCCAGCAGAACTAAAAAAAGAGAGTTTTAATGTATTGGAATCTTTTTTATTAGACGCAGCTCGTGACTCTTCAAAAACTGTAAAACATTTGCAGATATTATCTTACGCATCTCCTGATGGATCATATGAACTAAATGAAAAACTGTCAGACAATCGTGCAAAATCATCTATAAGTGCTTTGGGTGCTCGCTTTAAAAAGTCAAAACTTCCTTTTGACAAAAATGCGGTAGCAATGAAACATACTGCTGAAGATTGGGAAGGATTTCAAGCATTGATGAGAGCGTCTAATATTCGTGATAAAGAGCTTATACTTCGTATTTTGTCAATGTACAGCGACTCTGAAGTTCGTGAACGTGAGATCAAAAACATTGCTAGCATTTACACTGTAGTTGCCGACAAGATTTTACCCGAGCTTAGAAGGTCTAAATTTTTAGTTGCTGTAGAAAAAGCAAATCTAAATGATGAGCAGTTAAAAGCAATAATAGAGGCAGGGGCTATGGATAGCCTTGATGTTGAGCAATTGATGTATAGTGCAAATCTATATGTTGAAAATAGTACTACATTAGAAGCAATCTATAAAATGGTTGCAAATAAATTTGGAGATGTAAGAGGCTATAACAATTTAGGAACACTGTACTTGCTTCAAAACGAATTGGAAGAGGCAAAAATTGCCTTAGACTCTGCTATGGCAATTGACCCTGAATCAAAAGAGGTAAAAAACAACATGGGCTACCTCTTGCTTAAATTAGGAAAAATTGAAGATGGAGAGAAGCAACTTGTTGCTTCTGGATTAGAAGAAAGCAAGGAGGGATTGGCTTATATTGCAATTACTAAAGGACGTTACGAGCAAGCGGTTTTATTAACCAAGGGTTCTAACTCTGTTCTTGAGGGACTTGCTCTATTGCTTTATGAAAAAGTAAGCGATGCAAAAATCATATTAGAGCAATTACCAACAGCACAGGCTTTCTATCTAAGAGCAATTGCTGGGGCTCGCCTTAATATAGATGTAGATGTTTTGGACAATCTGAAAAAGGCAATTAACCTAGACCCTGCATCTTATAAAGAGCTTGCGACAAAAGATGCAGAATTAGCCGCATTTCGCGATAAAATAAGTCAATAACAAGAGACGAAATCTAAAAATAAAATCCCGCAATACTTTTTAAGTATTGCGGGATTTTATTTTGGGAATAATCTCCTGTCCCCAAAATTGAGCAGTTTAAATATTTGTATTCTCTTGGAGCCTCTGTATTACACAAGGCTCATTACATTGAGTTTCCTGCTTGTGTATTCGCACTCTTGGAGGGGGGATTGCTCTTACCCTTTCCCTTACGGGGATAATACACACCGCCCACCTACCACCTGCGCTTAACTCCCTACCACCCTCCGACATGGGAAAAGGGACAAAAAAATGCAGCGAAGGAGGCATAAAAATTCTTACTGAATGAGTGAGGCACGAGCG
>JBOFMS010000109.1:0-5784 GCA_051658505.1 Bacteroidales bacterium | reverse complement strand
ATGGTGCAAAACTGTAGTTAGACTGCAATAGGGGCACACTGTGTTGTGAGAAGCAGTTGGGGAAACTATCGCCATAGCGAAACAATGCAGAGGCAAAGTAGAGCATAATGTCATGACCTTGAAATGCAAATTGCGAGGGGTCTGTTTTGTATTGTTTACGATAGGCTCGTACAAAAACCTTTATGGTATCGGACTTGTAGTTTGTAAAGTATGGAGTAGCAAGATGCAGTTTTAAGTCGTAAAACAAGTTTAGTTCGAGGTTCGAAAATTTTTGCCAACTGGTGTTACCATATACTGTAATCGGGCATTTGTAGATGTCGGCAAATGCTTTTAGATTGGCTAATATGTCAGAAACAAAGGGTTCATCTTGTGCCGAGATAATGATGCGGTTCTCTCTTTGTGGGTGTAGTACTCTAAAAAACATATCAAAGTTATCGCGAGGTTGTAGTCCTGTTGCGTAGCTTATTTTTTTGACACTTGCAGTATGTTCTTTGTTGAGGTAGCTTTGTTCAACGGCAGTATTTCGGAAAGACTCAATGGTAAACGTATCGGGCAGTGAGGCTGTGTTTCGGTAGAATATAGTTTCAATATTCGACAAATGTTTTTGAATGTAGGGGGCTAAGTGCTCTGCATTTTTATCATTGTTACGTTTTTGCAGAACCACTATATTACTTTTTGTAATATCCATTTGCTTATGATTCAGTATGACCTCTTGTTGCTTTTCGAATCCAACAGGAATTTGAAAAACCTTAGAGTGCGTTTTAAGAGATGAATCGATGGGCATGAGTGGTGAAACGATAGTCTTGCCACGAGACTGTGCAAACTTAGCGACTTGCAAAAACTCCTTTTGATAAACAGGACCTATAATTAGGTCAGCCATTTCAACTCCTGCATGACGTATTAAAGCCTCAGTGCTTACATTCTTTGTGTCGACTACACTTAGGTTAACCGACAAGCCTTGTTTACGTAACTTTTCGAGAGCAATTAGTGCACCTTCGTACATCTCTGCAAAGCGAAAAGCACGGTGTAAGTCCTCACTGTTTTTTTGTTGGTTAGCATTGAAAGGCAGCAGTAGTGCTACATTGAGCGTTTTTTTTGGATGCAAGGTATCGCACAAGTCTTGTATTTGTTGAGGGGGGGCTTGTTTTTCGTGCTTAACCCCTGAAAGAAAGATGGGTATTGACAGTACTTGTCCGACTTGAATTTTTGTTTGATTCGTCTTATCAATTATTTGTGGATTATACTTTTGTATATCCTCTATCGAAACCTCATACATATTTGAGATAGCAAATAAAGTTTCTTTTTTGCGCACAGTATGCGAGAGTATCTTTTGGCTTGTATCTGTAGGGCTTGGGGTTGCCGAAGCCGCTACGTTTTGTTTGTTGACAGGGATATACAGTTGAGTACCGATAATCAGAGCGTGTTCTGTTTGAGGATTGAGCCTTACGAGTTGTTCGGGGGTGATGCTATATCGTTTAGCGATACCAAACAAGGTTTCTTTTTCTTGCACTGTATGAATATGAAAGTACTCTGCCCCATTTGCAGGAGTTAGGGGGATATGCAGTACATGGTCTGCACGTAGTGCGCTTTGTTCAAGGAAGGGGTTAGCGCGTTTCAGCTCATCGGTAGAGATACCGTAGGCACGACAAATGGAATAGGCCGTCTCTCCGAACTTGACGCGATGCACATAGTAGCGACCTGTTGTTTTACTCTCAATGGTTGAACTTCGTTCGATGGGGGTGTTTTGTGCCTGTAGGTTAAGGCTAACAGAAGCCAATATAAACAGCAGTAAATAGCAGTAAAACTTCATAAGACAATACATGATTATAGGGCTGCAAACTTACAAAAAAAATATGTAAGCAGCATCTACTCTCACTTATATATGTCTAACAATTTGCTAACTTTGCCCGCAAATTGCATAGGGCTTGCATAGGGTTTAGGAGTTATGTTGCCAAGATGCACGAAACACCCCATCTAACTATGAAGGTTTTAAAGTTTGGAGGCTCATCGGTAGCCACTTCTAAAAACATCTTAAAAGTAAAGTCTATTGTAGAGCAAAGTTCAGCAAATAGGGTAGTGGTGGTATCTGCCTTAGGAGGAGTAACCGACCAATTGGTAGAAATGAGCAAGCTTGCGGCAGCTGGCACTCATACCTATACCTTGTTGCTTGAGCAGTTGGCAAGCAGGCACTTTGCGTTGGTGCGAGAGTTGATACACTTGCAGCAGCAAGACTGCACCTTGCGTCAGCTCAAGGTATTGCTTGATGAGTTAGCCGAAGCACTCCTTAATCTATCTCGATTACGAACGTTGAGTGCCAAGTTACAAGACTACATTTTGAGTTTTGGTGAGCGCATGAGTTCGCTGGTGATTAGTAGAGTTTTGAGCGATGTAGTATTGATAGATGCACGAGATATTATCAAAACCAACAATTGTTTTGGGTTGGCAGAGGTAGACTTTGAGCGCAGCAATCAACTTTGTAGAGAGCAGTTGTTGCGCAGCACGCAGCGCGTAGTTTTGGCGGGCTTTATAGCCTCTAATGCCGATGGCGACACCACTACGCTTGGACGTGGTGGGAGTGACTATTCGGCGGCGATAGTTGCGGCTGCCATAGGTGCCGTATGTGCCGAATTGTGGACGGATGTAGATGGTTTTATGACTGCCGACCCCAGCAAAGTACAAAAGGCACACTTGATACCTCGCTTGACATATACCGAAGCCTTCGACTTGTCTAACTTTGGGGCAAAGGTAGTTTACCCTCCCACTGTGCGTCCTTTGTTGGCAGCCAATATTCCCATTTGGATTAAAAACACCTTTAACCCCGAGTCGCCTGGCACATGTATAGATGCAACAGAGGCAGAGGCTTCATCTATGCGAAGCATGAAAGGCATTTCATCGCTTGATGATGTTGTGTGCTTAACCCTCGCTTGTGGCAACTTGGCTGCTATGCACTGCCGCTTGGAGCGGTTATCAGCTACGCTTGCCCAGCATCAAGTAACGCCCATTTTGCTGTCACAAAACTTGGCAGAGGGCGCGATAAGGCTTGTACTTTACCCCATAGATGTATGTGCTGCGAGGCAAGCCATAGACTTTGCCTTTGAAACCGAGCAGCAGCAAGCAGCCATTGGCTTAACCCAAAGCTCGGTAGCTATCATTACACTTGTGGGAGCAAACCTGCTTGATGCGCCCCTTGTTGTACACCGCTTGCAGGCTATCTTAGCGAGCCATGCCCTTCATCTTATTGCCATTGAGCAAGGCAACTCAGCCCTTAACACCTTATGTGTGGTGCATCGGCACGACTTACTCAAGGTGCTCCATCTTATTCACGAGTTTTTTTTTGACTAATTGATGCCTACCCCACAAGTGCTATGCCTTTGGTAGGCTTGAGGCTACTTTAGCGTCCACTCAAAGCCCTCCTTTGTATCATGTATTTGCACCCCAAGGGCAGTGAGTTGATTACGAATTTTGTCAGACAAAGCAAAGTCTTTATTTGCCTTTGCCTCAAGGCGCAGATTAAGCAAGAGTTCAATCAGTTCATCTTGCAGTAGGCAGCCCTTTGTTGCAGGCGTTTCGGTTTGCAGCCCCAATATATCATTTACAACAAGGTCAAAATCTCGTTGTAAACATTGTAGGTGCTGGGTTGAGATACGTTCGGTGCCCGCCTTTATTGAGTTGATGCTACGTGTCCAATCGGCAAGTACAGCCAATACCACTGCAGTGTTCAGGTCATCATTCATCGCCGCAAGGCAAGCAGGCATAAATTCATCAACCTTAACCGAAGAGTCGGGCGACACTGGCAGTTGCCCCAAGGTTTGTTGAGCAGCAAGCAGGCGTTGCAGGCTTTTTTCGGCAGCCTGTAAGGCATCATTACTAAAGTCGAGGGTGCTACGATAGTGGGCTTGGAGTATAAAAAAGCGAACCGTCATAGGGCTATACGCTTGCGTTAACAGAGGGTGTTTGCCCTCAAACAACTCATCAAGAGTAATAAAATTACCCAGCGACTTCCCCATTTTTTGTCCATTGATGCTTATCATATTATTGTGCATCCAAAACCTTGCGCCCTCTGCTCCGCAGGCTTTGCCCTGCGCTATTTCGCACTCATGATGCGGAAACATCAAATCCATACCTCCCCCATGAATATCAAACACCTCGCCCAAATACTTTTTGCTCATTGCCGAGCACTCCAAGTGCCATGCAGGAAAACCAATTGAGGTTAACTCCCTTTGCCGAGGCACATTCATTTCATCGCTTTCTGTCCATTTGAACACCCCTTTCCAGCGCATGATATGTTCGGGGGCAGCCTGTTTCCACAAGGCAAAATCAAAAGGCTTACGTTTTTCGCTTTGTCCATCGAGGCTTCGGGTGTTTGCCTGCAATTCATCAAGCACCCTGCCCGACAGTTTTCCGTAATCCTTATACTGCGCATTATATTTTTCCACATCAAAATAAATCGAGCCCTCGCTTTGATATGCCAATCCCTTGTTCAGCATTTGCTCAATCAATTCAATCTGCTCCATAATATGTCCACTTGCTTGCGGCTCAATACTTGGGGCAAGCACATTCAGAGCAAGCGTAGCCTTACGGTACTGGTTGGTATAATACTGCGCCACCTCCATAGGTTCAAGTTGTTCGAGGCGAGCTTTTTTGGCAATCTTATCCTCTCCCACGTCCGCATCATTTTCAAGATGTCCCACATCGGTAATATTGCGCACATAGCGCACCTTGTAGCCCAAATGCCCAAGATAGCGATACAATACATCGAAGGTAATAGCAGGGCGAGCGTGCCCCAAGTGTGGGTTGCCATATACTGTAGGACCACAAACGTACAGCCCCACCAGCGGGGGAGTAATCGGAACAAATGCTTGTTTTTTGCGCACAAGCGTATTATAAAGGAGTAAAGCACCCATACAACAACTATATTTGATGAAGGCGCAAAGGTACTAAAATCTACAAAAAAGGCAATCCCCCCCTCCCTTTATGCCCACCCATAGCCCCACTTGCGCAAAGCCCCCATGCCGCCCCTGCACACAATAGCAGCAGGCAGCAAGCAATAATTTTGCTTCCAGTATGTTAAAAAATGCCATTGCCATACAATAATTTGCATAAAGTATCGTTTACAAAGTGATTGCCCGCAGGGTTTTTTTATCTGATTTTTGGTAGATAAAAAATAGAACTCTATATTTGCAGCCGATTTGCTCAATTAAGCGATAAATACAATAGATGAAGATGAATAACACAAGGGCAAAAAGGCTCAAAAAGTAAATGAAGTAATAAAAGAATAGATATAAACACACAATGGGTAGAGCTTGACAAAAAGATACCTATCTTTTACCAAAAAGATACCTATCTTTTACACAAAAGATACCTATCTTTTACACGAAAGATAGGTATCTTTTTACCCAAGAGGTGCCCAACACCCCCAACAAACATTAAAACCTAAACGGAGTAAGCCGATAGCCGTGCAAAAAAGTCAAGTGGAGGCAACAATATTTTAATCAAAAACAATAACAATTATGAACGTCAAAAAGTTTTTATCTTTGAGCCTTGGGTTGCTTGCTTTTGCAAGTATCTCGGTGGGGCAGAGCGACCTCTCAATGCCTTTTCACACCACGCTGTTGGCGACTAACACCGACCTTGTAAACAAACTTTTACTTGTAGAGTTTGCTAACATTCCCCTAACTTCGGCAGGTAACTGCCTCAACTACACCCTACGTTTTCGTATTAAACACAACAACGACAGTTTAGGCTACCAACCCTTTAAGGTGGTTAGTGTGCCTGCTACATACT
>JBOFMS010000108.1:0-12712 GCA_051658505.1 Bacteroidales bacterium | reverse complement strand
TATCGATTTTATGAGCAAAAAAGCAAATATAGGGAATTGCAATAGTTAGTGTCCAATCAAAATTTCCATTCTTGAGTACAATAGGCTTATTGCCGAGTGTACTATGTGTCAAAATTTGAGATAAAAGTTCTGGTGCTGCTCGTTGCCCCTCACGAGGTATAGAATTATAACTTATAAGAGGAGTTCCAATGCAATTAAACTCACAATTATAATAAGTTACTTTATCATCTAATGAGATAAAAAACTCGACACACGAATCTGTCCAAACGGCATCATTTGGGTGAGTATATTTTGCTCTGACACAATTCTCTTGCACATTGTATTGTAGCAATACATGTGAGTTTGTTTGCGCAATTTTCACATTCACTTGTGGGGTATATGGAAAATCTTTTTCCCAATTACAGCAAGCAATTTGATGCGAAGGAACACTCTCGAAGTTCTGCAAAATCTCAAGATTTATAGTTTGCAAACTTGACGTAGGTATGTGAGGTACATTTAGCATAGCTTTTTAATAAATTGCATCATTTGTGGATAATAGTCCTCTATGCTTTGGAGAAGTTTGAATTGGGACTTTGTACGTTGCCAATTATGCTCTGGGTGATGAATTTTATAGTAAGTATCTCCGTCCAAATAATCGGTAAAGAAGCGAACCGTTTGCATATAGGTCAACAATTTTGCCCCAAAAGGCAAAAGTTCTATTTCGAGAGGAGTAAGAAATGATTTTGCAGCCTTAAGATAACCTTGGGTATAAGCCTCAAAAATTTCTTTTTTGAAAAATACATTATCTAAATTCTCATCATCTTCCATTCCGTTATTCGCTCCAGTACGCATAAAGTCTCCAAAGTCCGACACCACAAAGCCAGGCATTACTGTATCTAAATCTACTACACATAATACATTTCCATTCTCATCAAAAAGCATATTATTCACCTTTGTATCGCAGTGATTGATGCGCTTTGGTAACTTCCCTTCACGATGTAGTTGCTCCGCTTGGCACATTTCATTTGCACGCTTCTCAATTTCATCAACCATATAGGTCACCTTACTCAAACGCTCTGCCTTATTCTCTTTTACAGACTGACGAAAAGTGGTTAGTCGTGCTTCAATATTGTGAAAATTTGGAATCGTTTCCACTAATGGAGGATTAGGCAAATCTGAGAGCATTGCTTGAAAATCTCCAAAAGCTTGACCAGCAACTAATGAAAGTTCTGGAGTAACTGCCTCATAACTTTTACTTTTAGCGATAAATAAAAGTACTCGCCAATATTCTTCCTTAGTTGTTTTAAGGTATAATTTTCCATCAATCGTTGGCACTAAACTCAGAGCCTTACGCTCTATTTCGGTTTCGCCTTTGGCAATAAGTTTTGAGCGAATATGCTCTGTTACCCGATGAATATTGGTTTGCAGCGCATCAACATCTTTAAATATATTATGATTGATACGTTGTAAAACGTAGTCTGCTTCATGTTCTCCGTGCGTATTTACCTTGTAAGAGTCATTTATATGCCCTGCCCCAAGAGGTTTAATTTCTGCAACTTTTCCTGTTATGGAGAATTGCGCTATAATGTCAAATAGTTCTTGCATAATTTAAAAAAGTATAAGTTTTGAAATGAATTGGTTAAAAAAACTGTGTAATATTTATTGCTTAACAAGGGTAAATTCTTGAGAAACTCCATATTGAGAGACAATCTCCAAAATAGTCTTCCCTCCATTTATTGCAATTACCTTACAAAAGTCAACAGGACTCTCTAAGTTCCATTTACCTTTCAAGATAATCTGAGATGTGGTTTTCTTCGATTCATTAGAAGCCCCATCATCATAGGGTTGAATATTGAAATGAGCATAACTCAATTTGACTTTATTTTTTCCACTATTTTGAATCATTGCCATGCAGGGCAGTGAAGCCTCTTGTAAGAGTAACTTCCTTGACTTTAACTTTCCTGCATCAAAAATTGCATATGCTGTAATATCACTTACTTTATCATGCACAATATGCACCTGCGTATCTTGTTTAATAACTGTGTAGTGTGAAGATTTTTTCTTGCCCGCCATCCCTATCCATGAGTTTAAATCTTTATCATTAGGTTGTATCAAGATTGCATACTCATAAGTACCCTTGTTAAGCGTGTTATCGTGCAAAACACTTGCTCGCACATAATCCGTTTCAGTTACAGAAGCAGTGTCTAAACTTAGTAAAGATTGAGGGGTACGATTAACTGAAACTACCGCATTACGCACAAAGTAAGCATTACGATGCGCATCAATAAGATAAGTGCTTCCATTTTTACTCCACTCAAAAGGCGTTGAATTAACTCTTGTTTTATCAACTATTATTTCAGCATTTTTTGGCACTAAGTCTTGAAAAATATTTGTACCCATAGGAGTATCACCCTTGATGTTTGTACCTAAGCACACAATTCGGTTATCAAAAAAGAAATACGACTTCCGTACCGAAAAATTCATTGCATAGGCACCATTTCGTCCCTCAAATGACACCACTCCTGTCGTTGTTTTTTGCAAAGGAAAGTTATCCTTGGATACAGAAACATCACTACCCTGCTCATATAAATTGAGACTTTCTAATGATTGAGTAGATAAGGTTACGCTCTGTAAAAAACTTAAAGAAGTATCATTATGCGAAATCTGCAAATCGCCATACATCAAGTCATATTGAGGAAAAGCAAGCATTTGGTCATTTTGCACTTTCTTCAAATAAGCACTGTATCCATGCACAACTGCAAGCCATGCCCCTCTTCTCTGTATCATTGTATTAGTGTAAGGCAGTGCCAAATTCCCCTCTAAATTAGATTCGGGCTTTATGCCTTTATCTGCAAATAATCGAGCAACTTTATTGGACTTAGCATTTCCAATCAAGCGTAGATATGCAGCAGCCAAATCTTCATCTATTTCATGCTTATTGTCAGGCGATCCACTCTGCGCTAGCAGAGCAAACAACTGGGCATCTACACGTTGAGAAATCTGGGCATAACGCATTGTCAACAAAGTTTTTTTAAGTTGACGATGTACTTGGTCTGCTACTCCACAATTCGTTTGTGCCAATATATATACAACCTCCACCAAATTACGCAAACGACTGGGTTCAGATGTAATTCCATTATAAGTGCACACATTTCTATCTTGCATAAATTTGGCAACTAAAGTTGGCGATTGCAAAAGTCCATCATTAAACTTTTGGGCAAAGCTCTGTATTGCGTTTATCTTCTTATGAGCATCATCAAGCATCAACAATGAGATTAAACGTCCCATAGGCACACCACTCAAAACATCGGTATTGTGAACTTCTGCAAGAGCCGAGAACCAGTCAACAGCTCGCTGTGCCTCCTCCATTAGTCCAGCCTTGCGTAAGGGCTCTTTCATCAAAAAACATGCCGCATAAAAATCAATCATTACGTCATGTGAAATGGCAGGGAATGGCGCTCCACCAACAAATCCTTGTTCAAAAATATAGCGTGCTAGCCGCATAAAAATAAGTTGTGCACGCTCTCGTTCAATCTTCGAGCGAGAAAGACGATGCACTCGTGCAATATTTAGCAATAACCAATTGCAGTCAGCCAAAGAAATGACCGTATTAGCAAAGGCTCCAGTATCATTAGCAAAATAAGTATTTGCCCAAGGCAAGAAAAATACGGGGTGTCCACGAAAAGTGCCATCAGAGTTTCGAACAATGCCTATCTCATGTATTATTCGCTGTTGAAGTGAATCAAGGTCTATCTGCCTTCCTTTATCTAAAAGGACTTGCGAGAGTCTTCCCTCTATTTTTTTCAATACACTTGAGTCCTCTGAGTTTATTGGCAATGACACCGTAGAGTCTGGTAAGTTTGCCAATCTTTGTTGAGCCGCTCCAACTTTTAATATTTGAGTATCTGAAGTGCGTTGGCGCAAATCTTGGAGTGACGACGGAATCATCAAATCAAAAAACAAACGTCCCTCGGAACTTCCCAAAACAGTTATGCGCAGTTCGTCCATATCAGCCTTTGGCAAACCCTGCATATCACGATCAAATGCAATCCATGCCTCACGCCAACCAACAAAATCTAAGCCATAGTCAAACCAAGCACACACGGTACTATCTTTCAAAAATTCAAATCGCAAGACTACATCACTTTGTTTTTCTAGTGAATAAAGCCAGTATATAAATGTGTAAGCAAGCGTATCATTGGAGCGAGTCTCCCATTGAATATTACGCTTTAAACTTATGCTTGCACTATCTTTTGTCCAAGCAAAAGATAAACAGTGCCTACCGTGTTTACTATGTTGATTGTTTATTGCAAGACTTGCTGCGGGCGTTGCCTTAAAGTGCCGTCTACCATCTTCAAATGATAACTGAGCAGAATTTTCAGAAGCAGAATTTAACTGCGCACACAACCTATTCGTAAAAATATTACACACCGCAAAAGCAATAACTGCGATAGATAGTGTCCTATTATTCATATTCTTCATCCGTTAATTAAAGTGCAAAAATAAAATGTTTTACTATTTTGAACAAAGAGAAAACCTAGCATTGTCGCTAAATTTATCCACAGGAGGCAATACAAAAACTACTTAACTGTCAATAACTTTATTACTCCATCTATAAAGGCTAATGCTCCAAGAAACAAAATAATACTCCCAGAGAGTTTATTTATCCACCACATTTGTCGTAATTTGAAATGCTTACGGTAGTGAGTTATAAGGGTAGAGAGAAGAAACCACCATGTTAATGCCCCAAACAGTACTCCAACGAGAACGAGAGAGGCGTCCCAGAGTCCACTTGCACTAATTTTCAGCAAACTCATCAAGAATAAAATAGGCAAAAGGTTGATAGGGTTAATGGTTAGCAAAAACACGGAAATAAATGCTCCAAAAAGATTGCTTTTTTGCTTTCCATAGGAGCGAATCGGCTTTATGGGATTTGCAAGCATAATACGTCCACCTACAATGACAACAACTACACCCACCACAATTTGCAATATAGATTCTTTGCCCTTTACCCAGTCTTCAACTACAGACAGACTAAATACTGCAATTGCTGCGAAAATTGTATCGGCAAGTGCTACACCCACACCTGAAAAGAAACCAGACTTACGCCCCCGATTCAGAGTTCGCTGAATACACAATACGCCAGCAGGACCAAGTGGCACCGATGCCAATAATCCTACACAAAGACCCTTTATAAGAAGTAAAAACAGCACGACATTTTTAACTAAATCGACACGAAGATACAGTTAAAAAACTGAATATACAAGACTCTAAACTATTAAGGATTTATCCTTACCTTTGCCCCACGATAGCACTTAATTGAACGCATCATTTTGTCTTATGCTCAAAACTATTTTTTTTGTCAGCCTCAGTGCGCTACTCCTTAGTTTACCTTGGTATGAATCTTTTTCGGGGCTACTACTTTTAATTGCATTTGTACCTCTTCTTTTTGCAGAGGACGACTTTACTCAACAGGGCAAGAAAGGCTTTTGGAAATATGCGTGGCTTTGTTTTTTTCTATGGAATGCAATGACCACTTGGTGGGTTGCCAACGCAACATTTTGGGGAATGATATTTGCGTTATTTGGCAATTCAGTACAAATGCTTGCTGTATTTTTAGCGTTTCGACTGATAAAGCAAAAAAGCAATACAATGGTTGGCTATACATCATTAGTTGCATTTTGGTTACTGTGGGAATGGTTTTATTTTGACGCTGAGATTACTTGGCCTTGGCTAACTCTCGGCAATGGATTTGCTAAAGACATACACTTTATACAATGGTATGAAAATACAGGAGCATTAGGCGGTTCACTTTGGGTACTTATCAGCAATTTACTTGTATTTTTCACTATAAAAAAATACTTAGCAAGAGGAAAAAAGGCTAAAGCAATCCGTTTGGAACTCTTTTCCATTGCACTCTTATGGCTATTACCTTGCGGTTTATCACTACACCGATTTCTTACCTATAACGAGCACACACAACATTGTAATGTAGCAATTCTACAGCCCAACATTGACCCTTTTAGAGACAAATTTGGTGGACTTACTCGACAGCAGCAACAAAACATCGTTATGGAGCAAGCAACTAATGCAATAGACACTTTAACGCATTATGTAATTGCACCAGAAACCTGTTTTGAGGGCAATCTATGGGAAAACTCCATAGAAACAAACCCAATCATTACACGTCTTAAACGTTTTTGCTGGCAACACCCACATCTGAGTTTTGTAGCAGGCGCAGTAACTTACCATCGCTTTTCGCAGCACGAAACATTACCGCCAACGGCTCGCAGTTCACCCTCAGGAGAATTACACTACGAGGCATATAACACAGCAATTCAAGTTGACACAAATGAGCACACACAACTATATCACAAGTCCAAATTAGTAGTAGGAGTCGAAATGCTACCCTACCCCAAATATCTAAAAAAGATAACCGCCCTTGCCATTAACTTAGGAGGCACAGCTGGAGGCTTAGGCACTCAAAAAGAGCGAAGTGTTTTCACCTCTCCCTCTCATCCATTTAGAGCAGGCACCGCCATTTGCTACGAATCTATTTTTGGGCAATTCTTCACCGAATATATCAAACGTGGAGCCAATGTAATGTTTATTATCACCAATGATGGTTGGTGGCGTAATACACCTGGACACAAGCAGCATTTACACTACGCTCGCTTACGTGCCATTGAAACACGACGTAGTATTGCTCGCTCTGCCAATACCGGCATTTCAGCAATCATCAACCAACGTGGAGAGATTGAGCAACGCACCTCATGGTGGAATCGAGAAACCCTATCTGCCTCCATCAACGCAAATGAGCATATTACCCCCTATGTAATATATGGCGACATTATTGGGCGCATAGCAGCCTTACTTAGTTTACTTATCATAGGCTACACTGTACAATATGCAATACGAAAGCAATAGAAAAGTCTGCGCAATGTATATGAGCTTTGAAAACTACCCATTACAGTGAGTCGAAATAACACCTACTACATTCGTTTATGGGGGCTATTTTGCCTTATTATCCTGTTCTATACAGGGGTAGCGCAAGATTCTTCTGAAAGTCTGACAGACATTGCCACCAAAGACGTGAATGAAACAGCAAAGGCTGCGAGCGATAGCATAGGGCAAGTAGTAAAAAAGATAGATAAAAAACTCCAAGAGCAGGTTGACTGGGTAAATAAAAAGTTTGAAAATCTTACGGAAAAGGGCAATAAAAAAATTGAAGAGGCAACTACTGTAAATATAAAGACTGAAGCACCTAAAATGCGAAAAAACCACTTACTTAACCGTGCTTATCACAATACCACCGCCTACTATAATGTTTACTTTAACGGCAAAGACAGTTACAACGAAGGCATGCGAACAATTGCCGAAGGCTATCCCTTTGACTACACCAACATTTTACCCATTACCCCACTGCATGCTAGCGAAGTGCCATCAATGGTAAATGCAGAAATGGTTAGAGCCTTAGAAAAAGGCGATAAAACAATTCGCAAGCACTCCATCACCACAAAGCCCAAAATAAAAAAAGGCAAAAAACTCACCAAGAGGCAACAAGCATTTTATAACAAGCGAGACTTTTGCAACTCCATTGACGATGCCTACCTACTTATTGGAAAAGCAAACACCTATTTACACGAATTCGATTTAGCGGTAATGGCTTTTGAGTTAATTATCACCGAATTTCGAGCCGAGCCAATCGCGCACGACGCACGCTTTTGGAAACTCATTGCAAATAAAGAAATGAGTAACACCGCAAAACTTGAAGAATTAGAAACCATATTAAAAGAAAAAGACAAAGAATTAAAAAGGCGGCATCGTGCACTATACTACAAAGTAAAGGCAGACATCTTAATTCAAGAAAAGAAATACGAAGAAGCGATTCCCGCAGTAAAAGCCACCCTTAAATACTCATGGAATTGGCTTGACAATCAACGCTATCATTTTATTTTAGCACAATTATACCAGCGAACCTACAATGGAAAAAAAGCCATTTCGCACTACTCCTCAGTTATCCGCCGAATGCCTCCCTACGACATGGAATTTAATGCAAAGCTTTATAGAGCCTTTGTACGAGCCGAAACAAAAGGAGGCTCAATGCGAAAAACGCTTGAAAAAATGGCAAAAGATGAAAAGAACAAAGATCATCTTGGCAAAATCTATTATGCCCTTGCCAACATTGAGATGAAAGACAAGCAAGTAGAAAAAGCCATTGCCTACTACAAACTATCTGCTGCACACAGCAAAAATGGCGATTCACAAAGAGTGATCTCCTGCCTAACACTCGCCAAGTTTTTTGAAAGCAAAAGCCAATACGAAGACGCTCAACTCTATTACGATAGTACAGCGATGGTAATGCCCAAAACCGACCCCGAATACGAAGAGGTAAATAACAAAGCCAAAAACCTAGGAAAATTAGCAAAGAACCTACGCATTATTAAAACACAAGACAGTTTACAACGCATTGGGCGCATGAATGCAAAAGAACGCGAAAAATATGTAAGCACACAAATTGCCCAAGCAAGAGCACTTGAAGCAAAAAAGAAACGTGAAGAAGAACTACGCTTAGCACGAGCAGCCAAGCAAGCACAACTATCCTCCAATCTATCAAGCCAAACAAGTGGAAAATGGTACTTTTACAACCCACAAGTACTCAGTAAAGGCACAACTGAATTTAAGCGCATTTGGGGCAATCGCCCCCTTGGTGACAATTGGCGACAAAGCAATAAAAACAACACAATTGACTTCTCAAAGCCCGAAACAACAAAAGACACAGCAAAAGAAAAACCAATATTTACACCAGAATACTACTTAGCCAACGTACCCACTGGCGACTCAATGATGCGAGCATCTGACAGTATGATACTAAGTGCAATGTTCGACGCAAGTTTAGTATACAAAGATTACCTCAACGACAAACCCGCCGCAATCAAAATGCTAGAGGATATGAACAAACGCTTCACATCACATCGTTATCAATTAGAATCATACTTTTACCTCTACATTACCAACTCACAAATACCTAATGAAGAACGTGCCGAGTACTACAAAAACATACTCATTACCAACTATCCAAACGAACTATTAACCAAATACGTGATTGACCCCAATTACGTATCAGACCACGAAGTACAACAAGCAGCCGCCAACACGCTTTTTGAAAAAGCACTCGAAGCCTATCATCAAAACAACTATACCCAAGCCCGTCGTCTTGCCCAACAAGGACACACACAATACAGCAAACTCCCCATTACAGCAAACTTCAAACTACTATACACCATGGCAGATGCCCCCAACGGAAGTATAGGAGACTACATAACAGCACTTACATCAATCACCAAAACATACCCCAACACCAATGTAGCAACAGCAGCACAAGAAATGATTAAAGCAATAAAAGGACGAGAAAAAGCATTGATTGAAGAAAAAAACACCAAACCCATAATCGTCGAAAAACCTAAAATACAATACTCCACCGAAGATGGAACAAGTCAATTTGTACTAACCTTTGCCAAAGGAGTAAACATCAATCAACTCAAGTTCAACTTCATCGCCTTCAATGCCGACATTAACGCCGATGAATACTCTGTAAACACCCAAGACTTTAGTAAAGACTTAGAAATGCTTACCGTAGGCAATTTCAAAAACCAAAAAGAAGCCATAGATTATTACAAAAAGATAGCCAACTATCCCACCATTTTCAAAGACATTAAAATAGAACAAGCCAACTACTTCACCATCACCAACAACAATCTCACACTACTACAAAAAAGCAGCGACATTAGTCTATATCTAACATTTTTCAAAACCCTTTTGGAACAATAAACCTATGAATACAAACATCATTTGGGTAGATGACGAAATCGACTTACTCAAAGCCCACATACTATTTTTGCAAAGCAAAGGCTACACACTACACACCGCCTCCAACGGTCAAGACGCCCTTGAAATGATAAAAAACACCAATTTCGACCTCCTCTTTTTAGATGAAAACATGCCTGGCATCAATGGACTCGAAACCATCAAATACATCAAAGAACTACGCCCAAACCTACCCGTAGTAATGATTACCAAAAACGAAGAAGAAGACATTATGCACCGTGCCATTGGCGCACAAATTGCCGACTACCTTATCAAACCCGTACACCCAAATCAAATTCTACTATCCATAAAAAAAGTACTACACCACCGAGAAATTATATCAGCACAATCCACATCAGACTACCGAGAAAGCTTTCGGCAAATCTCCGAACAACTCACACAAGCCAAATCCATCAACGACTTTTGCGACCTCTACCGCAAACTCATCATGTGGGAAATCGACCTACAACAATCCAACGACCAAGCAGTACGCGAAATTCTTAGTTACCAGATGAGCGATGCCAACAAAGAATTTTGCAAATTCATAAGCCAAAACTACCTAAAATGGTTCGACAAAAACAGTCAAGAAACACCCCCATTAATGTCGCACACCATTTTGCGCGAAAAAGTATTTCCACACATCGCCAACACACCCAAAACCCTATTTTTACTAATCGACAACCTCCGCTACGACCAATGGCGAAGCATTGCACCCGAGATACAACAACACTTCAAAATTGACAGCGAAGAACTCTACTGCTCCATCTTGCCCACCACCACACAATACGCCCGCAACGCTATATTTGCAGGACTCATGCCCTCCGAAATTGAACGACTAACCCCCGACTACTGGCTCAATGACGAAGAAGAAGGCGGAAAAAACCAATACGAAGAAGAATTTTTGACCCGACAAATGCAACGCTTAGGCATCAACAAAGAACTCTACTTTTACAAAATAATAAACCCCACCGACAGCAAACAAGTATGCCAAGACCTAAGCAAACTCAACTCCGACACCTTTGCCTGCTTAGTATACAACTTTGTTGATATGATTTCGCACACCCGCACCAGCCATGACATTATGCGAGTACTCACCGAAAACAACTCCGCATACCGCTCCCTCACCAAATCATGGTTTCAGTACTCCGACCTATTAGACATACTCAAAGAACTATCACAACTCGGCTACAACGTCATTCTATCCACCGACCACGGCACAACACGAATACACGAAGACATAAAAATACAGGGCGATAAAAACACCTCCCCCAATCTACGCTACAAAACAGGAAGAATTCTCAGTTACAATCCCAAAGACGTCTTTGAAATTAAAAACCCCAAAGACGCCTTCTTACCCTCCACCAACCTCTCAAGCAGCTACGTGTTTGCACGCAATGCCGACTTTTTTGTGTACCCCAACAACTATCACGAACACGTAAAATACTTTCGCAACACCTTTCAACACGGAGGAATATCATTAGAAGAAATGCTCATACCCATCATAAAACTATCCCCCCTATAAACATGAACACAACACCCCTACACTACACCCTCGACCAATTACATCAAGCCGCAAAATGGGTGATTGACCAACTCGCCCACCAGCACGTTGTAGCATTTTACGGACAAATGGGAGCAGGCAAAACCACCCTTATAAAAGAAATCTGTGCCCAACTACAAGTAATAAACACAGTTACCAGCCCCACCTTTGCCCTAGTCAATGAATACCACACAAGCACACACAACAAAATATTTCACTTCGACTTCTATCGCATACAAAACCCCACCGAAGCCTACGACTTAGGCTGCCACGAATACTTCGACAGCAAACACCTATGCCTTGTAGAATGGCCTGAACTTGCCGAAGAACTTTTACCCCCACACACCCTACGCCTACAAATACAAGCCCCCACACCCAACCAACGCACCATAAGTGCTATCTAAAAAAAACACCCTTTTATAGACGGCAACAGTAGAACCTCACTACTTTTAATGAAGTTGTATTTACTTTCAAAAAGACTTTTGTTTTGACAAGCCCAGCCCTAATGCTTTTAATTCCCTTCTAAACAAAACCCAGCCAAGTGTTAACAAAGCACATCCCAAAAACTTAAATAAAACACACAAACAAACACAAACACCCCTTCATCACCCTCCCCCACTCCACCACAAAACCATTACACACCAACACTTCCAACAAAAAAAAACACCCAAAGACAAAAGCCACAACCTTACACAAATTTCAATATGTTCAAAAAAAAAACAAGAAAAGACGCAACAACTTCACATAAAGTTTACTAAATTGCAACTGTTTTTTTAACCTTTAACACCTATCAATTATGGCACTAAAGTATGCATTATTGGAAAACTTGCTCACCGCAAGACCAGATGACTACACGGCACAAGCACAAGCCGTAAAAAGTCATGACATGAACAGCATTGTTGAACGAATGCTGCAAAAAGGAAGCACCATCACAAAAACCGACGTGTTGGCTGCGCTAAACCTATTTTTCGAGGTAGTTGAAAACATCACTGCCGAAGGCGAAACCGTAAATACAGACTTGTTCACCACAAACTTCTCCATACAAGGCGTGTTTGAAGGAGCAAGCGACAGTTTCGACCACAAACGCCATCACCTTAAACTCAATGTAAATGCAGGCGTAGGCTTGAAAAAGACAGCAACAACTGTAAAACTCGAAAAAACAAAAGCCCCAGAAGTCCTTCCACACGTAATCGAAGTAAAGGACAGCATCACAGGCAGTGTTAGCGAGCACATCAGTTCAGAAGGCGTAATTGAAATCATCGGCAGTATGATTAAAATTGCTGGAGATGACCCCAAAAACGGCGTGTACTTGGTAAATGCCGAAGG
>JBOFMS010000107.1:0-11527 GCA_051658505.1 Bacteroidales bacterium | reverse complement strand
TCTTTTGCAAGGCTTATTCTGTACTTATTATGACACAGAGGTTGGCTTAGGGCTTTGTGATACATCTCTATTATGGTAGATGTCTTGTAGTTTCTTTTTAATTTTTGCTCGAATAAGACTAATGTCAGAAAGGGTTAGGTTGGTATTGTCAAGCAGTTTTTCGTGCATTATTCCACTTACAATACTATCCACTAAAGTGCCAATCGCCTGTGGCGAATAATCTTTGAGACTGCGAGAGGCTGCTTCGACGGCATCGGCTATCATAAGTACAGCTTGTTCCTTAGTAGTTGGGTTGGGACCAGGATAGATAAAGTCTGAGAAATCTGTAGCATCGGGGTACTTCTCTTTGTAGCGAGCTAAAAAGTAGCGCACGCTACTTGTACCGTGATGGGTAGATATAAAATCTGTAATAATTTGAGGTAAACGATTTTTGCGAGCAATGGTGAGTCCGTCAACTACATGTTGTTTGATGATGCGAGCACTTTCTTCAGGTTCAAGATGATCTAAAGGTAAAAAATCACCTTGCTTATTTTCAATAAAATAAGTGGGATTTGCTGTTTTTCCAATGTCATGATATAATGCACCTGCACGCACAAGTAGAGGATTGCCTCCTACTTGGCGAATTGCACTCTCTGCAATATTAGCCACTTGCATACAGTGCTGAAAGGTTGCAGGAGCCAACTCGGCAAGTTGTCGGAGAATAGGATGATTGGTGTCAGAGAATTCAATCAAAGTACTATCTGAGGTAAATCCAAACATCTTCTCTAAAACATATACCACTTGATATAGGGCTACAATAAGACTTGCATTAACCAAAAACCACATATAGGAGTGCCAAGGGAATGCAATATAGCCATCTTTAATAAGTGAAAGTGCAAAAAACAATAGGCAATAAGAGGCGAGTACTATTCCTGCTGAAAGAAATAAGCGTGCACGGCGATAAGTGTGTTGCGTGCTGTACACTGCAGCAAAGCCTGCAAATAAAGATAAATTGAAGAATTCAAAACTATTAGGCACTAAAGATGATGATAGCAAAATGGTAATGATATACAGCATAATTGCAATGCCTGAACTAAAGAAGGTACAAACCAAAATAGGCAGGGCTGCAAACGGAATAGCAAATATTGTGATAAAATCGGTACGGTTGACCAACTTTGTGAGGGCAAAAAAACCGACTAAAAGCAGCATTAAAAAGGCACTTTTTTTTACAGACAGAGATTTTGCTCCTTCCATAAGTAGAATATAAGTGTAGAGTATCGACAAGAATATGAGTGTCAATAAAATTTGCCCTAATAATAGTAGCCATTTATTACCAGCATAGCCTGCACTTAGTTCATACTCTTGACGTAGTGAGAGCAACTTTGAAAAAACCTTTGCATTTACCACTTCACCCTCTGATACAATTAACTCTCCTGCACCTACTATGCCCTTAGTGGGTGATATGCTTTGCAAGTTGCGTTGACGTAACTCAATTGACAGAACTTCATCGTACAGCAAATTTGATTTTAAAAAACTTGGTAAATTAAGTGATGCAATAAAAAGAGATTCATCATCAAGTTGCGTGTTGATTTGATTTTGCAAATAAACATAGGCTGTTTGTGGAGTAAAACTTTCTGCCGAAGGCACATCTTCCGAAATATGAGCGTGCCGAATAATTAGCATACTGCCTGGCTTATTCAGGTAATTCTCATTATTGGTATTAGACTCTCGAATTCCTTTTTGATAGATAAATTTCAGATTTTCCTCAATTTTTTGGCATAGTATTGCACATTTAGGGCGTAGTTGACTTGTTTGCTGGCGTAGTGCAGTTCGCAATGCTTTATTCAACTCTCCAAGTTGATGAAGTGTTACAAGAGAGTCGTATTGATAAATCAAGGGAGTGGAGTTTTTAATAAACTGCCGTTCGTTAACAATTTCAACTTCATCTTTGTAAATAGGAAAATCAAAGGGGGCAACTAAAGTTTTATGCTGCCAAACTTTTCCTTGTTGAAATTCGTATTGAAATTTGCCCTCACGTGGCAAAAAATACACAATAAATACTGCCGCAACAATAAACGGAATTACATTGCGATATTTGAGAAAAAAGTTCATAGTATATAAAAATGAAAGTGAAAGAGTACTTGGTTATCGGCGACAAATTGGAGCATAAGCACAATACTCACACGCTTTTTGCTCTTTGGTTTGTACAAAGGCTATCAATGGATTGAACAAGTCTGCAAGTTTTGTGCATAAACATTGCTCAAACTCCGCAAGCAAAGGTACAACATTATCTAGTGCAACTCTACCTTTACCCTCTTTTTGCCAAATGCCATTTGCCCCATTATTTTGTGATATGCCTCGCACAAAGTACAGGCAAGCATCAACGGCAGCATAACCTTTGGTCTTGTTCATATACAAGGCATATAGCAGTAATTGCACAACTTCTGGACGCTGCTGTGCATATACTCCATCAAATAAGTCAGCAATATTATCAATCCTTGTTTTATTATCTCCACTTGCTGCTGTTTTATAGTCAACAACCCTTATAAGCCCTTGCGCTGTAGTATCCACTCTATCAATAATGCCACCAACACGCACGGTTTGTATTACTCCATTGATATTTACCGCAAGGTTAAAGTTTTGCATCTCTAACTCCGTATGCTTAATTGTAAGCGGAGTTTGTAAGGCATCATAATGTAGTGTGTTTAGTACAAACTTTATTACAGTTTGTTGTAGTAGCCATAGTTTGCCATTATTTTGCACCTCGGCAATATTTGTTTCGCTACCACAGCACACTCTTGCCGTTATTTGGCTTGACAAACTCTCTATTGATGAGCGATTGGTGAGTGCTAACAAATCCTCCTTTGTAAGTGATTTTTCCAGCAAAGGCTGGTAAATTTCTTCCATCATAGCGTGAAAGATATTGCCCAAATCTGTGGGCGACACAATATCGGTTAACTGTTCTGATTCACGTATTTTGGCAAGTTTTGAAAAGTAGAATTTAATGGGACAACTAAGGTAGGTGTTGATAGAACTTGCCGAGAGTGCTGCTGTGCCACCTTGTTCTGCAATAAATCGGGCTAACATCTGTTGTACTGCCTCATCTTTGTTGATAGTAATAGGCGGATTGGCAGCAATGCTTACCTTGTAGGTTATACTGCGCTCAGGTATGGTACGTCCACTCTCCAATTTTAGTTGCAGAAGGTAGCGACTCATTTCGCCCGACATAGTATCCGTAGTTTGGTTGCTATATAGCAAGCGCACTTGCTTGGCACGTTGCAATAAACGGTAGAATGTGTAAGCATAATTGGCGTGATGATGGTCAATAACAGGTAAACTAAAACTTACCCTTAAATTATGCGGTATAAGCGATGGAGGGGTACTGGATTGTGGGAAAATATCTTCATTAAGTGATAAAATGATAAGATTATCAAAATCCAATGCACGAGTTTCAAGCATTCCCATAAGTTGCAATCCTGCAATTGGTTCGCCCTCAAAAGGCAAGCGCAAACTCCGCAATGTATTACGCACTAAATTAAGGTAGGTACTCATACCTAACTTAATGCTGCTTTTTTGTAGGGCATCATTAAGTTGATTAAGTCCTTTGTATGCTTGTAGAGCATACTCCGCTTGTAGACTGTGTTGTTCGCTATTTGCAGTTTTGGTAGAAGTGGAGGTTAGTAAGTTGCACAACATTTCTCCAAAATCTTGAGAGGCATTGTAGTGAATAAATAGGGGAGCAATGACTTGCCAAATATCCTCACTAAAGTGTGCTTGTAAGTCCTCTGCACTTAGATATATGCGTTTGTCTTGCAAAATTTTATCTTGCAATTGTTCTACTTGTTCTCTTCCAAATATTACTATATATGAGTGTTGCAGTACTGCAAGTACATCTTTATGGTAAAATTTAGCTACTGCTCCCTCCTCTTTTACCCTAATGTTTTTTTGTAATTTTACGACCAACTCAATTAGGCTATACACAGGAGTGTATGCCATCGGGTATCCCATCGTAATATTTAAGGAGTCAATATTTTGAGGTAATGAATATAGACTTGGAATAAGTAATCCCTCATCGGCAAATATAATAGCGGTACGACTGTCGGGGGATTCATCTCCACACATTTCGGCAAGCATTTGTGGCAATATCTTGGCTTGCAGTATAGATGATGATGTGGCTACAATTTGAATGTCCTTTTGTGTGTTGACTAAGGGCGAAAAAGTTTCGTCATATTCCATAGGCGGAAATTGCTTGATATAGTCCCGTAGAAAGTAGCCTGCCTCTTGTGTCTTATCATTCAGATAGTAGGCATCATAATCCCAAAAGAACTCAGCTTTGCCTGCTTTTTTAAGATATTGAAACAACTTTTTTTCACAGCGACTGAGGGCATTAAAACCGATAAACACAAAGCGTTCATCTGAATTATATCCATTTCTCAACAACTCGATACCTTTACGATACATCATACCTGCATATGCCTTACCTTGTATCAATAGTTTTTCATTAAAGGCATTATAGGTAGGTAGTAATACCTCCCAAATGCGCTTAAACTTTTCACCTGTATTGCGTTCCGCTGATTGCAGTTTGTCACTCTCTCCTCCTTTTTGGGCAAGACTACCCCAAAATTCCTCGATTAAAGCCTCTTGTTCTTTGGTTAAGAAATCACGAATGTTCTTATAATCCTTTATTGCTTTAAGATTTCGGAGTAGAGGGTCTACCTTTACCAAGTATTTATCTAAGGCATCAAAATCTGCCAACATTACTTCGCCCCAATAGTAAAAATTATCAAAACCCTCGCCAAAGCACTGTCGTTGCTCCATATAGCACTCGTACAGCATGGCTACTAACAAGGGTTGAGGAAGTATTTGCAACCCTGTAATGCGAGCAAATACATCGTCCATACTGCACATTTTGGGTTGCCAAATGGGTTGCTCTATAAGTTGCGAAAGATGCTCTGAGAAGTATAAGCGTGACCTTGCACTTGGAAAAACCAAGCTTAAATCTCGAATATTATCTCCGTGCCGTGTGTAAAGTTGCTGTGCGACCTTGTGTAAAAATCCCTCCATAAGATATTGTGCTGTATTGTGAACCAAAGCACTGCAAATGTACAAAATACTTGTATGCAAATCGATTAAAATGATATGCTGTTTTGGGTTTTAGCAGATAGCAATAAGTTGGGCGGAGCAGTTGCCAAGCGTAATGAAAAACTAAATAAAACTTTAGAAGTCATCAATGGATTGCAGTTAGGCAACTATCAAGACTATAACAACGATATATTTGGTGATGCCTATGAGTTCTTGCCGAACTAAAAGTACATTGCCAACAATACGAGTATTACAGAGATACCTTATTGAACTTTATTTCTAAGGCTTAGAAAACATCTTTCTGAAGACTTGAGTTATCTCTCCGAAGTCTTAAAACATCTTTCTGAAGACTTGAGTTATCTCTCCGAAGACTTAAAACATCTTTCTGAAGACTTGAGTTATCTCTCTGAAGACTTAAAACATCTTTCTGAAGACTTGAATTATCTCTCCGAAGACTTAAAACATCTTCCTGAAGTCTTGAGTTATCTCTCCGAAGACTTAAAACATCTTCCTGAAGACTTGAGTTATCTCTCCGAAGACTTAAAACATCTTTCTGAAGACTTAAGTTATCTCTCTGAAGACTTAAAACATCTTCCTGAAGTCTTGAGGCATCTCTCCGAAGACTTAAGTTATCTCTCTGAAAGAAAAAAAAATCTTCCTAAATAAAGTATAATGCTAATAACTACGAGTATTATCGTGAAAATTCATTGAGATTTAGACATAAAAAGCCAAAACTGTGAAATTTTTCAAGAGTTAAGAAAAATCAGTAAAACAACAACATTATAATATCAATGAAGTACAACATAATTGCACAAAATACCTAAAGTACTGTTGTGGCTGAATATGCCTCAAACTACAAACATGAAGTTAGGATATCAATCGGAAGCCAAATTAGAAAACGCCTTCATTGAACAACTTTAGTTGTGTAAATATTTCAAACAATTACAAATCATTCTTCAATAAGTTTTGGGATATGTCAGGAGGTAAAAAAATAGGGTGAAATAATCTCTGAAATTGTCAAAAAAAAAGAACTAACAACTTATTCTCTAAAATTGTTAGTCCTTTCACTTTGTACCCAGAGCCGGGATCGAACCGGCACGAATTGCTTCACTGGTGTTTGAGACCAGCGCGTCTACCAATTCCGCCATCTGGGCATTAATTAAATGCGGAGGCAAAGGTAATATTTTTTTTACAATAGCAACTATTTGCTACTAAAACTTCCATCGTTTTACTCATTTTTATTACTCAAAAAAATGGAATTCAAATTCACGAACTCCTCAATTATCCAACATACACAAAGTGCATTTATTTTAGAATTTTACTGATTTTATTTGCTTCCTGCATTAGCTTAATCAGCCCCACGCTATCTTGTGTGTCAATGCACGCCTTAAATGCTTGTAAGTTTTTTATATACTTGCTTAAAGCACGTGATAATTCTGGTGCATTTTGTTCAAAAATCGGTTGCCATGTATAGGGCGAACTCTTTGCTAAACGTACTGTTGACTCAAAGCCTGTGCTTGCGAGATTCAGAATTTGCTGTTCATTTTGCTCTACCTCCAATACTGTTAGCCCCAACATAAAAGAACTTACATGTGAAAGATGTGACACGTATGCTACTTGCCTATCGTGTTCCTCTGCCGTTGCGTATAGCAAAACCTCCATCTGTAAAGCACTGTACATTGCCAATACACCTTGTAATGCAAATTCAGCACTTAAATTCTGTTCACAAATAATTGTCTTTTTTCCCGTAAACAAATTTGCATCAGCAGCAGAAGGTCCAGAGTACTCCGTACCTGCCATTGGGTGGGTGGCTACATATTGTCCTCGCTTAGGATGTTGCTGTACTGCTTGACAAATTTGAAGTTTAGTACTGCCCATATCCACCACTATAGTGCTGGGTGGCACTCTATTCAGTACCTGTGGGAGTAATGTGCAGGTGGCATTAACTGGCACAGCAACAATTACCATGTCGGCGTGTGTAAGTGCTTCTTCTAAAGGTAAAACCTCGTCGACTAATCCCAATTCAAGAGCTTGTGTGGCGTGATTAGGCGTACTTTCAACTCCAACAAAATGTTGGGCAAATCCACTTTGACGTAGTGCTAAAGCAATAGAGCCTCCTATCAATCCTAATCCGATAATGGTAATATTCACAATTGAATAAATGTTAAGTTATAAGGATAATATGTGGCAAAAGTACTGCTTTTTGATTTGCATCAAAAGCATTTTAATAAAACAAAATGATTGATAGATATAAAGAGCATTTTGTATCTGCATATAAGAGCGTGTAGGTTTTACCCTTCAACAAAAAATTCCTAACTTCGCAGCCAAACACATTTTTAATTTAACTCAATATGTCATCTGCAGAACAAAATCTATCGCAAGTACATCGCCATACTACTGTGCCTTCAGCCGAGACAATGCGCTTTGGTATTGTAGTATCTGAGTGGAATACTGATATTACTCAAGCCTTGCTTGATGGTGCTTACAAAACACTTGTGTCGCACGGTGCAAAAGAGAAAAATATTCATGTGAAATGGGTGCCAGGTAGTTATGAATTACCACTTGCAGCACAACTTATTGCCGATAGTTATAAGGTTGATGCAGTAATTTGCTTAGGCTGTGTAATTCAAGGAGAAACGCGCCACTTTGACTTTATTTGTGATGCTGTATCTAATGGTATAATGAAACTTAATTTAGATTATAGTCTCCCCTTTGTTTTTGGAGTACTTACAACCAATGATAGCGCACAAGCCAAAGACCGTGCAGGAGGTAAGCATGGTAATAAAGGTGATGAGGCTGCACTTACCGCAATCAAAATGATAAACTTTCAGAAGAATTTATAAATACATATTTTTTTTAAGATACAAACTATGGGACGCGCATTTGAATACCGCAAAGCTCGCAAAATGAAACGCTGGGGCAATATGTCTCGCACTTTTACTCGCTTAGGAAAAGAAATTACCATTGTGGCTAAAAGTGGGGGAGCGGATCCTGACAACAATCCTCGCCTACGTGCTTTGATACAAAACGCACGTGCTGAGAATATGCCAAAGGATAATATTGACCGTGCTATAAGGCGTGCTGTTGAAAAAGACCAAAGCGACTACAAAGAACTGGCTTATGAGGGTTATGCTCCTTTTGGCATTGCTGTTGTAGTAGACACAGCCACAGATAATCCAACACGTACAGTTGCTAACATTCGTAGTTACTTTAGCAAATCTGGCGGTTCGCTCGGCACATCGGGCAGCCTTGATTTTATGTTTGATCGTAAAAGTGTCTTTCGTGTTAAGCCAAAAGAGGGTACAGATATAGAGGAGTTGGAGCTAGAACTTATTGATTTTGGCGTAGATGAACTCTTTGCTGATGAAAATGAATGGATTGTTTACGGTACTTATGAGTCTTATGGAGGCATACAAAAGTTTCTTGAATCAAATGGCTTTGAAATTATAAGCAGTGGTTTTGAACGCATACCCACCGATACTAAGGAGGTGACTCCCGAACAACAAGCCTCTATTGAAAAACTTATTGAGAAATTTGAAGACGATGATGATGTACAATCTGTGTGGCACAATATGAAAGAGAATGAGTAAAAATGTAGCCTAACTACTAAATAAAAAAAAGGAAGAGTTTATGCTCTTCCTTTTTTTTTATTTCTACGTGCCTCATATACTTCTCTAAAACAATAAATACCGCTTTTTCTTTAGGTTTAGAAAAAATGCACTTATTGTTTGCTCATTTATGATTGCCGAAAGAGTTTGTTATTGTAAAAACCTAAATGCCATCGTATGCTTTTTGGAATATTGCAATTACTTGCTCTTTTGTAGCTTTGCGAGGATTGGTTGCTTGACATGCATCAAGCATTGCATTATCTGCCATAGCATTAAAGTCTTTTGGATTAACTCCTAAAGCTTTTAAATTTTTAGGAATGCCAACTTGTTCAGAGAGTTTTTGGATAGCAGCAATGGCTTTTTCTGCAGCATCATTCGTCGATATTCCATCAACTTGTTCGCCCATTGCTTTAGCAATATCTCTAAATCGATTCAGATTGGCAATTAGGTTAAACTCTTCAACGTAGGGAAGTAAAATTGCATTGCATATACCATGTGGCAAATTATAAAATCCTCCAAGTTGATGTGCCATTGCATGTACATAGCCTAATGAAGCATTGTTAAATGCAATACCTGCTAAATATTGAGCATAAGCCATATTGTCACGAGCCTTCATATACTCTCCATTGGCTACTGCTTTTGGCAAATATTTATGTATCATGCCAATAGCCATGATAGCTGCAGCATCGGTTAGAGGGTTTGCAGCTGTAGATACATAGGCCTCAATGGCATGCGTAAGCGCATCCATGCCTGTAGCGGCAGTTAATGAAGGTGGCATTCCTTTCATTAAGTTAGGGTCGTTAATTGCAATTTGAGGTGTAACACGCCAATCAATAATTGCCATTTTAACTTTTCGCTTAGTATCTGTAATAATGCAGAAGCGTGTAATCTCAGAGGCTGTTCCCGCAGTGGTATTGATGGCCAATAGAGGTACCATTGTATTGCTAGAGTGGTCAATGCCTTCATAGTCGTGTATTTTTCCTCCATTGCTAACTACTAGACCAATTCCTTTAGCACAGTCGTGCGAAGAGCCTCCTCCCAATGATATCACTCCATCACACTTGTGTTGATTATATGCCTCAACACCTTTTTCTACATTAAGGTCGGTTGGGTTTGGCTCGGCTCCATCAAAAATATGAGTGTCAACATTTGATTTATTTAAGATAGCTGCCACGCTTTTAGCCATACCTGTTTTGCTTAAAAAAGCATCGGTAACTAAAAGTGCTTTTTTTACTCCTAGACTAGCGACTAAATCGCCTACTTCATTTACTGCTCCTTCTCCAAATACATTTCTTGTTGGGAGAAAATAATAAGTTGCCATAATGTTTTTTTTAGATTTATAGATTCAATCACAAAGCAAAGATTGTAAATAAAAATCTAAAAACCAATGTTTTATACATTTTCAACAACAAAATAATTGTTTGATTTTGGTTACAGACTCCTGACTTTTCTATATTTTGCAAGCCCTGTAAGTGTATCTTATGTTACAGTTATTTTTGCAAAAAAGGTTGAAAGGTGGAGATTTATTTGTAAAGTGGTTTTGCTGCCTTTTTTATCAACGAAGCAGGGTCTATCTTTTTATTGACTTTAATTGTCTCAAAGCCTTGTCCAAATACTCCCATAAGACTGGCTACAGAAATAAATGCTTGCGCATCTTCCTCTTTTACGATACGGTAGATATTATTTATTTCATTTTTACGGGCAAGTATCATCAGTAGTTTTTTCTCGTTTTTAGTGTACCAACCTACAGCATCAAGTAGCGTTACTCCTCGCTTTTGCTCACTTGTAATACGATTGGCTATTGCGTCATAGTAATTTGAAAAGATAAAGAGTTGCACGGTTTGTTTATTGCCCGAAAGTATAGTGTCAACACAAAAAGTAGATACCCCTATAAGTACATAGCCATATACCATGGTTTCAATACTATGGTACAGAAAGTATGATGAACTAATAATCAAAATGTCACAATAAAGAAACACTCTGCCAATACTAATATTGCGATATTTGGTGATAATTCGTGCAACAATATCAGTGCCACCTCCGCTACCGCCTTGAGAGAAAAGGGTTGCCGTACCTGTTCCCATTAAAATGCCTACAATAATAGCACTCAAAAGAGGGTCTTTAACATGTGGTATTGCTGCTACAGGTATTATCTTCAGAAAGATGGTTAGAACAAGTATACCATAGATGGTTTTTACTCCAAAGTGTCGCCCTAAAATAATAAATGCAATAGTTACTAGTACTGCATTCACAGCAAAATAAGTATAACTCAAAGGTATTTCAGATGCATAATACATCAATGCGCTAAAGCCACTTACTCCTCCTCCTACAATTTTGGCAGGCAATAAAAATTGAGTTATACCAATTGCCTGCATTAACAAACCAAAGGTAATAATGAGGTATTGACGAATTGTGCGAAGTATCATAACTATAATGTGAACTCTATAATTTAGTAAACTATGTTTACAATTTTTCCTGCAACAAAGATGAATTTTTTAATGGGTTTTCCCTCTAAGAATTTTTGTAAGGCAGGGTCGTTCATCACTAATTCCTGTGCTTGTTCGGATGGCATTTGTGTAGGCATCTCTTTTTTGAAACGCATTTTTCCATTAAAGGAAATAGGATATTCAAACGATTTCTCAATCAAAAGGCTTTCATCATAACTAGGAAACTGAGTGTCGCAAATACTACTATTCGTGTGTCCTAAAAACTCCCAAAGTTCTTCGGCAATATGCGGGGCAAAGGGCGCAAGCAAAATAGTCAGCGGTTCTAATATGGCGATTTTGTGGCATTTTTGCTCTGTAAGTTCATTCACACAAATCATAAAGGCCGAAATCGAAGTATTGAATGAAAAGTGT
>JBOFMS010000106.1:0-3557 GCA_051658505.1 Bacteroidales bacterium | reverse complement strand
CCCCAAAATGCAAGTGCTGTACTCCGCTCATGTGAGGCTTTTGGAGTGCAAAATGTACATATTATTGAACACCATAATACCTTTACGCTGCATAAGGATATTGCAATGGGTACGCAAAAATGGCTTTCGCTGCATAAGTACAAAAATCCTAATGCGTGTGCAACGCAAGAGGCTATCAAGCATCTACGGCAGCAGAATTATCGCATTGTTGCCACTACTCCACATAATCGGTCGGTATCTTTAGAGGAGTTTGATGTGCAAAAGGGAAAGTTTGCTTTGCTTTTTGGCACAGAGCATACGGGATTGTCTGATGAGGCGCTGAAACTGGCAGATGAGTTTTTGTATATTCCTACGGCAGGTTTTGTTGAGAGTCTTAATATTTCGGTCTGTGCAGCCATTATTGTGCATCATTTGAGTTTGCAAATGAAAGTGCAAAATGTCTCTTGGAAATTGACAGATGCTGAACAAGATGAGCTGCTGGCAAATTGGCTAAGAAAGTCAGTGTATAATAGCGAAAAAATACTGGAGCGGCGATACAAAGACTTGCAGAATTAAAAAGTTTTTGTACCTTTGCCTCGCTGAAATTTCAGCAAGCTCGGCACTGACCTATGGTGTAATGGCAGCACAACAGTTTTTGGTACTGTTTGTCTAGGTTCGAGTCCTGGTAGGTCAACCAGTTTAAAGTTAAATCCTAAGTTATTGGATTTAACTTTTTTCTTTTTCCACCCTCGCTATCCAAAAAATAAATATGCCATAAAGATGGCTGCAATGATGCCAAGCATATCGGCAAATAATCCGCAACTCAAAGCGTAGCGAATATGCTTAATGCCTACACTCCCAAAATATACGGCGAGAATATAAAATGTAGTGTCGGTAGAACCTTGAATGGTGGAAGAAAGTCGTCCTACAAAGGAGTCTGCTCCGTAGGTTTTCATTGCGTCAACCATCATTCCCCTCGCTCCACTACCGCTTAATGGCTTCATCAAAGCGGTCGGAAGTGCTGCTACAAAATCTGCGTTAATGCCTATGGTCATAAATACATAAGAAATGCCTTGAACTAAAGCGTCCATGGCTCCCGATGCACGAAAAACACCAATGCCTACAAGTATGGCTATCAAATATGGAATAATGCTTACGGCGGTCTTAAATCCGTCTTTGGCACCATCAATAAATGCTTCATATACGTTGATTTTTTTGCGCACTCCTGCCAACAAAAATCCAACAATAACTAACATTAGTAAAAGATTGGCAACAAATTGAGAGTAGGTGTTTATCTGCTCCTTTGGTAAGTTAAGAAACAGAAAAATGAGTGCGCCAATAAGCAGTGTTAGTGCCCCAAAAAATAAAAGTAAACTGCGATTGAAAAAGTTTATGCGCTGCCGAATACCTACACTAAAAATAGCGGCTAAGGTGGAAAAGTAAGTCGCCATCAAAATGGGTAAAAATACATCGGCAGGATTCGCAGCTCCCATTTGCGCCCTATATACCATTACACTTATCGGAATAAGTGTAAGCCCTGAGGTGTTGAGGGCTAAAAACATAATCATCGGATTGCTTGCTCGGTCTTTGTCTGGATTTAATTCTTGCATCTGCTGCATCGCCTTCAAACCTAATGGCGTTGCTGCATTGTCTAAACCTAACATATTTGCCGAAAGATTCATGAAAATACTGCCTGTGGCAGGATGATTTTTGGGCAAATCAGGAAATAATCGCTGAAAAATAGGGGCTGAAAGACGAGAGAAAAACTGAATTACACCTGCATTTTCACCAATCTTCATAAGCCCCATCCATAATGATAAAACGCCTGTTAGTCCAAGCGAAATTTCAAAGGCGGTTTTTGCTGCCTCAAACGAGGCGTTGACTAAGGTGGAAAATACATCTAAATCACCTACAAAAATGGCTTTAATACAAGCAACAATGAGGGCAATAACAAAAAAACTTATCCAAATGTAATTGAGTGCCAAACTTAGATGCTTGCAAATAAAATGAATACTATAGAGGCTATTGCAAAATAACCAACATCAATGGCAGAAAGAGTTATAAAGCGTTTCCAACTCGAAATTTGGAACTTCAAATTTGCCTTTTGCCAAGCACTTATGGCAACTAAAACGGTAATGGAAAATGCTAATGATTGTTGTGTCAACAAAAAATACATTAGTCCGATTAGGGCGGTGGCTATAAATTGAAAGAATAGGGGTAAAAAAGGACAGCCTGTTGGTTCTCCTTCTTCTCGAAGAATGGCATTTTTCCATGCCTTGGCAAATAACCAACTGTACCATAATGCGCCAAATGCAAATACGGTGATTACCGCTACACTATACCATAAATATGATATACTGGACATAGGACAAACGCCTGGTGTAGATAAATTTTCCATAACTGTTTTTTTTGTGTGTGTAAAATTGATTGCCGTCTAAGGACGGGCAAAGTTAATGATAATTTAGAGGAAGGCAATTTTACCAAAAAATTGCGGTTAACTATAATAACATATTACAGCCTCGTAAATCAGAGGCGTCAATTCTCCCTAAAATTTCAAAGCCTCCATGGGGTAAAATTCGTCCCAAATCTTGCGTTTCGATAAATGAACAAGAGTAACGATTGGCTAAATCAATTACATTGACTCCGCCAATTCTTCCGTTCTCGACTTTGGCAAATGGATTATTTACATCTCGCACAACAATACGCATCCACGGTGGAGCGTAAAATGCTCCTCCTTTGGAGTAAGCTTGTGATAACAGTTCGGTCATTCCATACTCTGAATGAATATGCTCTACTCCAAAGGAGTTTTGTAAGATTTCGTGCAATTCGGTACGCACAATTTCTTTTTGACGACCTTTCATTCCGCCTGTTTCAATAATGGTAAGTGAGGGAAAATCAATGGTAAATTCTTTTGCAAAATCAAGCAATGCAAAACTTACTCCCAATAAAATAGTGGGTTGATCTGCCTCCTTTAATTCATCTAAACAAGTCTTTAGAACTTCGTGATTGTATAAGAAAAACCCACTCAAAGAGTGTTTGCTTTTCGTAATCAAGTCTTGTGCCATATATACTAACGAGGAGTTTTGTCGCTCTAAGTAAGAGGGCAGTAAGGCTAAAATACAGTATTTTTCTACGGCTCCATATACTCGCTCAAAACCCTTGGTAAAAGCCTCTTCATATAAGGCGGATTGTGCAACATAGTGCGTGCTTGTTGTATTGGCTGTGGTGCCACTACTAACAAAGGTCAATTCTGGCACAAGGTCTTTGCAAATAATTCGCTCGGATTTGAAAAATTCAATGGGTAAAAATGGAATTTTTGATAAACTATCGACCTCTGCAATTTCTACCTGCAATGCCTGTACATAGCGACGGTAAGGCTCACAGTCTGCTACTTGCAAATGAAAAGTTTCAAGGCAGCTTTGCTCAAATTCTGCTTCGGTTTTAATGTCAAATATATTCACTACTGCCTCCTTTTATCTCGCTTAAATTACATTATGCCCACATTAAATCTACTACAATGCTATCTGCAACAAACCAACGGTTATGAGGGATTTTCATAATGTTACTGTCAATTTCTA
>JBOFMS010000105.1:0-9958 GCA_051658505.1 Bacteroidales bacterium | reverse complement strand
TCTGAACGTCGTGCTACTGTATTGTCAGACTACTTGCAGCAAAATGGAATTAGTGCAAAACGTATTACTACAGAGGCGCATGGTGATTTAGTATTGGTGAATCGTTGCTCGGTAGGAGTTAATTGCTCGCCCAAAGAGCATGCCCTAAATCGTAGAGCGGAAGTCAAGATTATTTATCCAACAGATGATAATAAAAGAGTAGTGGCGACTCCATCGCCTCGAAGAGAAGACCCTGTTAAGACAAAACTTCAAACTCAGAGAGAGGATGCCCCAAAGTCAGCACCTCGAACTCAAAGAGAGGATACACCGAAATTTGTTTCGCAAAAAAATGTGCTTCAAAGTAACGCAAAAAAAGAGAGACGCTTTAAGGATTTGGTGTTTGATGTAGATGCTCCATTGTCTGCCTTTAAGTCTATGGAAACATTGTCAGAGGTGCTTGATTTTCTTAATAAAAATCCATCTGGAGTGGCGGAGTTTGCTTTGCATACAGATGCAGAACAGGGAGCAGGAATTGCCTCGCAGATAGTCTTAATGCAAGCGTCTTCATTGTTGGCATATTTAAAACAGCAGGGAATTTCTTCACGACAAATTTCATTGAAACTGTTTGGCTGTGAAAAGCCATTGAATCGCTGTGTTGATGGAGTGCCGTGTTCGCCTAAAGAGCATAGTGTAAACCGTAGAGCAGAGGTTATTGTACGTTATTAGAATCTCTTATAATACTATTCAAAAATATGGGTGTTAGTTATACTAATGCCCATTTTTTTTGTAAAAAAATAAGCCTATCTTTGCAGCCCTATGGACTATAATACGCAACTTAATAAATTAGCTCTTCCTGAGTATGGACGGCATATTCAACGAATGGTAGAGCATATTAAAGCAATTCCTGATAGAGAAAAACGCAATGAACAGGCAC
Organism: Bacteroidales bacterium; assembly: GCA_051658505.1. GTDB lineage: Bacteria > Bacteroidota > Bacteroidia > Bacteroidales > UBA932 > JAITMY01. The sequence goes on along the minus strand of JBOFMS010000105.1, from coordinate 9,045 downwards.
ATGCAGTTATTGCAGTAATGGGCAATTTATTCCCTTATTTGCGAGATATAAATGATTTCAAACATAAACTTTGGGATCATTTATTTCTAATTGCAGATTTTGATCTAGACATTGACTCTCCTTATCCAAAGCCAAGCATTCAGGTTTTGTGTGAAAAACCAAATGTCTTGCAATACTCGTTGCCTCAAGAGATAAAAAAGAAACACTATGGACGCGCTATTCAAACAATGGTAAAGGCTGTTGCTGAATTGACCGATGATGCTAGCCGTAATGTTGCAGCGATGGTTTTAGCTAATCATATGAAAAAGGCATACTTAATATGGAGTAAAGATACCGTTACAGATGATATTATTTATAAAGATTTATCTCTTCTTTCAGGTGGAAAAATCTCAATTGACAGTCAAGTGCGCCTACAAGTAGGTAACTATAGCACTCATACTGGAAGTGCTTCTGAAAATGCAAAGCGTAGACCAAGAAATCCACATCAGAAGCGAAAATTTCCTTATAATAAGCCATCAAAATCACGACAACAGTAGTATATTATGGCTTCATTTGAAGTTATAGGAGGGCAGAAACTACAGGGCGAAATAACACCTCAGGGGGCAAAAAATGAAGCCTTACAGGTGCTTTGTGCTGTTTTACTTACTGCGCAAAAAATTACTATACGTAATGTTCCTGACATTTTAGATGTTAATAAACTTATTGAACTTCTTATAGCCATTGGAGTTGAGGTAAGTTCTGAGTCTGAAGGAACTTTTACATTTTGTGCTAAAGCGATAAATATAGATGCTTTGCAGGAGCCTGCTTTTGTGCAAAAAGCCGCAACCTTACGAGGTTCAATTATGATGGTCGGTCCTTTGCTAGCACGTTATGGAGAGGTTTATGCTCCACGCCCTGGAGGAGATAAAATTGGTCGCCGTCGGCTTGATACACACTTTATTGGATTTGAAAAATTAGGGGCTCAGGTAACTTGCGAAAAAGATGACGCTATTTATCGTGTAGAGGCAAAACATTTACAAGGTACTTATATGCTGCTTGATGAAGCCTCGGTTACGGGTACTGCAAATATTGTGATGGCAGCAGTCTTGGCAAAAGGAAAAACAACCATTTATAATGCCGCTTGTGAACCCTACCTACAGCAATTGTGTAAGTTGTTGGTGCATATGGGGGCGAATATTTCAGGTATTGGGTCAAATTTTTTGACTATTGAGGGCGTATCAGAATTGGGCGGTGCTGATCACACTATATTGCCAGATATGATTGAAGTGGGGAGTTTTATTGGAATGGCAGCAATGACTCGCAGTAGTTTGACCATTAAAGACGCGTCGGTAGATGAACTTGGAGTTATTCCAGAAGCCTTTCGCCGAATGGGAATAAGGCTTGAAGTGCAGGGTAATGATATTTATGTTCCTCAACAAAACGTTTATGAGATAGATACATTTATTGATGGATCTATTATGACCATCTCAGATGCCCCCTGGCCTGGACTTACACCCGATCTAATTAGCGTGTTTTTAGTGATTGCAACACAGGCAAAAGGCAGTGTCCTTATTCATCAAAAAATGTTTGAAAGTCGCTTGTTTTTTGTAGATAAACTGATTGATATGGGTGCCCAAATTATCTTGTGTGACCCTCATAGGGCAACTGTCATTGGCAATGAGAATATGAGACTACGTCCAACAGTAATGACTTCGCCAGATATTCGTGCGGGCGTTGCTTTGCTGATTGCGGCTATGTGTGCTGATGGAAAAAGTGTAATTCATAATATTGATCAAATAGATCGAGGGTATCAAAATATAGATACACGACTGAACACTTTAGGAGCAAAAATTATACGAATATAATAAGTTTGTAAACTATGCAAATTGAAGTTTTAAAATCAAAAATTCATCAAGTTGCCATTACAGAGGCAAACCTTTTTTATGTAGGGAGCATTACTATTGATGAAGACTTAATGGAGGCTGCTAATCTTATCCCTAATGAAAAGGTTACAGTAGTCAATATTAATAATGGAGAGCGTTTGGATACCTATGTAATCAAAGGGAGGCGAGGATCAGGCATTATTTGCCTTAATGGACCAGCTGCTCGTAAATGTCATCAGGGCGATGTGGTGGTAATTATGTCTTATGCACAAATGGACTTTGATGAGGCAAAAACATTTACTCCTTCGCTTGTTTTTCCTGATAAAGAAACTAACCTTTTGGTGCACTAACTTTTAATATAAATGAATACACCATTAAAAAAGGGTTTGCAGTTTTCTTCATTCTTTCTCCTTACGTGTTTTTTTTTGTGGTATAGTTTCAAGGACATATCGCTTGAAAAATTATGGATAGATTTGAAGAGTGCTAACTATGCATGGGTACTATTTGCTATTCTACTAGGTTTGATAGCATATCTTGCTCGGGCTTTACGTTGGCAATTGCTTATTGCTCCTTTGGGCTATAATGCTAAGTTGCGTAGTGTATTCAATGCTGTTGCGATTGGTTATTTTGCCAATTTTTTATTTCCTCGTTTAGGAGAGGTGGCACGTTGTGGTGCACTTTCTAAAACTGATAGTATTCCACTTGATAAATTGGTTGGGACTGTAATTGCTGAAAGAGTTTTTGACTTCATTTGCCTCCTTACTATTTTTTGTCTTGCAATTGTTTTGAAGATAGATACTTTTGGTGTTTTTATACAACAAAATTTATTTGCAAAATTAAATGCCCCTAATTTCTTTGGAGAGGTTCTTTTTATTTTCCTTGCAATTTTTACAGTTTTTATCTTCTTCCTAGGTATTTTTCGCCAAAAAATTGTAAAATTATCACCTGTGCAAAGAGGATTATATTTTTTGAAAGGTATCATAGAGGGTCTAAAGAGTTTTGCACAAATACAAAAGCGTTTGCAATTTACCTTACATACGCTCATTATTTGGACCTGTTATTGGGCAATGGCATTAGTATTGTTATATGCTATCCCAACTACAGAGCACCTTTCGCCTATTGATGGCTTGGTTATCATGCTTTTGGGAAGCCTTGGCATTGTACTTCCTACTAATGGAGGCTTGGGAGCATTTCATGCTATTATTAGTATTGGCATGTATGCTATCTACGGTATTGCTCGAGAAGATGGGATGGCGTATGCTACGATTTCGCATGAGTCTCAAATGTTATTTATGCTTATTGTTGGTTTATTAGCCTATTTACAACTCTTTTTATTTACAAAAGAGCAAAGTAAATAGTTACATTGTCTCAATGTTATAAACAATCAGACTTTTATTATATGCTTAAATCTTTGTTTGTATGAATGGAAAAGAACTTTTAGAATACACTCCTCTTGAAGCGATACAAGCCAAAATTATTGGAGCAAGTCGCTTGCCACAGTTGCGTGCGATTTGGACAATGAAGAGCAGAAGGATAGTATTTACTAATGGTTGTTTTGATATACTGCATAGAGGACATGTAGAGTATTTAGCACAAGCGCGAGCTCTAGGCTCAAAACTTGTAGTGGGGTTAAATACTGACGCTTCTATTAGGAGGTTGAAAGGCAAAAGTCGTCCATTGCAAGATGAAGCCGCACGAGCGATGGTGCTTGCATCTTTGCAATGTGTTTCGTATGTAGTATTGTTTGATGAAGATACGCCTTATGAACTCATAAAGTTATCACAACCAGATGTATTGGTTAAGGGTGCAGATTATAAAGTTCAAGAGGTTGTGGGGTATGATATTGTTACTGCGCGTGGAGGAAAAGTTGTAACGATACCATTAATAGAGGGATATTCTACTACTAATGTTGTAAAAAAAATGTAGTTATATCCAATTTTCGCTGACCAAGTCACCTTGTACGCTTATTATAACTCTTTTAATTGGGACACTTCGTTTTGCTTGTTGTGCAGCCATTTGTACTAGTTGTATTAAACTTCCACAGCAAGGTACTTCCATAATAACCACAGTTAGGGTATTAATTGATGAAGATTCAAACATTGTCATTAGTTTCTCTATGTATACCTCTTTGTTACTATCTAATTTTGGGCAAGCAATTGCTAATTTTTTCTCGGCTAAAAATTGTTGGTGAAAATTAGAGCAAGCAAAAGCAGTACAGTCGGCGGCTAGTAGTACATCTGCGTCTGTAAAATAAGTTGCAATTGGATTAAGCAAGTGTAGTTGCACAGGCCAATGTGTTAATTGTGAGGAATTTTGAGTTTTAATAGGCAAGAGTAATTGTACACTTGGTGCAGTAAATGAACTAGGCATTGAACTTGGGCAATTACATGCCATTTTGGGCTCTTCAGCATTTAGAGAATGAGTGTCAATATTTAGTTCTTGCTTTTCTATAAACTGAAGCCCTTGAGTAAGAAATGTATTTTTGTTATGGTTCTTTAGATGTTTTAGGTGTGCAAGCACCGCTTTTTCTCCCTTTTTCATAATTCGTTGTATTACTGCAACTTCATCATATGCTTCCGCTTTACGTTCCTCAATAGTAATTGCTCCAACAGGGCAATCTCTAATGCAAACACCTAGTCCATCACAATAGAACTCACTAACAATTTTTGCTTTGCCATCAATTATTTGAAGTGCACCTTCGTGGCAACTTTCAACACAAATTCCACAACCGTTACAAATCTCACTGTTAATTGCAATAATATTTCGTTTCATAAGTAAGTATTTAGAGTATTTAAGGGATAAGTATAGTCTATAAAATATTGTGGTTTGTCAATATAAACGCTTATCTCAAGTATTAGTGGAGTAGATATTTTAAAACTTCCATTGGTTGATGAAAAATCATTCGTGGAGCGGAAAAATGCATTACCTTTTTAATTTCCTCTCGCATATTAGGCACATAACAATGCACTTTGCATTTGCTACAAAATGTTTTACTTTGCATCATTGGGCATAAGTCGATTTTTTGCTCTGCATATTGTATCAAGTCTCTGCATTTGTCACATAGATCTATTTCTGTTTGATGCTTGTTTTTGCAATATAGTGCTATCATTAGCTTAATAATATTCTTCTCTTTTTGTCGCTTCTCCTTCATTTTTTTGTGTTTTCAAATAGCACAAATACAAAATGCAGACTTTTTTATATGTTTGTGCCTTTTGGGGTATAAGTTTCTTTCTCTATTGCAGTAATGCATCTTTTGGGTTTACACCCTAGTTATTTTTCCTATTTGAACATACACAAATTAATAATGCAATTTCGCCTATATCATATAGTCGTCATACGAAAACAGCAAAACTTGGCATTGCTAGAGCATAGAATGTATATAACCCATCCATAACCTATGGTTATACTGCGAAGAGTAAAGTCAAATCCAAGAATATTGGCTAATAAGAATACGGCAAGTCAAACATAGAATAGGCTATCCAATACTCTGTTCTTCTCACTCTTTCGTTGATGTCAATCTATTGAATGCTTTTAGATACCATTTCATAGTAGTGCTTTATTTTTAAGAATTCTTGGTTCTTAAATTGTAATCCCTTGATACATAAATCGCTTAATACTACGTTTTGGCGTTTTTTCAAACTCTTCAGGATACACCTTTACTCGTGCAATTTGACTGTAGGAAGGTAGCATCGCATTTACGTCTTTACGCATTTCTTCCATTGCAGTATCCACGCTTTTTTCACTTTGGGTAATGGTCTCATAGTTTGGGTATACCAATGCAATTAACTTACCCTCTATATCAATGATAAGACTTTCTGTAACATAAGGGATATTATTAATTTTGTCTTCAATTTCTTCAGGAAAGATATTTTGCCCTGATGCACCAAGAATCATGTTTTTGCTTCGCCCACGTAAATACAGGTAGCCCTCTTTATCCATTATACCGAGGTCGCCAGTGCGCATCCAACCATCTGAGGTAAACATTTCTTGGGTTGCTTGTTTATTTTTGTAATAGCCCAGCATTATATTTTCGCCCTTTACTTGCACTTCTCCAGGTATGTTTTCAGCATCGCTTGATGCAACTCGCACCTTCATATTAAGGGCTGCTTTTCCACATGAGTAAAGAGGGGTCTTGCTCCAATCTTCATAAGTGATAATGGGTGCACACTCAGTCATACCATAACCTACAGTGTACCGAAAATTCATTTTTTTGAAGAATCGTTCTACTTCATGATTTAATGCTGCTCCTCCAATAATTATTTCTATGTAATTGCCACCAAAGGTTTCACTTAATTTGTTATGTATTTTCTTCATTACACGACGGTCAATCATTGGTAGTGCAAGTATAGCACGCACAAAGGGTTTTTGCAAAATAGGGAGTAACCTGTTACGGTAAATCTTTTCAATAATCAAGGGAACTGTGATAATAATTCTTGGCTTGATATTTGCAAATGCCTCTAAAATGATTTGAGGAGTTGGCAAGCGAGATAAGAAGTGTACATGGCAGCCACATATAATTTCAAATAAAAACTCAAATGACATTCCATACATATGTGCTGTTGGTAGCATGGCAACGACATTATCGCCTTTTTTTAATTCTTTTAATGCATTAAAGGCAAACTCCATATTAGAAAGCATATTGCGATATGATAACATAACGCCTTTTGAAAATCCTGTAGTGCCTGAAGTATAGTTAATTAGAATAAGTTCATCTGGATTTTCGGTAAAGAAGTCAAGATTCTCAGGGCGAAAGTTTTTTGGATATTTCTTCCCAAACGACTCATTGAGACTATCTCTCAATTCAACAATCTTCTTGTGCTTTGCCTTAAGGATAGAAAAATCATTGATAAGCACAATTGCCTCTAAGTCTGGCATTGCTGATGCCGTAATTTCCTCCCATACGATATCTCCCACAAATAGCAGGCGAGAGTCAGAGTGGTTAACAATGTTGTGGATATTGTCAGGCTTAAATTCGTGTAAAATAGGCACTGCGACAGCACCATAAGTAACTGTTGCTAGAAACACTGTCGCCCACGCAGCACTATTGCGTCCACAAATTGAAATCTTTTCTCCCTTTTTTAGCCCACATTCCTCAAATATGATGTGTAATTTGGCAATGCGTCGTGCAATATCCTTATAGTGATAGGTTGCACCTTTGTAATCACTCAAGGCAGGCAAATCCCAGTGTTTTTTTAATGAGTATTCAATGCCCTTAATAAAACTGGGGTTCATATTATCTTGAATTATTATAAGGAAAGTGTGAGAAAGATGGATGTTTTTTAGAAAATAGTATAAAATTAGTGGGCAGGAGAGTTAAAAAGAGTGAAATTAAGCACTACATTTCCTCGCATATGCCACATTGAGTAATCAAGATAATTCTCTCCTTTTTTGAAGATATCCTTAAATCCAACAATTATTCTTCCAGATAGATTGAGTCGCTTGGTAATGCCATACTCATATCCAAGGAGCATCCCTGCATCAAATTTTGATAAGTTCTTGCTAAAGTTTTGGTGTTGCGGTGTGTTAAGTGTTGTAGGAAGACCATTTGGATCATTTGGATCAGAAATCGTCCCATGTATTGCAACTGCTTCAAATTTTCCTTTTACGATGTAAGTGCCATAGCCTCCTAAAAATACCCGATTGTTTTCGGTAATTCTAAAGCGAGCATATAGAGGAAATTCAATCATTGAGAATTCCATATCTGTTGATGCTCTTCCTCGAAAAAGCACTTTGGTTCCATCTATAATAAATTTTTGTCCTGTAGTTAAGGTAACAATATCTGCCTCAAGAGATACCTTCTTGTAAGTTCCCTCAATACTTATTGACCAACGATTTGTTAGATGATAGGTGCCTGAAAGACCTATTGATGGAGTTAAACCTGGTACTGCCTCCATTTTGTCATCATCCCCCAACGCTTTAGATAGAGGAAATGGTACGGCCCCTCCAATATCTAACCCTGTATGAAGACCCACTGCAATTTTTTTTGATATTTCTAGTTGATCTTTATCAACAGCATAAACTCCTACACTATTTAGCAAGAGTAGAGTGCATAAAGTAGAGCAAAAAAAATTATTCATATACAATGCGAATATTATCAATTTTCAACATACTCCCAATCTCTCCAATAAAAGAGTCGCCAAACGCTGATGATGAGAAGATTATACTAAGGTGTGTAAACTTTACATTGCCATTTAAAGGCAGAAAAATATCTTTTTTCCATTGTCCTTCGCCTATGTTTATTGTTTTCTTTCCATTAATGGGGCGACTTTCGCTGGAACTTATCATTAGAGATGCTTGACTTGCTGCAACTGCAGTATTCTTCATATGTGGCACCATAGGGTCAGTTATAGTGGCTCCAGGAGTATCCCCATGATATCTATAAGGCCCCTTGCTACCATCCCAATTGATAAGAGTGAAAACTACTGATCCCCAGTCTTTTTCAGGAGTTCCAGGCTTATACCAAGCGTCAAAGGTTAAGCCTACTATTCTTGCAGTAGGTGTAAATGGAAGTCCTTGGAAGGTTAATATTACGGGGTCTTTTGTTCCATACTCTACTGCATTGTCAAGGTCATACCAACCAGTAAACACAGTGCCTGCAGCAAGACCTACTATGGCGGCAGAGGTAGTTTCTAATTGAGCAGAATAATCATTTGCAGTGCCAGATATACCTTGTGTGGCAGTTACTCCCGTTATTTTGACAATACCCCCGACATTGGTATTTGCTGTTGCCCAGTAAGTTGTTGGATTTGGGTTATGATTATTTGCCCAACCATGATTCATACTCCACGAGTTTAGAGTTCCATTTTTTAATTGTGGCGCATATAATAGCCTCACAATCCAAGTTTTTGTATTTCCTGCTTCAGAGGTTACAGTGATTGTGCGAGCATCTGAGGAGTTATTAAATATAAAACTTCCGCGAGAAGGGATTGTTATAGAAGCCCCCTCACTTAATGAAATATTATTGTAGTTTACTGATAGAGGAAATGCTGCATCTGCACTTGTGATTGGAAGTTCTATAACCCCATTCTCAGAGTCATAAATTGGGTTTTTATAGAAAGAAAATTCAGAGGACATTGTGCCCCACGAAATTGCGTTAATATCTGCGCCTTCTGCCTTAATCGGTGAGAGTAACGAAATCGTATATTCCTTATTTGTGCCATCCTCTGCAGTAATCAAAATTGTT
>JBOFMS010000104.1:0-4559 GCA_051658505.1 Bacteroidales bacterium | reverse complement strand
CCCCAAACCACTTTGATGGTGTATCAAGCACTTGTACGCTAGCAGTTTTATTTTTAATTAAATTATCAATTACATAAGGGATAAAAAACTCTGACTTTACATTTTGTCCTTGCTCTGCCAAAAAAGTTTTGAAAGAAGTATCCGAGTGTGCAAAATATTCCTTCGTAAAACCCCACATATTCATTGATACAGGAGTATTGGGATCATTAAATCGCACTAAGTTCCCTAGGTCATCTTTATAAGCAGGTACTCCATTGTGATTTTCAATATGTGTGCGTTCTACTACCGAAACAAGATACCCTTCTTTATCAGTTTCGCACACTCCACGTGATACTGATCCCGATTCTGAAAGAGTATTATTCAATCGATAGCCTATCATACTGTATTTATTTTTGTCCTTTGCTTCCATCAAAAAATTGGCAAGAATTTCAAATGACTCTTTACCATAAAAGTCATCAGCATTGATAACTCCAAACGGTTCGTTAATTGTATCACAAGCCATCATTACGGCATGGTTTGTACCCCAAGGCTTTGTGCGTTCAGGGTTATAAGTTGCTCCTTGTGGCACTTTGTCAATCGCTTGAAAAACAAATTCAACTTTTATAGTATCGCCAAAGCGATTAGAGAAAACAGCTCTAAATGCCTCTTCAAAATCTTTGCGAATTACAAAAACTACTTTGCCAAAACCGGCACGTGCAGCATCAAAAATGGAGTAGTCCATAATTGTCTCGCCACTTGGACCTACGTTGTCCATTTGTTTAAGACCACCATATCGGCTGCCCATACCAGCAGCTAAAACAAGTAAAGTTGGTTTCATAATTGTATTCTTTTTAAGATGATTTAGATTATATAGGTAACAAAATCTTTAATATTATTGACTCACAGGATTAAGTGGACCTAGAGGTTTTTTCGACTTTTTCTTTGAGTTTGAGGGAACTAAGATTGAGTTCATCGTTTTTGTCTTATTCTTTCTCTCCGCAGTCTCTGCACTGTCTCCAAACAATAAACTTAATCCTAATCGAAGACTTGTTTGACGAGCACTACGGAGATCTAACGCTAGAATGTTGTCACAAATCAAGTGAAACTTCGTTCTAGTGCCACCCATTACTATACCTGCTCCTAAGTTGCTGCCTTTATTAACATAACTGTACGATAGAGTTCCATTCACAAAAAAACCTTGTGTACTTACGCCTACTGCAAATAGAGGGTGGGTATTATAGCGACTAATTGTAAGCGAAGCTAAAGCATTTGCCACAAAGTGGTCGTGCATTATGTATGACATACCAAACATCATAGTAGGATCAGTCCAACGTAATAAATTATACTGGTATCCACCCTGCATTTTTGTTGCTGATATGAGTGTGTCGGTTATTTCCCCCATTATATCATTATTGTTTTCTTCAGTAGGAATTTGGTCAACAGAAATCCCATCAAAGGTTATACTGCTACCTCCATTGATTGCCTCAGCATAACTTGCCTTTTTCCAATTTATTGCACCAAGATTTATAACACTTCCTGAGGCAGAAAATCGTTCGCCTTTAATTTCAATACCAAAATCAATACCTGCACCATGCCCTGCAATAGAAGGGCTGTAGTTTCTAGACTCAAGGGCGAAGTCTTGTAAGTCAAAAGTTCCGTGAGGTAGGCTAAATGGCAATCCTGCAAAATTCATCTCAGGGGCTAATCCCGCAGTAATTGCCCAAGTATTTGGGTCGGTGTAAAGAGATGAGTTTTTGGTTAGATACATATCATTGTATGCAAAGCCCATTAGGTATTTTATCTTTGCACCTATCGTAATTACGTCTTTAACAATATCTGTAGAAAATCCTATTCCAATGGAGGTATATAAATCCATTTTTTCTCCAAGTCCTTCAAACGACATTGTTTGCCCAGCATAGGGTAGATTGCCATACCACATGACCTTAGCCAAATCTCTTGGCATACTTGCCTCAAAGCTCCCTTTTATGGTAACATCTAAGGTGAAATAGGTATTTTCAGTTGACATAAACCCTAGATTCAGCACATTAAGGTCAAGTGTTCCATAGCCACTTTCCATTGATGAAAAATGCTCTACAATATTACGAATTTGGGGCACACCATTACTTGCAAGTTGATTGATATTTAAACCACGCGCACTTACTGCTCCACCCACATGAATGGAGGACACGACGGGAAGTCCCACAAACCAACGTCCTTCTGTAAGTTGAAATGCAGGATTCAAACTATTAACCATAGGCACATCCCGCATAAAATACATCGTTGTATTGTATTGCGCTTGTACAAATTGAGTCACCATCAGTAAAACTATTAGCAGAGAGGCTAGCCTTATTGTGCTAATATGATGTGCTATGCGTTTTTTTACTATCATTAGTATCTTGCAGGTAGTTTACTATATTGTATTATCTAAGTTGACCTTTAGAGCAATGCCCATTCTCATTTCTATCTTTCGCTGACTAAGGTCTTTTAATTGCTCTATATCAAAGCCTATAGAGTCAGATCGTATTGCAACGCTTACTTTGTGTACATCTGCAATTTGTTTAGTTTGATCATAATCGTATGTTCTAACCACGTTCATTTTTCCATCAGGAAATGGCATAAGTCGCTCGTTATCTGAAAGTAAAGTTTCAAATATCATGCCTGCAGGGTCAAGAAAATATGCTGATATTGTTGCATGTATACTGAGCGGGGCTGCAATATTGATGAGCACTCTAGATTGCAGTACATTTTCTAGATTTTCAGTCAAATCTTCCAGATTAAGTTCTAAGGTTTCCTTAAAGTTTACACTTATATTTTGTAAAGAGTCTTTGATAATAGATAGAAGTTCATCGGGAAAGGATGTTAATATATTGTAGATTAAAAGATTTTCTGTCGCTACAGAACCTTGTGCTAGTAAATTCTCGGATAAAGTACTGAGGAGTATTGGCGCAGCATAATCTAAGATAGGCAAATTAGCACTTACTCGATATGAAAAGGTATCTACTTGATTGCGAACAAATTCAGGCAAGCGCCTCTTTACACTGTCTTGTATTGAGTTGTTAAGGGCATGAAAAAGAGCAGTGTTTTGTGTTCTTGCATCAATCATATAGAAATAATGTATGCAAAAATTAGCAAAATCAATATGCTTATTCAAATCGAGTGTGAAGTTATTCACAGGAACAGCATACTCTGGTGCCCAATTTAACTTCGTGTCTTTTTGGGAACATGCTGTTATCAAAGAGGTAATAACAAATAATATAAGGGGTATTTTTTTCATATTTTTGTATTTATCAAAATACATAAAAACAACTGTATTAAGGCATATTGCGTTTTTGATCTTCAATTTCTTCTTCCATTGCTCTTTTTAGCAATAATTCCTTATCAGTCATAGCAGCAGTTGACTCTTTTGGAGTGGATGGTTCTGAGGGCATAAATCGTGTTAATATAACAGGGTCTTCCTCCTCAGTAGATAGCGACGCAGGATCTACTCTCTCTTGTTCTATTTCTGGAGTTTCCTTAAGCACGTTCTCTTGAGTATTGATAGACGAGTCAACTTGTGTTGGAACTAAAAGACCATTTGTTCCTGCAAGTTCCAAACGTTCTTGTTTGCTTTTTCCAAATAAAAAGTTTAATCCCAAGCGAGCGTTAGCATATCTAGCCTTTTTATAGTTCAACGCTAAGATATTGTCAATGACTAAATGAAATTGGAGTGCTCTTCTGCCAAATACAGCACCCAAACCTAAGTTGCTTTTTCCGCCGATATAACTGTATGCAATACTGGGGTTTACCATAAAGTTTTGCGCATTTGCTGATAAGGCAAACATTGAAGTATTGGTATATGCTCCTCCCTGATAGCCATACACTGCAGCAACATTAACGTATTTATGCAGATCATAAGAGGCTCCTAAATATAGTGTTGGACGAATTTTTACTCTTCTTTTTTTTGAGGTGCTAGCCTCTACTGTTGACAAGGTACCTATACTATCAAGTAGTGAGTTGAAAAAATTGTCTCCGCCTTCTAGGTCAATACCCTCAAATTCTATTTTTTGATCTTTATCCACAGATCTAATTTCTGTACCCTTCCAATTGATGTTACTTCCCAAATTGAGTACACTCGCAGACACTGTAAGACCTTTAACCATAGGCACGTTCCACTCTGCCCCTAAATCAAACCCAAAGCCGTTACCTCCTGAACTAGGGTCGTAAGTTCCAGTGCTTCCAGAAAGGCTGTCTAGGGAAAATTGACCGTCTGGAGTACTAAGAAGTACTCCAGACATATACATATCCGCATTAAGCCCTACTGTAACTTTGTAGTTACTCTTATCAGTATGTAAATAGGAACTTTCTCCCAACTTGCCGTCGATATAGGCAAGCCCTCGTAAATACTTTACTTTACCCCCAACTGTAAGTTGGTTGTCAAGAAGAGGAACAGCAACCCCAAGCGCAGTTTCATTATAGGCAATTACCTCTGCGCCCATATTTGCCATACTCATTTTTTCACCAATTACGTCGTCATGTCCATTTCCAAGCCACATCAATTTTCGTAAATCTTTTGGTGCACGTCCTGAAACCTCTCCTCTCAC
>JBOFMS010000103.1:0-8074 GCA_051658505.1 Bacteroidales bacterium | reverse complement strand
AATTTCCTTCTTAATGATTCCACTATATGTTCATTGAAAAATCTATATCACTACGAGAATTACAGGCAGTTATTAAGGGTGCGATTGAGGCAATTCCTCAAACATTTTGGATCGTTGCCGAAATTAGTGAAATGAGAGTGTCTGCAACGGAACATTGTTACCTTGAGTTACTGCAAAAAGGCAAAGATAATGTGCATATTGAAGCGAAAGCAAGTGCAAATATTTGGGCAAACGTCTATCGTATGATTAAGCCTTACTTTGAACTTAGTACTAAAATGCCATTAACTATAGGGATGAAGGTAATGCTTAATGTGGCAGTTCAATATCATGAGTTGTATGGATTGCATCTCAATGTATTGGATATTGAGCCCACTTACACGGTTGGTGAGGTCGCCTTGTTGCGTAAGCAAAATGTTGCAAAGTTGCAACAAGAGGGAGTGTATAATATGAATCGAGAGTTGTCCTTGTCTATACTTCCGCAACGCATTGCCATTATTTCATCTGAAACTGCTGCGGGTTATGGTGATTTTATGCAGCAACTATGTGATAATAACTACGGATATGCTTTTTCTCCGCATCTCTTTGCTTCTGTAATGCAGGGTAAAGATGCTGAGATGTCAATCCTTGAATCTTTAGATAAAGTAGCAAAAAGAATAGATGATTTTGATGTTGTTGCAATTATTCGGGGTGGGGGAGCGCAAAGCGATTTGAACTGCTTTGACAGTTATATATTGGCGAGTCATGTTGCGCAATTTCCACTGCCTATTATCACGGGTATTGGTCATGATCGTGATGTAAGTGTGGTAGATATGGTAGCGCATGAAATGCTAAAAACTCCAACTGCAGCAGCAGAGTTTTTAGTAAAAAAGTTTATGGTACAGGCAGAGTATGTTGGGCAACTTTCGGAAAGTATTGCTTGCTTTTGGCGGCAAATTATGGAGCAGGCGTGTAGGCATTTAGATAACTGCACAATGCGACTGTCGATGGTTGCATTGCATAACATAGTACTGCAAAAGATTTGCATTGATAGAGATTACTCTTTGCATTTAGAACAGATTTGCATACATAAATTTGCTCACAATGATTTTCTTGTCAGTCAATTATATATAAGGCTAAACCTACTTAATCCAATTAATATATTAAAACGAGGCTACTCAATTATTTATAGTCAAGAGGGAAAACTCGTTAAAAATGCAGCGCAAATTAGCGTTGGCGATATATTGCACTGCTCATTTGAGCAGGGTGAGGCAAAGATGCAGGTCTGCGAAATCGTATAAATATTTACATTTTAAAAATATAAAATTTTATTTAGGCAAGGCAAGGCGAAGTCCGCCATTGCGGTAAGCGTTTTCAGGTGAATTTGTAAAGCGTAGTGAATTACGGCAGTTCCCCTCAGGGCTATACCAACTTCCACCTCGTAATATGCGCTCGTTGCCTACTGGCGAACCTTTAGGGTTAGTTTGTGCTCGTGTTGAGTAAAGACCAGCCCAATCACTACACCATTCATATACATTGCCACTCATGTCGTAAATGCCAAGTTCATTGGGCTTTCCGCTTCCCACTTTGCGAGAAGTTTTGTTGGAGTTATCCCAAAACCAAGCTACTTCACGAGCATTATTGCTGCCAGCATATTTATAGCCCTTGCTTTTAGTCCCTCCACGAGCAGCAAATTCCCATTCTGCCTCAGTTGGTAAACGAAAATTTTTGCCCACAATCTCACTTAGTTTCTGGGTGAACTTTATACATTCTTCCCAACTGACATTTTCCACTGGTAGTTCTTCCCCTTTGGAGTAACTATTATTTTCTTCCATAACATTATACCAAAGGCTTTGTGTTACCTCATATTTGCCAATGTAGTAGTCAGACAAGGTTACTCGATGCGAGGGTCTTTCGTCCATGTCACAGTCGGTTCCTTGCTCGGTAGTGCAGCCCATTGAGAATGTTCCGCCTTCCACAAGCACCATTTCAAATTCGATGCCTTTTGCTTTAAATCGAACGTTTTTATCATTTGCTTTGTGGAGGGAATTTTGTTTTGGATTAAATTTTTCTTTTACGGAGGATTGTATTACTATAAATAATTCCTGTGAGTTTGCTTGGCTTGGGGAATGTAGTTTGCCTAGGTTTGTAATTTCTTTTGCTTCAACATCTAATAGAGGCAAACTAGTGTTTATTGAAGCTTTTTTAGTCGCCATACCCACATATATGTAATTTGCAGTGTCCCACTTTCCAATACGGACTAGTAAGTTATTATCAATTTTTTCGTTATATTCCTTCACTTTGTATAACTTTCGCTGAAATATTATTGTGTGATTGGTTGCAGTGTATTCTTTCTGTTTTGAGGTAAGTGGAGTTAAGTTGCTGTCTAATAATATTTTGCAAGAGTTGCTTGGGCCTCCAGTAACGTATACTGCAACTCTCTTGCTTTGTGCATATAGTACACTGCAGGCCATTAGTAATAAAGCAATAGTTAAAAAAACTTTCATTTTCTCTTCATAGACATACAAATGTAAGAAAAAACATTCTTAATAGAATTTTTTACTTATAAATGTCTTTTTGAAAACCATATTTTCCTGTGGGTTTCAAAACTATGTATTATTTTCAACATGTAGTGCAATTTCAAGAAGTATGCTAAAGCGTACACCGACTATACAAAATAACAGCAATCGCAAATACTCAAGAATTAAATTGAGAGAGAGTTAGTTCACAAAAGAATTTGTTCGATTAACTTAAAAAAAAATGCTATTTTTGTCCTTGCTATTTAATTTAAAGTATTACGATGAAAAAAGCATACGTTTTTCCAGGTCAAGGAGCGCAGTTTATAGGTATGGGTAAGAATCTGTATAACAGTTATTCACAAGCAAGAGCAATGTTTGAGCAAGCAAATGAAATTCTCGAATTTAGCATTACAGACCTCATGTTTACTGGTGTCGATGAGGACTTAAAGCAAACCAAGGTAACGCAACCAGCCATATTTTTACACTCTGTAATTTTAGCAAAAACACTAACCGATTTTTGTCCAGATATGGTAGCAGGGCATTCTTTAGGCGAGTTTTCGGCACTTGTTGCTGTAGGAGTAATGAGTTTTGAAGATGGCTTAAAGTTGGTGTCGCAACGAGCACAAGCCATGCAAAAAGCCTGTGAATTACAGCCCTCAACAATGGCTGCCATCATTGGCTTGGCTGATGATGTCGTTGAAAAAGTTTGTGCGGAAGTGAGTGATGTTGTCGTTGCAGCCAATTATAATTGCCATGGGCAACTCGTTATTTCGGGTAGCATTGCAGGTGTAGACGTTGCTTGTGAAAAGTTAACAGCCATAGGTGCTAAGCGAGCATTGAAACTTAATGTGGGAGGAGCATTTCATTCTCCACTTATGGAGTCTGCCAAACTTGAACTAGAAGCAGCTATTGCTGCGACAAAGTTTAATGTGCCAATTTGCCCTATCTATCAAAACGTAGATGCAATGCCTCAAATTACTCCAGAGGCTATCAAGCAAAACTTAATTGCTCAACTTACATCACCTGTGCGTTGGACGCAAACTGTCCAAAATATGATTGCTGATGGGGCTAGTCATTTTATCGAACTAGGTCCTGGCAATGTGTTGCAGGCTTTAGTAAAAAAAGTCAATAAAGAGATACTTGTTGAAGGAAAGCAAGACTAAATTCATTCACTAAATACATAATTCACTATGTTAAAAAATCACCCCAAAGGTTTACTTGCAGCCGCTCTTGCTAATATGGGCGAGCGTTTTGGCTTTTATACAATGATGGCAATTTTGACGCTATTTTTAATGTCAAAATTTGGCTTGTCTGGTGAAGAAGCAGGTGGGGTATACTCTGTTTTTTATGGAGCAATTTATATTTTAGCACTTGTTGGAGGATTGATTGCCGACCGCACTCGCAACTATAAAGGAGCCATAATGGCAGGTCTTGTTGTAATGGCATTGGGGTATGTATTTTTATCGGTACCATCACTGATTACTTCTAAGTGGATTGCTTTGATTGCTTTATTGGTTATTGCCTTTGGTAATGGCTTATTTAAGGGTAACTTACAGGCACTCGTAGGTCAACTTTATGACAATGAGCAATATAAAAATAAGCGTGATTCGGGGTTTCAAATTTTCTATATGTTCATCAATATTGGCGCAATGTTTGCTCCGTTTGTCGCAGTGCAAGTGCGTAATATGTTTATCAAAACACAAGGATTTTTGTATAATTCAGACCTTCCTGGCCTTTGCTGGCAAGCAAAAAATGGAACTATGAGTGATGATGTTTTTAGTGGACGCTATACTGAACTAGCCTCCTCTGTTTCGCACAGTACTCCAGATATGGCAACATTTGCTGAGAATTATTTGTTGGCATTCAATACAGGCTTTCACTATGCTTTCTCTGTTGCTATTTTGATGATGGTGGTATCTTTGGTGATTTTTTTTATTTATAAGGGAGTGTTGCCAAATCCGCAGTTAAAAGTAGTTCCAAATTCTGCGGTTCTTACTAAAGCAGAGATTATCGAGGATGCTAAAGAAATTAAGCAACGTATTTTGGCATTATTTGCCGTGTTTGGGGTTGTTATTTTCTTTTGGTTCTCATTTCATCAAAACGGCTTAACATTGACAATGTTTGCAAAGGATTACACTTTCTTAGGAGGATCATTATTCACGTCAGCTGAGATATTTCAAGCCATTAATCCTGTGATTGTTGTCTTTTTAACGCCTTTAGTAATGTTTTTATTTGGGCGTTTGGCCCAAAAAGGAAAAGAGCCGTCAACACCTAAAAAGATTGGTATTGGTATGGGGATTGCTGCCTTAGCATTTGTGGTAATGATGATAGGCTCTATCGGTCTACCGTTGTTCTCAGAGGTAATTGAGATGGGGGGGCTGAATGATGCAATGCGTGTAACGCCATGGTTGCTATTTGCGGTTTATTTTATCCTTACGGTGGCAGAACTATTTATTTCTCCTCTTGGTCTTTCATTTGTTTCAAAGGTTGCTCCAAAGCATCTACAAGGATTGATGCAAGGTTGCTGGTTGGGAGCTACTGCCGTAGGCAATTTTTCGCTGTTTTTAGGCGCGATTATGTATGAACGCATTTCTATCTCTATAACATGGGGTGTATTTGTAGTAGTTTGTGCTATTTCTATGATTGCGATGTTTGCAATGGTGAAATGGCTTGAGCGTGTCGCGAAGTAAAGGACCTTATACTTCTGAACGTATTGATAGTAGGAAGTTTGGGTTGTGAAGTCTATTAAACTTATTGTTGTTGCTGTTGGACACTATTGTTTTACTGTAATTTTACTGAAATGGGATTTAGCCTAGATATAGTACCTATTGAAAATCATTTAGAAAGCCCTCGCTTCCCTCTTTTAATTGCAGGTCCTTGTAGTGCGGAGAGTGAGGAGCAAATGCTCGCAATTGCTCATCAATTAAGCATAGCACAGCGCACGAGTTATTTTAGAGCAGGGGTTTGGAAGCCTCGCACACGCCCTGGTGCTTTTGAGGGAGTGGGTGAGGAAGCACTAAAGTGGCTACAACTTGTTAAGCAAGAAACTGGACTGCATACCGCTTGCGAGGTTGCGACAACGCAACACGTTGAACTGGCATTGAAGTATGGAGTAGACCTACTATGGGTGGGAGCACGTACATCTGTAAATCCGTTTTCGGTACAAGAAATAGCCAATGCAATAAAGGGGACAAATATTGCGGTGTTAGTTAAAAATCCAGTAAATCCTGACTTGCAACTTTGGATGGGTGCATTGGAACGAATTAACCGAGCAGGGATAACTAAAATTGGAGCAATTCATCGAGGATTCTCTGCTTTTGAAAAAAGTGTGTATCGTAATGAACCAATGTGGAATGTTGCTATTGAATTAAAACGCCTATGTCCACAACTTCCTATTGTGGCAGATCCTAGTCATATTGCAGGAAAACGATCACTTGTGCCTTTGGTGGCACAAAAAGCCTTAGATATAGATATGGATGGATTAATGGTTGAGGTACATAATAATCCTTGCGAGGCTAAAAGTGATGCAGAGCAGCAAATTGATCCTCATGCATTTATTCAAATGATACAAGCCTTGCAGTTGCGAGAACTAAATCCTGACAGGCAAGAGTTACGCACAGAACTTGATAAATATCGAGGACAGATTGACCGTATTGATGCTGCAATTTTTCGAGCTTTAGCAGAGCGAATGGAACTATCTCGAAAAATCGGCATATATAAAAGGAATAACAATATTTTGGTGCTTCAGCGTGAACGCTGGGAGCACATTTTAGCAAAGCGTGCAGGTTTAGGAATGGCACTTGGTTTGAACCCAGAATTCATCAAACAATTCTTACAGATGTTACATGATGAGTCTATTGATGTACAAACCCAGATTATGAACCAATTATAATTTGTGAGTGTAATGTATACTGTGTCTCCTAAAATTATGTTGCCAAGCAGTTTGCCTGAAATTGAAACGCAAACTTTATGCCTTAGTAATGGAGTGAAATTGCATGCTATTAAATCCGGTAGTCCAGAAGTTGTAAGGGTCTCAATACTTTTTGAAGCAGGTACTTGTTTGCAGCCGCAAAAATTAGTTGCAACAGCAACACTAGCATTATTGAGTGAGGGAACAAAACACTTTACAGCAGCACAAATTGCAGAGCAATTTGATTTTTTAGGCTCAAGTTATGAGTGTTCTCCAGAGAAAGATGTAGTTGTGTTAACTGTTTATAGCCTCAAGAAGCATTTTGCAAAGACATTGCAAATGCTAGAGGAGGTTATGCTTAATCCCATTTTTTCAAAAAAAGAATTGGGTGTTTATTGTACTAAACGAGAGCAGCAACTTCGAATAGAGCAAGAGAGAGTGGCTTATCTTGCACAGCGAGATTTTGCACAGGTTATTTATGCTAATTCACCTTATGGAATTTATGCTGATCCTGAGGATTTTAGGCAACTTAACCCTCAACTCTTGCATGATTTTTATTTGCAAAACTATACTGCGAATGGATGTTGTGCTGTGCTTTCTGGTAATGTTGGAGAGGATGAGGTGGCGCTTGCATCAGCACTTTTACAAAAAATTCCTACTGGAACAAAAAAACAGCAATCTAAAAACTTTCCGTCTAACTATGTTCCTAAAAATCTTGCAAAGCCCATAGTAAAAGCGGTGCAAAGTGCAATAAGAATTGGAAAGCCGATGATGCTCCAAAGTGATGTAAATTATGCGGGCATGCATATTTTGAGTGTTGTTTTGGGAGGCTATTTTGGGTCACGCCTTATGCGTAATCTTAGGGAGGATAAGGGATATACCTATGGCGTTTTTTCGGGGCTTATCAGTTATCGCTATGCAGCGCATTTAACTATTGGTGCCGAAGTGCGTAAAGATTCCGTAGTAAATGCTGTGAGTGAGATAAATGCGGAGTTGCAAAAGTTATGTTCTGAGTGTATCCCCGAACAGGAATTTGAATTGGTGCAGAATTATTTATGTGGCGAACTTTTACGAAGCCTTGATGGCGCATGGTGTTTAGCAGATACACTCCTGCACAATCTAACGCATAATTTGCCGTATAGTTACCCGCATCATTTGTTTGATACTATAAAGAGCATTACTCCAAAAGACCTGCGAGTATTAGCACAGCAGTATCTTCAATCGAGTGAGGTAAGTACAGTTGTAGTTGGCTAAACTGATGCTAAAGAGGCTCATTCTTTTTTCATTATACTATTTAGCAGTATTTAGGTTGCTAGCGATTGATGTGTATTTTCGTTCTGCAAATGTTGATCCTGTAAATCAAAGGTTTTCCCTGCAGTGGCAGTATCCTAATCCTGAAGACACTTCTCAAATTCGCAAAGTGCAGTTGCTTGAGGTTACAGAGGATGCCCTCCAGAATCTTACTCTAGACGTATTTGATAGCATTCCATCTTATCAGACGAGGTATAATGACTCTCGACCAAACTGCTGTTCTCCAAGAGCTTTTGCAGTTCGATTAGAACCTAAAAATCCCTTAGACTTTCCTCTTTTTACGAATCCTTTTCGAACCATGCAAATTCGTTCTGCACGAATAGATGAATGCACAAATACAATTCGTCTTACATGGACT
>JBOFMS010000102.1:0-8403 GCA_051658505.1 Bacteroidales bacterium | reverse complement strand
TAAAATTTGCCTTACAAAAAGATTCTTTACAAATACGAAGATATGTTGTAGAGGCTGCATGGAAAGAAAACACCTTGTATCGCTATAGTTTTTTCCCAGAGGCATTTGTTGATATATATCAGCAAACAACCGATACAATAGACGGCATTTTTACAAGCGTAAACCCCGATGACTTATCCGTAATTTTTATAGATTTTGCGAATGTTACAGGGCAATATATTATTCAATTAACGGATGTTGAGGGTAAAAAACTTTTTCAAGAAAAACTGATAGCCAAAAATAAAAAACTCGAAATACCCTACATCACTCCAGGCAATTACTCTATTCGCATTATAAAAGATGACAATGCAAATGGGAAATGGGATACAGGCAATTATTTCAAGCAAATTCAGCCAGAATATGCTGTTTTTTTGAAAAATAGTGATGAAAATTTTGAGTTTTCACTTAAAATGGGTTGGGAGTTAGAGTTAAAAGTTGATTTGAAAACTATATTTCCTGAAGAGTAGTGCGCATAAAACACCTCCTTTTTTCATTATTAACCTTTTGTTCTGTTATCAGTTTTGCTGAAACTCAATTAGGCGTAAGGTATGGAGCAGGAATATCACTTGTCTACTTTACACCGTCTATCAATCAACGCCCTGAAATTTCTCCAGTGAATTTTGCCATTACTTATCGCTACCACAATGAATCGTCACAAGATTACGAACGCTTTATGAATTTTGGGGCAGAACTCGGATATAACCAACGCGCATACCGCCTTGAAGGCGATGTCCCTATTCTCCGCAAGTCTCATCTCCTAGAGTTCCCTTTTATGATGCAAGCACGTGTACCTATTATCAAAAGGTTTCAGATTGTAGTTACAGGACTTTGTTATGGAGCCGTCTCGCTAAAAAACACGGAACAATATACCATGAGTGGAATTACAGAAACATACAAATTTGACGATGACAATCTCCGTAGATTTGAGTATGGTATAGGTGGAGGATTAGGATTTGCTCTTGCTTATTCAAAAATAGACTTTACACTTGATGCTCGTTATACTGCAGGTCTATCTTATTTATTTCGTCCCACTATTAACCTTTACGAATCAATGCCAATGCAAATTACAATAGGATTTTCCGTGGCATATAAATTAGGTCAACAGCAAAATTAAAAAATGCCATCTCACAAAATATTTAGAGAATTAACCTGTGATATGCAAATTGGGAATACTCCACTAGGCGGAGAGTATCCAATTCGCTTACAATCAATGACTACAAGCAATACACTTGATGTCGAGGCAACTGTACTACAATGTATCCAAATTGCAGATGCTGGTGCAGATTTTGTGCGCATCACAGCACAGGGTGTGCGAGAGGCAGAGGCATTGCAAGAAATTAAGCAAAAGTTAAAGAGTCAAGGCTATACTATCCCTTTAGTCGCAGATATTCACTTTCAGCCCAAAGCTGCACTTGTGGCAGCACAATATGTGGAAAAAGTACGCATTAACCCTGGTAATTTTTCCGAACGAGATGCAGAAAATGATGAATCTAACGAACGATTAAGGAAGGATTTTTATAATCTACTTCACACCTGCAAACAACACAAAACTGCATTGCGCATTGGAGTTAATCACGGTTCATTAAGTGCACGAATACTAAAAAAATATGGCGACACCCCCGAAGGCATGGTGGAGTCGGCAATGGAATATTTACGCATTTGTAAACTTAAAAACTTTACAAATGTAGTTATTTCTATGAAGTCAAGTAATACCAGAATAATGGTATATGCAACACGTCTATTGGCACAAACAATGAATAAGGAGGGCATGAATTTCCCTCTACACTTAGGCGTTACCGAAGCTGGCGAAGGCGAAGATGGGCGAATAAAGTCTGCAGTAGGCATAGGTACTCTACTTGCTGATGGCATAGGAAATACTTTTCGTATTTCACTAACAGAACCTCCTCAAAACGAAATACCTATTGCTCAAAAACTACTTGCACACTTTTACAATAAACTCTATCAATTACCAGCAGAATCAGTTTTCTCTTGTATAACAACCTTCCAAAAACGCAGCACTCAAGTTGCTATCTCTGCCTGTATAGGTGGCAAGCATAGAGTCGGGATAGTGGCAAACTTATCAAACTACCCTAAAATAGAAGTTTCTCAAATTGAGGCATTAGGCTTTGTGCTTAAAGACAATATCTGGCAGGCAAAAGATAATACCCCCGATGCTATCTATATTGGTTCTGCAGTCTGTGATGCATTTGCACTTGAGGGGCTAAATATTTTATCTGATGAAGACGAGTATATTTTCACTTGTACGCCAGATTCCTTAAGTGCAGACACGCTACTTTTTCTTAAAGAGAATCCCAATATTTTACTCTTACTTGAACAAAAAGAGGAAGTAAATTTGTATGCAATAAGACATTTCTTTGAGCAGTTACAATACAATCAGGTACAGAATCCTGTTTTACTGCATTTTGCTTACAATACAACTGACTATGAAGCCCTACAACTTTATGCTGCTGCAGACTTTGGAGCATTACTCATTGATGGATTTGGAGATGGCATTATGCTCTCAAGCCTACAATCTATTCAAATGGAGGCTGAAAAACATTTACAAACTTCAAGTAATGACAACAAACAATCCCATATTGCACATCGCATGCAAACTGTTGATGAGGTGCGAAATTGTTTAACAATCTTACAAGCAGCACGAGTGCGTTTTTCTAAAACTGAGTACATTGCTTGCCCTGGTTGTGGACGCACTTTATTTGATCTGCAAAAGATTTTACAAGAAGTTAAGCAACACACCTCACATTTAAAGGGATTAAAAATTGCAGTAATGGGCTGTATCGTTAATGGAGTAGGTGAAATGGCTGATGCAGACTATGGCTATGTGGGTTCAGGGGTAGGAAAAGTGTCGCTATACAAGGGCAAAGAGTGCATCCAAAAAAACATAGAGCAGTCACAAGCAGTACAAGAACTTCTCAAACTTATCAATGCAACATAACGACTCCTAACAACGACACCTCTCTGTTATCAAGCCTTTACTTTTGGCTTTATTATCCTGCTAAGCTCAAAGAGCAATATTAATTTAGCAGCCAAACTTTATTGCTTTATCAAACGAGCAACAGCAGTTTTACGTTGCCCATCAATACGCAATAGTATTATACCTTTTGGCAACCTTCCCACATCAATCATATTGTTGTTTACTGTATTAAACTCATACAACAACACGCCCACGACACTATATGCCAACACTCGCTGCACATCAAATGAGGCATTTATGGTTATTATATCTTTTGCTGGATTTGGGTAAACACGAATTTCCTCTTTCTGCTTCAATGATGTTATGCCAGTATATCCATCAGTAACCCACTCATAAGCCCCTATATCAACAATGCCATAATTAAAAACTCGGGGATTGCCAACTAAATCTCGCCTTGCAGTAACTACAATCGCTCCATTATTCCCCTTATCAATACAGGTAGATCTTTGTTGTAGTCGCCAATCTGCAGCAAGTCCATCTGCAGTAGTCCCTGAAAGTGTTGTCGGCTTTACAAAATAAGGAGCATTCAAGAGTGTATCAAAAGTATTTTCATTTAACTGACTCAACTGAACATTATTATAAGCAACTACTGTTAAGTTCTCTATAGCACAATAGGTTTCAGTAACATTACCCATTTTTTGCACTTGCCCTCCTGAATTACCCCAAATAATACTATTGGTAAGTTGCCCATCTGACAGTAATGTTATCCCACCACCACTACCTGCACTATTCCGCACAATGGTTGCTCCAACAATAACATTCTCAAATTGCACATATACTCCGCCACCATTTAATGCCTGATTATTGGCGACCACAAGATTTGTTGCAGTATTATCTTGCCTCAAAAACAGTCCTCCTCCATTACCTTGAGAACTATTATTTGTAACATAAAGTCGATCAAGAAGATTGTTATTGCCAGCATAGATTGCTCCTCCTTCTTGTTGCGCTGTATTCGAGCGCAGCGTACACTGCCGTACCGTGGATAGGTCTAATACATAAACAGCTCCTCCACTTGAAGTTGCTCTATTATCAAAAATATCGCAATTAGTTAAGATTGATGAAGCACAGTATAAACCTCCTCCAAAAGCACCAGAATTTCCACTAAACACGCTTGAATCACACAAAGCACCTTGGTACAAAAATGCACCTCCTCCATTTGCAGCACTCCGATTTCCAGAAACAGTCGTTTTTGCAATATATCCCTTATTCTGAGAATATATGCCTCCTCCATCTCCTCCTGCTCTATTGCCGCTTACAATAGTATTTACAAGATCAAAATTTCCTCTTTGAGCAAATACTCCAGCTCCTCTACCATTAGAAGAGTTATTCTCAATAAAACTATTTCTTATGACTCCTCCATTATCTGCAAATGCTCCACCTGCATCAGCGGAAGCATTATTCTGAGCAATCCGACAACTATCTACAACTACACCTTCTGACAAATATATACCTGCTCCATAACGTGCAATATTAGCCGTTATTGTGTCCTGCAAAAAACTCACAACGCCCTCTCCAAACATACCTCCACCATATCCCTGCGCAGCAAAATTATTAGAAAACATAGAGCGTGCAACCCAACTATTATTTGTGGCATATATCCCTCCACCATTAGCATTTGTTGAATTTTCAAAAAAACTACATCTTTGTATTACTCCCTTGTAGGGCGAGTAGACTCCGCCACCATGACGCGTTGCTTGATTTTTAAAGAAATTAGTATTTGACACATCTGCCGAAATAAGGTAGAGACCTCCCCCTCCTTCTATCGATTTATTATGTGCAATATAACAATTAGACACTTTTGCTCCATTTATAGCTGCAACTCCACCACCCATTCCCTGTGCCTCATTATACATTACATTGCAATATTGCAGTTCACCTCCATTCTGTATAGATACCGCACCACCGTGAGTAAATGATTTTCCTCGAATAAATGAGATGCCATTCCATATCGTTGCAACACTAAATGCTTCAAGTTGCATCAATAATGCTGTTGCTCTCAATCCACTTATCTTTGTAAGATTAGCACGTGTTGTATCACCTAACACAATGCGAGGGCGTTCTGCAAGGGACTGCTCGGTGCCAAGAAAACCTCCATATACGTTTATCCCCTCTGCCATTACAATAGGTTCAGAAAGATTATAACTCCCTGCTGCTATCCAAACTTCACTAGGATAATTATTAACTGCAAAATTGATTGCTGTTTGAATATTTTTTTTTGCTCTACCCCATGAAAGTCCATCGTTAACGTCAGAACCACTTGGACTAACATAGTAAATGGCAGCCATTGTTCTCAATGCACAAAAAAAACTGAAAATTAAAAAAAGAATGAATCGCATGTAACACATTGATTTTAAGTATTTCTGCAGCCAACATTAACCACAATCCACAAAGTGCAAATTTAGAATAAAATATAGCAATATGCAAGCATTTTAAAAGGACATTTGGAGCGAGTCTTCAAATTCCATACCTTTGCGCCTTAACATTTTCTTTTTGTCAAAAAATGCTGCTGCCTATCTATTTATATGGGTCGACTGTCTTACGTAAGGTTTCTGAAGAGATTACTGAAAAGTACCCTAATCTTGACGAGTTTTTGAGCAATATGTGGGAAACCATGTATAATGCCGATGGTGTGGGATTGGCTGCTCCACAAGTGGGGAAAAACATTCGGGTATTCATTATAGACGCAAGTGCTATGTCTGAGGAGTATCCCGAAACAAAAGATTTTAAGCAAGTTTTTATTAATCCGAGCATCATTGAAGAGGAAGGTGATGAATGGGCATATAGCGAGGGTTGTTTGAGTGTCCCTAAAATTCACGAAGATGTGAAGCGCAAGAAAAAAGTACTTCTTAAATATTGCGATGAACACTTTACAGAACATCAAACGTGGTTTGATGGTATTATAGCTCGCGTTATTCAGCATGAGTACGACCATTTGGAGGGAAAAAACTTTATAGAAAAGTTATCCCCAATACGCAAACAGTTACTTAAAGCAAAGTTGAGTAAGATAAGTAAAGGCACTGTAAGTACTCAATATCGCACAAAGGTTCAAAACAACTAATTCCTTCTGCAAGTTTTGACATTATGTGTTGATAGCGGAGCGACTAAGGCTGATTGGTGTTTGATAACTCCTACCAATCAAAAATATTTATTTGTAGGCAAAGGCATTAACCCGCTTCACATTGAGCAAAGTATACTGCTTAATGTTCTTCGAGAGCGCACGCCCATCGAGATTTTGCATCTGCCTGTAGAAAACATATATTTTTATGGTGCGGGCTGCAATAATACCGCAACAAACAAACTATTCGAAAAATACTTTTCAGACATCTTCCCCTCCATCAAGCGCATTGAAATCCTCTCTGATTTTTTAGGGGCTGCTCGCGCACTATTTAGCAAGCAAGCGGGTTGTGTCGCAATATTAGGCACAGGTAGCATTTGTGGCACATATGATGGAAATGTAATTACCAAAAGTTCAAATGCGCTCGGCTATATTTTAGGAGATGAAGGAAGTGCCACAGATTTAGGCCGCAAACTTTTGCAAGCCTTTTTTCATCATCAATTACCTGCAAGTATTGCACAGCACCTTACTGTACAAGGCGTCACTAAAGAGACAGTATTGCATAATGTTTATCACCAATCATTGCCTGTAGCCTATCTATCATCATTTCTCTCTACTTATATAAAGTTTCAAGAGCATGATTTTATTCAAAACTTACTACTGCAAGCATTCGACACTTTTTTTGCGTATCATGTTACAGGTTTGTATAAGGCATCTGAGTATCCTCTTGGCTTTGTGGGCTCTGTTGCTTTTTTATTTGCAAATGAAATACGTAGTATAGCACAAAAACGAGGCATTACAGAAATTCGTTTTTTACAGTATCCTATTCAGGGGATAGTTGACTATCATATTTTTTCCAAAGAATAACTTTTCTCATATTTTTTTGTAATTTTGCAGCCGTACTACTGCCCAGGTGGCGAAATTGGTAGACGCACCACCTTGAGGGGGTGGCGGTCGCAAGGCTGTGCAAGTTCGAGTCTTGTCCTGGGCACAAAAAAAGCGTTAACGATAATCGTTGACGCTTTTTACATTTATGGTAAATAAATGTGCTATCTAAAGTACTCCCTTAGTTGAACCGTATCAACATCAAGAGCAAAAACGACAACAAGGTCATGCTCTTGAACCTCGGTAAGTCCTGTGGCAATAATTCCTTTCCCTCCACGTACAATGCCTCCAATAATAGCATTTTTTGGAAATTCTAAATCTTTAATTGCCATTTTGCTTGCCTTACAACCTACCTTAGCAACAAACTCAAACACCTCTGCATCTGAACCTGTAAGATGCTTTACACCATGAATATCGCCACTCGTAAACTTAAAAATATGCCCTGCAGTAATTAATTTTTTATTAATAATAGTATCAATACCAATGCTTTCCGCAAGTTGTATATAGTCTAAATTTTCAACTTCGGCAATCGTGCGCTGTACACCCATTTGCTTTGCCAAAAGACAAGATAAAATATTCGTTTCAGCACTCCCTGTAAGTGCTACAAAAGCATCTGTTTTATTAACGCCCTCATCAACAAGCAATTCTGCATTCCGTCCATCTCCGTTTATTATCATGGCATTTTGAAATCGCTCTGCAAGTTTATAACAATGCTCTTTGTTTTGTTCTATAATTTTTATGTTAACTCGCCGTTCAAGTTGCTCGGCTACCTTTGTACCAACACGACTTCCTCCCAAAATCATCAAATTGTGCACATCAATATTTTCTTTCCCAGATAATTCAAGCATTTCCTTCATTCCCTCTCTCGTGGTTATAACATGTAGTTGGTCACCCGCTTGAAACTCATCAAACCTCCTTGGAATAATCGTTTTATCATTACGATTGATAGCAATAACACGATACTCAAGATTTTTGTAATCCGTTGTTGCCTCAAGAACAGTTTTCCCCACGATAGGAGCATCCTCATCTAGGCGAAATACCATCATTACCAACTTACCATTGCCAAACTCAATATATTCAGATGAACTGGTCTGGCTCAGTAGGTTCACAATCTCTGCAGCAGCAATCTTTTCGGGGTAAAACATATTATCGATACCTGCCTTGACAAAGGTATTTCGATTTTCAGGTTCAAGATATTCATTATGGTCAACACGAGAAATGGTTTGCTTTGCCCCCATTTTTTTACCCAACATGCAAGTTACAATGTTGGTATCTTCACTAGGGGTAACCGCAATTAGCAAATCTGCCTTCGCCACATCCGCCTCGGCAAGCACCTCAAAAGAGGTAGTGCTACCCACAACTGTAACCACATCAGTATTTGCCTCAACCAAGTGTAAGCGATCTTCACTAGGGTCTATAACGTAAATAC